>CAYTME010000056.1:17477-18594 GCA_964438415.1 uncultured Pleurocapsa sp. | reverse complement strand
CTGGCCGCCAGCGCCAGCGCCGCCAGCACGCCATAGCCGCCGAGCGCGAGCATTGCCCGGCGAAAGGTCGGGCGCAGGCTGGCCGGCTCGGCGGCGAGCGCCGAGAGGCGAGGGAAGAGTGCGCCGAAATAGGCATTCGGCAGCAGCCGCGCCGCCTCGCTGAAGCGGTTGGCTGACGCCAGATAGCCAGCCGCGCTCGCGCCCGCCAGCGGCTCCAGCAGCATGAAGCCGAGCCGCATTTGCAGCGCCGCGAAGACCGCCGCCAGCCCGAAGTGCCATGATGCGCGCAGCACGCGGCTGAGCGGCACGCCGTGCCGCCTTGTCGGGCGTAGGAAGAAGCGCCGGCGGTAGAGGATCCACGCCGCGGCGAGCTGCCCGCCAGATGTCAGCGTGTTGATCGCCAGCGCGGCCAGCACGGCCGCATCCCGTGAGAACGCGGGCAGCATCCACGCGAACGCGAGCGCCGTCAGCGGAAGCTGTACCGCCAGCATGCCGATATTGAGCCAGGGGATCGGGCGCATATCGCCGCGTCCGCGCATGACGGCGGTGTAGGTGCTGTAGAGCGGCTGAATGACGACCAGCGGTGCCGAGAGCTGGATGCCGCTGGCGATGAGCGGGTCGGCGCTCAGAAACGGCGCAGCGGCGATCAGCGCCAGCGCGCCCAGCCCGCCCATGATCTGACGGGCGCGTACCGCGGCGCGCACCCAGTCGCCAGCGCCGGCGCTGGCCTGCGCCACCTGCCGAGTGATCAGTGTGCCGACCCCGAACTCGGCCAGCAGCGCCAGCGGCAGCGCCCATGCCAGTGCGACGGCATACGCCCCTAACCCGGCATCGCCGAGCGTCCGGCCGATCAGCGCCGCCAGCAAGAACGACAGCCCGGCTGTGCCGACATTGCTCACCGCCAGCGCGATCGTCCCGCGGGAGAGAGTCATCGCGGCGGCTCAGTCGTCGTGCGCGCGAATTCGATCCAGTAGTGATCGGCGCAGGCGGCCAGCGGCGGCCAGCGGCCCCAGCGCTCATCGAGCGTCAGCAGCGCGCGCAGCAGGCGCGGGCGCCGTTCGAGCGCGCCGTAGACATCGCTCGGCGGCAAAAACAAACCCAATGGCTGAACGTGTAT
>CAYTME010000056.1:12425-17461 GCA_964438415.1 uncultured Pleurocapsa sp. | reverse complement strand
GGGCGCGAAGTCGCGCGTGAGCCGCCGCGGACTGGGGTAGTGGATCGGGATGGAGGTGAGCGGCTGCGGATCGAGTGCTGGAACCGAGCGCGCTCGCGCTGCGAACGATGTTCCCCTCCTCAATCGCCGCAGCGCAGCCGCCCATTCGCCGTGCAGCCCGTGCCATGCGATCTCCCACAGGCAGAGCGGTCCCATAATGCCAAAGGCGAGATGACCGCCCGGTGCGACGAGCTGCGCCAGCCATGCCGCCAGTGGTCGCCAATTGGCCAGGCAGTTGAGGACGCCGAAATTGGCGAGGACGAGCCGAAGTTGGTGGTGGGTGAGTTCGGGGGCGGGCGCTGACACCGGGAGCTGCACGAGATCGAGCCGCTCGACGCGAGCGTGGGCGTAGGCTGACAGCTTGGCACTCGCCGCGCTCAGCATCGCTGGGCTGCTGTCCGTGGCGGTGATGTGCACGCCGCGCTGAGCGAGGTAGAGCGCGTCTTCGCCTGTGCCGCAGCCGAGTTCGAGCGCCGCCTCGCCCGCCCCGATCAGCCGGTCGAGCCGGGCGTGAACGCGCGCGCGCAGGTGCCGCGCGATCGGCGACTGCGTGAAGTCAGTGTCATACGTGGACGCGAGCGCATCGAACGGGCTGCCGGGCATCATTCACGTGTCAAATTCGACGTTGGCGTAGACCTCGGCCAGCGGGAGCGAGCAGCCGATGGACTGCAGGTCGACTACAGCATCGGACGCTTCGAACACGTCGATGCGCCACGTCTCGTTGGGCTGGCGGGCGAACAGCTCGATCCGCTGGCGGGTCGAAGCGATTAAGACGTAGGCTTGCAGCGAGGGCAGCGATCGGTAGTGATGAAATTTGTCTCCGCGGTCGTAGGACTCAGTCGCAGGCGAGAGCACCTCGACGATCAGCGTCGGGTTGAGCAGAGTGCGCGGACGGTCGTCGTTGAAGCGGCGCTCACCGCAGACGACCGAGATATCGGAATAGGTGTACAAGCCGGATGGCGTCTTCACGCGCATGTCGGAGCCGTGGACCTTACACGGGCGCGTGCTGAGCTGGCGCATCAAACAAAAGTGGGTGTTGCTGAAAATGTCATTGTGCGCAGGCTCGGCGCCCGCCATGGCGAAGATCTCACCGTTGTAGAATTCGTGGCGGATCTCGCTTTCGCGTTCGAAGTCGAGATACTGCTCGACCGTCCACTGCTGCTTGGGATTGACCGCCATCTCCACCTGCCTCGCCCTGACTGCCTGTCGATCATTATAGCGGAGGTTTGCCTATACCGCAGACGAATGCATCCGCGCGTGCTTCTGTCCGCTGCCGGATGGGAGCGAGTGCAGCTGCCGCTTCCCCCATTCGAGGGAGATGCGAACCCCGCAGGGATGGGATGTCGTATTGCGCCGCGCTCGATATCCTGAGTGTGGTGTTGCAGGCGAATGTGGAGCGGTTCCATGATCAAGTTCTCCCCTCCCAAAAGCAAACCGGAATATGTCGGGCGCATGACGCGGATGGGCATGACGACCCTCATGATCTTGACCCATGGCGCTGCGGCGCTGCTGACGTTGATCCTGGCGCAGCAGGTGCGCGATGTGTCGGGATTGGGGGTGGCGGCGCTGCTCGGTGCCTCGTTCATCATCGGCGGGCTGTACGGGTGGTTGATCACATCGGGCGTACTCGGCGACCTGGAGCGCATCGAGACAGCGCTGCACCGGCTGGCGCAGGGTCTGCCGACTGGCGATCTGCCGACTAAAGGCCGCGAGCCGATGCGCTTCATCATGGAGCATGTCAATGCCCTGATCGCCCGCCAGCGCGAGCTGAATGCGATGCGCCAGCAGCTCAGCGAGCAGATCGGGGAGGCCGCCGCGCAGGAGGAGCGCGGACGGCTGGCGCGCGATCTGCACGACTCGATCAAGCAGCAGATTTTCAGCATCAGCGTCAGTGCGGCGGCGGCGCAGGTGCGTTGGGAAAACGACCCCGCTGGTGCGCGCGCTGCGCTCGATGATATACGCAGGAGCGCACAGGAGGCGATGGTCGAGATGCGCGCGCTGCTTCAGCAGCTCGCGCCTGCGCCGTTGGAGAAGGTCGGCTTGACGCAGGCGCTGCGCGATCAGTGCGAGGCGCTCGGCTATCGCAGCGGCGCGCAGGTCACCTGCACGATCGAAGCGCTGCCTGCCGACGACCAACTGCCCGTCGGCACGCAGGAAGTCATCTTCCGCATTGCCCAAGAGGCGCTGACCAACATCGCACGCCATGCGCGCGCGCAAACGGCGGCGCTGACTGTGTGCACGGATCCAGATACCCTTCACATGCGTATCGAGGATGACGGCCAGGGCTTCGATCCGGCCGTTCCCGCATCGGGGATGGGGCTGGCGAACATGAAGGCGCGCGCCAATGCCGTCGGCGGAACGTTTGAAATCACGAGCAGGCTGGGCGGCGGCACAGAGCTTCACCTGACCATTCCGCTGCAGCCGCAGCCATTGATCGAGACAGAAGGAAGCGAGGAGATGTCAACAGAGATGAAAACGAAGATCGACGAGATCAAAGTCTGGGTGCAGGGCGCGGCTGCCGGCATGTTCATCAGCGCTGTCCTGCTGTTTGTTGCTGTGCTCGGCCTCGGACGAGACGAACTCCCACCCGTGCTCGTCGTCTTCACGGTTGTCTTTGGTCTGCTCGGCGTCGGCGGCATGGTAGGGGGGATGTGGGCGTTCGCACGCGGCTGGCGCAAACTGCGCGATCTGACCCCGGCGATCGAGCCGATGAGCACGGCCTGGGCGCTGCTGCGCTATCACATCTGGGGTGGGCTGCTGGTCGTGCCGCTGTTCGCATTCGTATTCGTGCCCACGCTGGTGATCCCTGCCTTCGGATCGAGCGCTGCGCTGATCTCCGGCGCGCTCGCACTCGTCGGGCTGATCGGGGTGCTGATGCGCTCGTTCACCTGGTACGATCGTTACATGCGCGCGCTGTCTCCGTCCCAGTTGGCGCGTGCGGTGCATGAGAATTTCGTGGAGAGCGGTTGGAACCGCTGGAGCTTTCTGTGGGCACTGCCGATGCTGCTCAACCTGGCGTTCGATTTTCCGCCGCAGTTTCCACTGACCAGCTCGGGCGACTGGCTTGACCTGGCACTGCCGGGGGCGGGCGTCCTCTTCATCATCTGGGCGCTGGCGTATCTGCTGTACCACCGCAGCATCCGGCAGCGAGTTGACCTTGCTGAGGTGATGTCATGAGTCAGATCCGCGTCGCATTGGTCGATGACCACCAGGTCGTGCGCCAGGGCTTGCGCAGCTATTTGGAGGCGTTCACTGATGTCTGCGTTGTCGGGATGGCGAGCAGCGGCGAGGAGGCAGTGCTTCAGGTCGATGCGTGGCTGCCGGATGTGATCGTGATGGATCTGCTCATGCCCGGGGGCATTGACGGTATCGAGACGACGCGCCGTATCCGCACCCGCTCGCCGCATACGCAGGTCGTCGTCCTGACTGCCTACGCCGATGATGCGCGGGTGGTGGCGGCGCTGCGCGCAGGCGCGATCGGCTATATCCGCAAGGAAGCCGATCCTGAACTGCTGCTTTCGGCGGTGCGGGCAGCGGCCCGTGGGCAGAGTGTGCTCGATCCGTCGATCGCTGGCTCGGTGCTGCAAGACCTGCTGCGTGGCAGGCTGCCGGGCAGCGAACTGACCGAGCGCGAGATGGATGTGCTGCGCCAGCTCGCCAACGGACGCACCAACAAGCAGATCGCCGAGGTGCTCGTCATCAGCGAAGAGACGGTCAAGACTCACGTCGGCAATATCCTAGCCAAGCTTCAGCTCGCACATCGCGGCCAGGCGATCCTCTACGCGCTCAAGCAGGGCTTGATCTCGCTCGACGAGCTGGAGCTGTGAGCCTTTCGCACGGTACATCCACGCTATAATCGCGCCAGCGCATGCGTAACAAAGAGGAGTGCCGCGTGACCTCGCTTTTGCTGACGCACATTCACACGCTGGCGACGATGGATGACGCGCGTCGCGAGCTGAGCGACGCCTGGGTCTTCATCCGCGATGGCATGATCGCAGATGTCGCTACGCACGCAGTCGCGCCGCCGCCTGCCGACGAAAGTTACGACCTGCGCCGCCATGTCGTGCTGCCAGGCTTGGTCAATACCCATCATCACATGTTCCAGTCGCTGACGCGCTGTATGGCGCAGGATCGCGAGTTGTTCGCCTGGCTGCGCACGCTCTATCCGATCTGGGCGCGGCTGAACGGCGAAGCGATCTACGTGAGCGCGAAGCTGGCAATGGCCGAGCTGATCCTGAGTGGCTGCACGACCAGCAGCGACCACCTGTACATCTACCCGAACGATGTGACGATCGACGATGAGATCCGCGCGGCGCAGGAGATCGGGCTGCGGTTTCACGCAGCCCGCGGTTCGATGAGCGTCGGTGAGAGCCAGGGCGGGCTGCCACCTGACGGCGTCGTCGAACGCGAGGACGCCATTTTGCGGGATACGCGCCGCGCCATCGAGCAGTATCACGACCCGGCACACGGCGCCATGCTCCGTATCGTCGTCGCGCCATGCTCACCGTTCACCGTATCGATCGACCTGATGCGCGAGTCGGCGGCGCTGGCGCGCAGCTACGGGGTGTATCTCCACACGCACCTTGCCGAAAACGATCACGATATAGCCTACAGTCTGGAGACGTTCGGCCAGCGCCCTGGCCCTTGGGCAGAGTCGGTTGATTGGGTGGGCGATGACGTATGGCACGCGCACTGCGTCAAGCTCGACAGCGTCGAGATCGGCCTGTTTGCACGCACACACACGGGCGTCTGTCACTGTCCTAGCAGCAACATGCGCCTCGCCAGCGGCACAGCGCCGATCCGGCGGATGATCGACAGCGGCGTCCCGGTCAGCCTGGGCGTCGATGGCTCGGCGTCGAACGACAGCGGGCATCTGCTAACTGAGGCGCGGATGGCACTCCTGCTCCAGCGCGCAGGCGGCGATCCGGCGGCGTTGAGCGCGCGTGAGGCGCTCTGGCTGGCGACGCGCGGCGGCGCGGCGGTGCTCGGACGCGATG
>CAYTME010000056.1:7607-12415 GCA_964438415.1 uncultured Pleurocapsa sp. | reverse complement strand
CATCGGTCAGATCGCGCCCGGTATGGCGGCGGATATCATCGCCTATCGGGTAGATACACCGGCTTTTGCTGGCGCGCAGCAAGACCTGGTGGCGGCTTTGGTGCTGTGCCAGCCGGGGGCTGTCGATCTATCGATCATCAATGGGCGGGTTGTCGTGCGCGACGGCGCGCTGCAGACGGTCGATCTGCCGCTGCTGGTCGAACAGCACAATCACATTTCTCGTCGTCTGCTGCGCGGCGAGTGAGAGGAGGGCGTCTGACTCTGCGGACGCGGACGCTGCCTTCAGCGCAGCGTGAGGAAATCCGCTCGTGCGCAGGCCTCCCGCATCGCACGGATGTCATCGTAGCTTGGGTCATCGACGGCGATGAAGCGATCGATCAAGCCAGTCGCCAGGCGGGCGCGGGTATCCGCGTCGTGGTGCATGCTGACCAGCACCTGCTGCACATCCAACCGCAGCGCAGCAGGCAGCCAGCGCGCTGCGACCAGCGGCTGAATGGTAGATGGCCCCAAACTGGCGACGATGCGGATTTCTTCGCCCAACGTCGGATCGTCGCGCAGCGCCAGCTCCAGGACATGCGAGTCGATGGCGGCCGCATCGATTTGGCCGTTGATCACCATCGCGATCGCATTTCGGTGGCTGCCCGCCTCGATGACCTGTCCGAAGAAGCCGCATATTTCGCCTATGGTCAGCAGATGAAAGCGCGTGATACCGTAGCCAGACTGCGACTCCGGCTCGTTGTATGCCCATGAGCATCCGCGCAGATCGTCGAATGTGTGGGCCGGGCTGTCGCGCTGGACGATCACATCGGAGAAATAGATCGGGCGATTCTGATAGCGTGCACCGATCAGAATGGGGGCGGCTAGCGGCTCAAGCTGATCTTGGCGCGGCAGATAGGCGAGGCTGCAAATCAGGCTAAAATCGGCCTGCGCCACCTGCGCGTAATCATGAGCGACGATCACCTCGAACCGGCATGAGAGCGCCTTCGCCAGATGGTCGGCGATGGCCTGGTAGACGGGAGTCATGCGCGGGGAGAGGAAGTTGTAGAGACTGTAGCGGGAGGGCATGGCAGGATGCGCTTTGCCGACTCGGTCAGCATGTGGAGAAGCGAGGAGGGCAGCCGCCGGACTGCCCTCCCCACAAGCATTTACCGACTGACGGTTGGGCGTGCCGAGAGCGTCACCGACAAGGTGACCACGTCCCGCCCATCGCGCAGCACCGTCAAGCTGACGGTCTGGCCGGGTTGGGTGTGGTTCGCCAAGTACGCGATCAGCTCCTCCATGCTGCCGATCGGCTGGTCATCGATGGCCGTGATGATATCGACCTGTGTCGGCACGACGATGCCGTCGATCCGGCGCGGGCGATCGGGGTTGCGCAGGCCAGCGCGCGCCGCCGGGCTGTTGGCCTCGACGCGCTGAACGACGACGCCGCGCGCATTGTTCGGCAGATTAAGCGCCTCGATCTGCGCTAGCGACATATCGTCACCGCCGATGCCGATGAAACTGTAATCGACGCGTCCCTTCTCGATCAGCGATTGAGCCACACGGCGCACTAGATTGGCTGGAATAGCGAAGCCGACACCCGAATTGGCGCGCACCTCGCTGGCGATCTGCGCGTTCACGCCGATCACTTCACCCGCCAAGTTCAGCAGTGGGCCGCCGCTGTTGCCGGGGTTGATGGCGGCATCGGTCTGGATCGCTTGGCCGATCGAGTAGATATTGAGGCCGCGGATCGTGCGCCCCAGCGCGCTGACGATGCCGGTTGTCATCGTCCACTCGCGTCCGAACGGGCTGCCAATAGCGATCGTCGTTTGGCCGACGAACAGCGCATCCGAGTCGCCCAGCGGTACCGGGATAAGCTGCTCAGCAGGCAGATCGACGCGCAGCACGGCGATGTCGCTGTCCGGGTCGAGACCGACGATCTCACCGCGCACGATCGTGCCATCGAAAAATTTGACCTCGATTTGAACCGCGCCATCGACAACATGATAATTGGTGACGATGTGACCCTGATCGTCAAGCACGAAGCCCGTGCCCGCACCCTGGCTGAACTGCTGATCGAGTACAGGGTGACTGAATGATGAGACGACTTCGATCGCGACGACCGACGGCGCGACACGATTGTACAGCTCCGCCAGCATCCGCTCGTATTCGGTGGCGTTCGGCGGCGGGGTATTGATGATCTGAGCGCGCGGTTCGAACGTGATCGGGCTGCGCGCGTTGGTCGCAACCACCATCGTCCCGATATAGAAAGCTGCCAGCATGAGCATGGCGATGATGAACAGCGCTGCGAAACGCCTCACGACTCTCATTGACATACGATTTGTCCTCATCCGTCTATCCGTTTTAGCTCGATTAAAGGGCCGAAACTGCTCACCTCTACCTCTGTATGCTAGGCAGGTGGCATAAACTGCGTCTTAGAGCCGTGTAAACTGTCTGTAAACTCGCAGCGCAAGGGGTGACTCAGATTCTCTGCGGCGGGAAAGTATCGCGGTAAAGGCGCAGCGACTCCATCACGGCCTCGCGCGCAGCGTCGGCATCGACCCAGCCCTCACTGACGACCTGCATGCCCTGGAGCTGTTTGTAGACGACAAAAAAGTGTTCGACTTCGCGCAGGAAATGCTTCGCCATATCGCCCAGCATATGAATTTCGTCGAACTGCGGGTCAGTCGCGGGGACAGCCAATATCTTGTCGTCGTGCTCGCCCTTGTCGAGCAGGCGCAGCATGCCGATCGGGCGCGCTTCGATGACGCATCCAGGAAAAGTCGCCTCGTTCATCATTACCAGGATATCCATGGGGTCGCCGTCACCGTAATATGACTGCGGGATGAAACCGTAATCGCCGGGATAATGCAGCGGGCTGTAGAGCACACGGTCAAGTTTGATCACACCGGCGCTTTTGCTGTACTCGTATTTATTGCGGCTGCCTTTCGGCACCTCGACGACCGCGTAGACGACTTCGGGGACTTTGGGGCCGGGCGCGAGATTATGCCACAGGTGTTGAACCATGATCTTCCTATCCAGATACGATGAATGCGGCGTGAGCCGCGAGGTTTACAGCTTAAGTATACAGCTTTCTGGGCTAAGCTGTGCGTGAGCGTTTGCTGCTGGGCGACGGCAGTGCGTACTGTTGATCGGTCGGCCCAGCCGCTGACTCCCGCGTCTGCGATCGGTGGGGGATTGCGTGCCCATCGACGGCCTCGGTGATGTCTGAGCGACGCTGTCAGCCGGTGTACAGTCCGATTTATGTCGAAAACTCATCACAGTTGATTAAAACTGTCTAGTTGATCGCTTAACCGAACTGTCATACGCTCATCACATCGATGTGTTTACGGCTCTGCCTGCTTTTTTGGAAAGGTTCTATGCGATGTCCGAAGATTTCGACCCCGATCGCGAACAAGTCTTGATCGATGCGCTCCTCAGAGCAGCCGACGAGGCCAACATGGAGGCGCTCATCCGCGTGTCTCCCGACGATGTACTGGATGAGATGCGCGCGCTGGCGCTCAGCCGGTCGGATCATCTGGAAGAGGCTGATGCCGAGGTGCTGCGCGAGCGCATTGCGCTGCTCGACCGTGTGCGTGCCTACCGCAGCTCACCAACCGCCGACCGCGAGCCGGTTGGTTTGTACAATGCCTTCGCCGTCGCTCACGATGAAGGCCGTCTCGCCTCGCTGATCGTGCTTTTCAATGATGACGATCTCGATGCGCTGGAGACAGCGGTCGAAGACCATCTCAACAGAGCGCCGAACGAGGATGCCGCCGCCATCGCCGACGGTCTGGCCGCGATCCGCGCGATGCGTCCCGACCGGTCGCTGATCATGGGGCTGTATGTGTTCCTCGCCGCTGATGATGCGGATGGCGCGCGCGCCGTCTTGGCGCAGTCGCCGGAGCTTCTCTTCGACGAGCGCGCCCGCGCGTATATCGACCAGATACTGGGTCGAGATGAGGAACCGCGCCTGCGCGCTGCCGAGCGCGCCGCGCTTTGGGAACACGAACGCATGAACTGGCTCGCCAGCACCAACGGCCAGCCCGATGACGCGGCCCCCGCGGTTCCCTACGATGTGGATAGTACTGAGCCGTCCGAGCCTGCGGCGGCGATCGACGCTGCGCCTGGCGAGGGTGAGTACGAAGAGCTGTACGCCGCTGAAGATACGCCGCCGAGTCCCGCCTACGGGCATTACGGCGAAGTGGTCGAGGATGAAGAGCCAGCAGTTGATGATGCATCGTTGACAGGCGAGGCTGAAATCGCCAACGAGCCGGAGCCAGAACATCGCCCTGAGTACGTCTACGGGCGCTACGGTGAGATCATCGAGGATGAAGAGCCGGTAGTCGAAGATGCACTGGTGGCAGACGAGGCTGAAAGCGTCGCCGAGCCGGAGCCAGAACAGCGCCCTGATTACGTTTACGGACGCTACGGCGAAGTGCTCACGGATGAGACGCTTGACACCGAGCTTGAAGCCGTGCTGCCGCCCCCTGATGAGGCGGAGTACACAGTCACAGCGTCCAGCTACCTGGACAGCTATGCGCTGGTCGATGAAGACGGTATTCAGTCGGATGTGGACGATGCGGCATCAGCAGAACCCGGCGATGTCGATGACGACAACTTCGCCAGCGATGCGGATGACGACGACGGCCTTGACGATGATGACGCAGAGGATGACGACGTCGATGCGGCTGAAGCCTACGATGAGCTGCCGGACGTCACCGAGATGGACGGTGACTTGATGATGGAGCAGGCGTTCGACCTGCTGGAGGATGCGATCAACGCGGCGATCGAGGCCTACCGCAGCTACCGTGAAGGGCGCGCGAGTC
>CAYTME010000056.1:0-7597 GCA_964438415.1 uncultured Pleurocapsa sp. | reverse complement strand
GGTGCGCTCCAATCGCGCGGCTGAGGCGCTCGACCTGATCAATCTGCTGGATGAGATCCGCCGCTGACGCGCAGCAGGGCTGTCTCGCCGAACGGACTGCGGCGGTAGGCGCGGCGCGCAGCTATGCGCTCGCCGCCGCGTCCTCGTCGAGATGGCCGTTGCTATGGACGGCTGCGTCATCGTCTGACTGCATGATCGCCATACTGACGATCTGATCGCCTTCGGCCAAGTCCATCACGCGCACACCGATGGCGCTGCGTCCCGTCTCACGTATCTGCTCCAGGCGCGTGCGCAGGACGATCGTGTTGCGCGTGATGAGCAGGATGTCGTCGCGCGGGTTGATGCAGCGCATCCCAACGATCGGCCCCGTGCGTTCATCACGCTTGAGAGTGCGAATGCCGACGCCGTAGCGCGACTGCATCCGGTACTCGCTCAGCTCCGTGCGCTTGCCGTATCCATTGGCGGTGACGACGAGCACGTGGGTGTCCCCCGCCTCGACCACATCCATGCCGGCGACGGCATCGCCCTCCTCGAGCCGGATCGCGTTGACGCCGGCAGCGGGGCGGCCCATGACGCGGACATCCTGTTCGTGAAAGCGAATGCTCTGGCCGCCCTCAGTGACGAGCACAACGTCTTGGTCACCATCAGTGTATTTGGCCCATGCCAGCACGTCGCCCGCCTCAAGCCCCATCGCGATCAGGCCGCTGGCGCGCACTGACTCGAACTCCTCCAGCTGCACACGCTTGATACGACCCTGGCGCGTCGCCATGATCATGTAGCCCTGGCGCTGGAATGAACTCACAGGCACGATCGCGGTCACCTGTTCATCGGGAGTGAGCGCAAGAATGGTCTGGATCAATGTGCCTTTGGCGGCGCGCGCCGCTTCGGGAATTTCATAGGCGCGCTCACTGTAGACGCGGCCCTTGTTAGTGAAGAATAAGATCGTGTCGAGGCTGTTGGCCGTCACCAATTCCTGCAGCGCGTCTTCTTCTTTTGTCATCATGCCGATGACGCCCTTGCCACCGCGCCGCTGCGCGCGGTAGGCACTGCCGGGCACGCGCTTGATGTATCCGTAGTGCGAGAGCAGGATGGCCACTTCCTCCTCGCGGACAAGATCGGATTCTTCAAAGTTGACATTGACGCCGTAGACGACCTCCGTGCGGCGGTCATCGCCGTAGGTTTGCGCCAAGTCGACCACGTCCGCGCGCACGACGGCCAGGATCTTGGCCGGGGAGGCGAGCAGGTCTTCGAGGTACGCGATGCGCGCCATCACCTCGTCGAATTCGTCCTTGAGCTTCTGCTGCTCCAGCGCGGCCAGGCGGCGGAGCTGCATTTCGAGTATGGCGTTGGCTTGCAGCTCGCTCAGGTCGAAGCGCGTCATCAAATTCGTCCGCGCTGTTTCGACCGTTTCGGCGCTACGGATCGTCTGGATGATGCGGTCGAGGCTGCTGAGCGCCTTGAGCAGCCCTTCGAGGATATGGGCGCGCGCGCGGCGGCGCTCTAGCTCGAACTGCGAGCGCCGAACGACGACTTCGTAGCGGTGCTCGATGTAGAGATGCAGCGCGCGTCGCAGGCTGAGCGTGCGCGGCTCACCGTTGACGAGCGCGAGCATCTGGATGCTGTACGTGCTCTGGAGCTGGGTGTATTTGTAGAGTTGGTTGAGCACTTTCTTGGGTTGGGCGGTCGGTTTGAGTTCGAGCACGAGCCGCATCCCCCGCCGGTCGCTTTCGTCGCGCAGGTCGGCGATGTGGGTGATGCGCTCTTCACGCACCAGCGAGACGATGCGCTCGATGATCGCCAGCTTGCTGACCTGATACGGGATCTCGGTCACAACGATGCGGAAGCGTCCATTGCGGCCTTCTTCGACCTCGGCTTTGGCACGGACGACGACCCGTCCTCGCCCGGTCGCATACGCCTCTTTGAGTTCCTCATTGGCGATGATCTGTGCGCCGGTCGGGAAGTCCGGGCCTGTCACATACTGCATCAGATCATCGACCGTCACTTCTTCCAGGTTATCGTAATGATCGATGATGTGGCAGATCGCACCAGCCAGTTCGCGCAGGTTGTGCGGCGGGATGTTGGTCGCCATGCCGACGGCGATGCCGCTCGCGCCGTTGAGCAGCAGATTGGGCAGCCGCGATGGCAGCACGACCGGTTCTTGCTGGGTGCCGTCGTAGTTATCGGTGAAATCGACCGTGTTCATGTCGATATCGACCAGCATCTCCTCGGCGAGCTGGTCGAGACGCGCTTCGGTGTAGCGCATAGCTGCTGGGCTGTCGCCATCGACACTGCCGAAATTGCCCTGGCCATCGACCAGTGGGTAGCGCAGCGAAAACTCCTGCGCCATGCGCGCCATCGCGTCATAGACGGCGCTGTCGCCGTGAGGGTGGTACTTGCCGAGGACTTCACCGACGATGCGGGCGCTTTTCTTGTATTGGCTGTTGGCGCGAATGCCCATGTCATACATCGCGAACAGGATACGCCGGTGCACCGGTTTCAGGCCGTCGCGCGCATCGGGCAGCGCGCGCGCGACGATCACACTCATCGCATAATCGAGATAGCTGCCCCGCATCTCGTCGTTGATGCTGATCGGGCGAACGACACCTATCGTCTCCATAAGCTGCTCAGGCATGTGGCACAACGCGCGCAGGCGCGGCAGCACACGCTGCTCCTTTCATCACGTCAGAATCGTGGGGGGCGATGGGCTTCGGCTGTGCGCATGATAAAGTCACTGCCGGTGATCAAGCTGTGCGCAAAGTCGTGAGGATAAAGATACATGTCCATGCAGACATTTTACCACAAAATGTGCTTTTTTGGGGCTTTGGTGTTCGATCGGCTCATGCGCGATCGTCACCTGCTGACATTCAGCTCAGCCAAGATCGCGCTCATCGGCAGTGACGCTTAGCTGCTAACTGCACTGCCGATCAGACGAGCGGTGCCTGTCTCGCCGCAAACATGAGCACTCACTGGGTATGCGGCAAGGACAGCAGGCGTCGGGCGCAAGGACGCGTCGCGGAGCTGACTCATCCATCGCCTCGCCAACGATAACCTGCTCAAGCGAGGTGGCGGCGAACGTAATCGGCCAGATGTAGCGCGAGTTTGTGGTGCTCCTCAGGCTCGAAGTGGATGCCGTCGACCGGACTGGAGGTGATCACTGTGCCCGCATCGACGAAATGGCAGCCGAGCAGCTCGGCTTGTTGGCGATAGTATGGGGCTAGCTGGCGCGATTTCGCCTCAGCGCCTTCGAACATGTCGGCGAACGGCGTGCCTGCCAGCGGTGCCGTGGGTGGCGGTGCGACGAGGATCAGCGCCGGGGCTTTGCCGTCCAGCCCCGTATCGCTGCGCAGGACCAAATCGGCCAGCACCGCCGCGCCGCGCGCGATGCTGCTGGCCGAGAGGTGAAGATGCGCTTTGAGATCGTTGGTGCCCAACATGAGGATGACAGCATCGAGCGGCATATGGCTGCGCAGGCATGGCAGCAGATAATCAAGTCCACAGCGCCCCGGTTCAAAGGGATCGTCGTGCACGGTTGTCCGCCCGTTCAGCCCCTCTTCGATCACCCACCAATCGGGGCTAAGCGCAGAACGTAGGACACCCGTCCAACGCGTCTGTGCGTCGTAGCGGGTCCCCGTGGCGGGCGAATAGCCCCATGTGTTCGAGTCACCATAACAGAGCAGAGTTTTCATCGTCCAACCCCTTGTTGCGATGCGTCAACGACAGACGATGATAGCGAGCGGCAGCACGTCCGCAATCAGAAGAGTTATGAATGCCGCTCGTGTGGCTGTCGCGCTGGCAAACGGCGTGACGATGCAGCTCAGCTTGGGTGAGTTGATTTCAGGCTATCCAGATGATCCCATGCCTGCTGTTCGGTCTCGAAGAAGGCAATGTTGCGATTGTTGGTCAGTTTGACGATCACGTTCGCCAGTGTGCGCACCAACGTGTCGGCGCCGATGATGATGATCTTGCCAGCGTTGGGATGTGAGTAGCCAGCGTAGCTGCGCGTGCCGATGATCCCCAGTGGAAGCTGGCGCACACGAACCAAGTTGATGACCGTGTGGACAGCAGCAGAGGCTTGGTCGAAATAGGGTTCGACCTCACGCATGTGCTCAAGCACCTCTTCCAGTTGGATCGGATCGGTGACATTGAAGACGATGACAGTACCATCGCTGCGGATTTCAGTTTGGATCGGCATTGGAAACCTCCTCGACGAGAGGATAATCGACACGGATAAAGAAGGTGAATTACAATGTCTTTCAATCCACACTTTTTCAAGGTAGCACAAGTCTCATGAAAACAATGTGACAATTTCTAAAGACTCTGTAAATTAATCGAAGTTTTACCCTCATTGAGCGATCTATCAGCTTCGATATAACCGAATGGTCTATGTCAGTTTCACGTCACCGCCAACACGATCGTCTGTTACTTCTGGATAATGGGTCAGAGACGATCTCATGCTAAGCTCGGTGACAGCGCTGTCCATTGAGGAGCGATCTCCTTGCACGAACAGACCGATCTCGAAGGTATCGATCGTCTTTTTGCATGGCTGCCGGCAAAACCCGATCTGATTGTGCTTGAGCTGGCGGAACCTGACGCGAATGCCGACCGTCGCTGCGCTCTGCATGTGCGGCGAGGTGAGTATCCACCAGCGATGTCGAACGATATCGGCGCGCATGTCTGTGCCGACCCGTGCCGCATGCCGTTTGCAGCGGAGACCTTCGATGCAGCGATCCTGCATGAGAACGTGCAGTTCGCGGGGGATCTCGACCTCGTCATCGCTCAGGTGGGCCATGTCCTCAAATCGGGTGGTCTGATGATCGCCGAGGCTCGCTTGGTGCCCGACGATGCGCGTGCGGCAGGCTATGTACAGGCTTTCGAGCGGCTTTGTGACCCGCGTCAGCGCCAGCTGTATGCCGAATTCCAATGGCGCGGCATGTGCATGAATGCTGGTATGATCATCGAGCAGATTGAGGTCGTGCGCCAGCGCACGCGGCTGACGGAATGGGCACAGCGATTTGGATGCGACGCGGGCGTGATCGCGCGTCTTCACATCTTGCTGGCTCAGGCTCCGCGTGCGGTGAGGATGTTCTGGAATCCGAGCTGTGCCGGGACGCAGGAGGCCGCCTTCGATCAGCATCACCTGCTGCTTATTGGCAGAAAGCTTTGAACTCATGCAGTATCCGCTCGATCGCGACTATCTGATAGCCAGGCAGGCGGAGAGCTTGTACGAACGGGTATGGCGGCGGGCGCAGCGTAAGCGCTGGTGGGCGCGGCTGACCGGACAATCGCGCCAAATTCCCCTGCTTCAAGATGCGCGCCGCCGCTACAGTGAGATCAAGGCGCTGCCACCCGTGCAGCAGGATATTCGGGTCGGTCACGTCGTCGGTACGATCGGATCGCTGAATTTCGACCGGGACTTTCTGCCGCTCACCCGACGCGAGCGCGACCGCTGGCTCAGTGTGGCGGAAGCAATGCTCAATGATGTCACGCTGCTGCCGCCGATCCAGGTCGTCCAGGTCGAGCTTGACTATTATGTCATCGACGGTCACCATCGGGTATCGGTGGCAAAGGCCCTAGAGCGGCTGTATTTGTTTGCAGAGGTGACCGTGTGGGAGACGGTCAAAGAGGCTGTGCCTCAGGGTTGACGCTGCCCGACACGGCTGATACACTACTGCAAGCTTGGCCCCATCGTCCAGAGGCCTAGGACGTCACCCTTTCAAGGTGAAGACACGGGTTCGAATCCCGATGGGGTCAACTGGCGCGCTGTTTTCTACCCGTTCGCCCAGCACCTGCAGCGCCTCGACAAAACTCAGGCGGCGGTAGTGGGTGAGCCAGTCCAGCGCATCGCCGCTGGTATCGCACGCCCCAAAGCAGCGATAACCATTCGCCCAGACTGCCAGACTGAAGCCCTTATGTTCCTGATGGAAGGGACACTTCCACAGGTAAGCCCGTCCACCACGCAGCGGGGCAGGTCGCATCGTTCTTTCAAGTATTGTGTATCTGTCACGTCTTCTTCCTCTGTCACATCTTCTTTCTCTGGCTCGGTAATTGACTGATCTGGCAGAAGCTGCTCGAAAGCGGCAGGACTGAGATAGCCGAGTGATGAATGAAGGCGCTGGCGGTTGTACCAGACCTCGATATAGTCGAAGATGGTGGCGCGTGCCTCATCACGGGTGGTAAAGCGGTAGGTCACGCACTCGGATTTGAGCGTGGCAAAGAAACTTTCCGACATGGCGTTGTCGTAAGGGTCGCCCGTGCGGCTCATACTGACCTCAATACCGTGTTTTGCCAGCAGTTTTTGGTAGTTGCCGCTGGCGTACTGGCTGCCCTGGTCGGAATGGTGCAGCAGCGCTTCGGACGGACAGCGGCGTGCCAGCGCCATGCGCAGCGCGTTTTCAACCAGCACCGTCTGCGGACGGTGGCTCATGGACCAACCGACAATCTGGCGGGAGAAGACATCCAGCACGGTCGCCAGGTACAGCCAGCCCTGATGGGTGCGGATGTAGGTGAAGTCCGCCAGCCATTTCTCGTTCGGGCGGGTCGCGGTGAACTGACGGTCGAGGCGGTTGGGCACGACAGGTAAGCGCGGATTGGGGCGGGTGGTGACGCGGTAGGCACGACGGATGCGCGTCTCCAATCCCTGCTGACGCATGAGCCGTGCAACCCGCGCACGACTGCACACCACGCCCTGGGCGCGCAAAGCATGGCTGAGGCGACGGCTACCGTAGGTAGCGCGGCTGCGTGTATGGTGCAGTCGTATCTGTATGCCCAAGAGCGCATCCTGCTGCTCACGCGCACTCGGTCGGTGCTTGCACCAAGCGTAGTAGCTGCTGCGCGACACCCCAAGCACCCGGCACAGACGTTCCACCGGGTACGCAGCGCGGTGCGCGTCGATGAACCGGTACTTCACAGGGGCTGCTCCCGTGAGAATACCGTGATGGCTTTTTTTAGGATGTCGCGCTCCTGCCGCACGATCTCCAACTCCCGCTTCAGGCGGCGGATTTCTGCTTCCGCTTCCCTCTCAGCACTTGGCTGCACTGCCACGCTCGTCTCGTCGGCCCGATAGCGCCGCTGCCACTGGCGCAGCAGACCTGCGCTCAACCCTAAGTCACGTTCCAATTCTGAGACCGACTTACCGCTGGTTTCCGCCAGCCGTAGCGCCTCGTGCTTGAACTCGTCCGTGTACTGCCTATGCTTGCCCATTTCCTGGCTCCTCTTTCCTTCAGTCTACTGGACAGATTGACTGTCCACCAAACTCTAGCCAGTTCATAACGCCAGTTTGCCCAAGCCACTCAAATTTTGCTCGTCGTTGGATAGATGGTCGCCAATTAGCAGTCAGAATATCCCGTTCGGGGTTACTATTAAACCACCGCGCAAAGTCCTCTAAGGTTTCTTGTGGAACGACAGCCGATAGGACAACAAAACGGGCATTTGTTAGTTTTCTTTTCAATCGAGTAAGTAAAAGCTCAATTTTTATGCCACGATGAAGATCATCTACAACATGTGCCTCATCTAGCACAAATAGTTGCACGCTTTCTAGGAATTCAGGGCGGGCGCGAAGTAGTAAATCTAGGGTCTGTCCGCAAACTTGGTTAAAAGG
>CAYTME010000055.1:16691-18745 GCA_964438415.1 uncultured Pleurocapsa sp. | reverse complement strand
GGATGAGAGCGTACTCGACCAGACCCTGACCTTCTTCACGCGGCATGTACAACATGATAAGACCTCCAGAGATGACGGATAACAAACTGTCGATGCTCTCAATATACGGCTTCTCATTCTCAAAGTAAAGAAAAAATTGTCTGAATCTTGTGAATTTTCCATGAATTTGTGCGAAATTCATCTAGGTCTGGCTCCGGCGCATCCGTATCTTGACGAACGCGGACGCTGTCTCCCCGTAAAATCCAGTTAGAGCGACAGGAAGCGAGAGCCTGCCTACGGCAGGAGGTGGGGAGACAAACATGAAACGGCTGAGTGTGTGGTTTGCCCTGGCGCTGTTTTTGAGCGCTGCACCCGTTTTGGCCCAACGCCTACCGTACATCGGTCAGACGATCGTGGTCGTCACGCTGTCAGGATCGACGATCGGCGGGCCGGTGCAGGCCTATCGCGAGCAGTGGGAGCTGCAAACTGGCGGATTCGTTGAGCTGGTGCGTTTCGCCTTCGAGCCGCTCTACGGCAGCATCATGCGCGCGCTCACCGAAGGCACGGGTGAATACGATGTGCTCATCTATGCATCGGGCTGGTCGGGCGACATCATGGGCGGCGGCTACGTGCTGCCGATCCCGGACGAGATCAAGACGCGGATCGACTGGGAGGACATCCTGCCCCTCTACCGCGAGCGCATCGCCGATTGGGGCGGTGTCACCTACGCGCTGCCGTTCGACGGCGACTCGCATATGATGTACTACCGCAGCGACTTGATCGGGCCGGAGACACCCTACGCCGCCGAGTTCGAGCGCCGCTTCGGCTACCCGCTCGACGTGCCGCAGACTTGGGATCAATATCGAGATGTCGCCAGCTTCTTCCAGGGGCGCACGGTCAACACATCCGGCATCAACGCGCCCATCTTCGGCGTCATCGAAGCGCAGCGCCCCAATGCGCAAAGCTACTGGTTCCTGATGTCGCGCGCCGCGGGCTACGCCAAAGTCCCCGGCGACCCATGCTTCCTCTTCGACTGCCAGGATGAGACGCCCATGCGCCCGCGCATCAACAACCCAGGCTGGGTGCGCGCGCTCGACGATTGGGTCGCCATCCGCGAGTTCGGCATGCCCGACATGCTCAATGTCGATGTCGCCCAGGTGCGTTCGCGCTTCCCGACCGGGCTGGCGGCGCTCGCGCTCGACTGGGGCGATGTCGGCCCGCTGACCGTCGATCCGAATATCTCGGCGGTCAATGGCCTCAGCGGCTACAGCGTCCTGCCGGGCGGCAGCGAATACTGGGACCCAGCGCTCGGCGCGTGGGTCACGCCGGAGTCGGGCGTCAACCGTGCGCCGTTCATCGCCTTCGGCGGCTGGGTGATCTCGGTCGCAGCCGACAGTGATGTCGCTGAGGCGGCGATGGACTTCGCCGCATTCATGGCGAGCAAAGAGCTGGCTGCCACGCTGGCGACGACGGCGGGCACCGGCATCAATCCGCTGCGCGCCAGCCAATTCGAAAACCTTGACTTGTGGATCGAAGCCGGCTTCAGCGAGGATGCCGCGCGCCAATACTTGGGTGCCATCCGCGAGACGATCGAACACCCTAACGCCGTGCTCGATCTGCGTATCCCCGGTGCGGCGGATTACTTCCAAGCGCTCGACGCCCAAATCTATCGCGCCTTGACGGGTGAGCTGAGCGCACAGGAAGCGCTCGACCGCGCCGCCCAGGCATGGGAAGCTATCACCGACCGCTACGGGCGCGACGAGCAGCTCGCACTCTACCGGGCTTCGCTCGGCCTTGAATAGCGCGCGGCGAAATCGGGGTCGATCTCAAGTCCCGGCTCGCGCAGCGGACAGCGGGCGATCCGGCGCGCCAGCGGCAGCGCGATCCGCTTCGGCTGACCGTCCAGAACAGCCGGGATCGACTGCAGGTGGGGGAAGCGCGCCATGAGCGCTGGATCGCCGATCTGGGGCACGCCTGCGCGCACGATCAGCGCCAGATACGCCCGCCCGCCCACCGGCAGACCGCTCGCCGCCGCGTGCTCGCGGGCATACACGATCAAGTCTGCCGGCGCGCCT
>CAYTME010000055.1:9322-16681 GCA_964438415.1 uncultured Pleurocapsa sp. | reverse complement strand
TCGAGCGCCTGCTGCCAGGCACCGCGTTCCACGGGCGGCAGGCCGAGCAGACGCGCAGTCTCACGCACAGACGACGGCAGGCTGCCGGGCGCAGCGCGAAGCTCGTCGAGCAGATCGCCCGCCGCCGTCAGCCGCGAGTCGCTGCCCAAGACCAGCGCACCACCCGCCTCGGCGAAAGCGGCCACGGCTTCCGCCGACGGCCCGCGGCCCAGCAGATACGTATTGGTCGTCGGGCACAAGACCCAGGCGCGAATACGCCGCGCCGCATCCGCCGCGTCTTGCGCTGTCAGCCCGACGCCGTGCACGATGACTGTGTTCGCCGCAGCGCAGCCGAGCGCTCGCAGCCGCCGGTATTCTCCGGCTGCAGCCTCGTCACAGCCTTCAGCCAAGTGGATGAACCAGGGCGCATCCGGCGGCGTCCGGCGATGCGATTCGACCAGCGCCGTCTCCGGCGTGAAGTGCAGCGAATGTGCCCAACCGTAACGTCGCAGCACGCGCACGGGGAAAGCGCGCCCGAACAGGCAGCGATGCGGCGGGTTGTGGTGTGCGACCGTCAGCGCACCGCAGAGCAGATTTTTCAAGCCGCCGATGAAACAGCGGTCTTCGAGCCGGTAGGCTCGCAGCGCGGCGAACGGCGCTGTATCCAAGCGCGCGCTGACCTCCTCGCCCCAGTCATGCGCGCTTTCGTAGCGGTCGCGATACTTCGTGCGCGGATAGTGGTTGAGTTCGAGATGATCGTGCGCGTTGGCCAGCGCGGGCGCGATGACGAAACCGTCGAGATCGAGACGGAGCGCGCCCCGCGTTGGGGCAGCCAACACGCGGTCAGAAATGAACAGCGGGCGGCTGGGCGCACTGGGCGGATCGCCCCAACGCACCGCCCCGTAGAAGCTGAACGCCTGAGTCATATGGCTCGAACCGATGACTTGAATTCCCCTGTTTAGCGGGGGGCAAACGCCAGCTTCGTCCCATTGCGCCGCCGGCAGCTCGATACTACACTGAAGATCGATAGGATTCACCAGGAGTTGCGGGATATCATGACCGAGCACCCTCTGCTGGCGCGCCTGATTCACGATCTGCGCGAGGGAGACCGGTTCAAACAGCGCATGGCACTGCAGCGGCTGGCACAGCTCAAAGATGTGCGCGCGCTCGACGCCATCGTTGAGAAACTGACCGACAGCGACCGAGGGATCCGGGCACTAGCCGTGCAAACGTTGGGCAGTCTGGGCAGCGAAGCGGCGCTGCCGCATCTGCTGGAGGCGCTGGAAGACAGCAGCCGCGAGGTGCGGCGAGCGGCGGTCTTCGCGCTGGGACGCGCGGGCGGCTCGGCGGCGCTGCCCTATCTCGTCGGCACGCTCTTGGGCGATGACGACAGCTACGTTCGCTGGGAGGCCGCCCGCGCCCTGCAGATGCTGTCCGACCTGCGCGCGCTGCCCTCGCTGATCGAGGCGCTGGTCGCCGATCAGAACAGCTACGTGCGCTACGCCGCCGCCGAGACGCTTGGCGAGCTAGGCGACCGCGCTGCACTCGACGCCCTCGAGGATCGCCTGCTCTACGACAGCAATGAATACGTGCGCTACGCCGCTGCACGCGCATTGGGCGAAATCGCCGACCTCGACGCGGTGCCGTCCCTGCTGCGCGCTCTGCACACGACCAACAGCCATGTCTGGCACGCAGCGGCAGAGGCGCTGTGGGCGCTCGATGAGCCGGTGGTCGAACGAGTCGTCGAGCATCTGCTCGACCGCGATCCGGAACTCCAGCGCGGCGCGCTCAAGGCGCTCCTGTGGATGAGCAAAGAGTGGGACGATGGCACGCTCGGCCCCCACAACGACCAGTGGTCGGTCGGCGTCGGCTGGGGCTGGTGGAATTGATGCGCGTGATGCGTGCGTAACGAGCAAAAGCATGATGTGGGGCGGCTGGGGCACAGTCATGAGGGAATGCACCACGGCAGCACACTGCCCTCATTCACTGCCCCCTTTTCGCCGCCCCACTTTTCTCTAAGCAGTCGATGAAAGACGGCGCATCCGCCTATCGGGATGTGCTAGAATCCTCGCGTCTCACGTTTTAACTCGACTTCAATTGAAGGAGCAGCAGCGATGCCAGCTAGGACTGCACACGCGAGATGGCAGGGAAACCTCAATGAGGGCAGCGGCTCTCTCAAGCTCGGCAGCGGCGCTTACGAAGGGCCGTACACGTTCAAATCCCGCTTCGAAGATGGAGCCGGCACCAATCCAGAAGAGATGATCGGCGCGGCGGAGGCGGGCTGCTTCACGATGGCTCTGAGCGCACGCCTCAGCCGCCAGGGCTTCACCGTCCATGATGTGCAGACGACAGCCGAAGTCTACATGGAGAAGGTGGGCGAGGGCTTCTCGATCACACGCATCGTGCTCAACACCGAAGGCAGCGTGGAGGGCATCGACGAGGGCACCTTTGTGGCCAATGCCGAAGAAGCCAAGAAGACCTGCATCATCTCGCGCGCGCTCAACCCAGAGATCGAGCTGGTGCTCAACGCCAAGCTGGTCGGCTAAGACATTCTCATGCAGGGCGGCTCCGTGTGATGCCGCCCTCTTACAGCCCCAAAACGACGAATCCCTCGGCCAGCGGCGCGTCGTCACTGCCAAACGCTGGCAGCCGCTCGCCGCTCGTCGAATCGACCCAGCCGATCCGCAGCGCGGCATTCGGCGGGAAATGCCCGTAGAAGACCAGTCGATCGACCGTCGTCTCCCCGACCATCCAGGTCGAAGTTGGTGCGCAGCCTCCCAACGGCTGACGATCCTGCTGCGCGAGGATCTGCCCGTCGGCATCGATGACATGTGCGAACCAGGCGTGATCGGCGGGCAGCGCCGCCTCCGTCTGCCACGCCAGCGCGACCCACAACCCCTCATCCCTACGCTGTGCGCCGTAGCCCATCAGCCGGATCGGGCCGAAACGCTGCCCCGCCGCGCGATCGGCCGCCAGCGCAGCGCGCAGGTCGAACAGCAGCAGGCGGTGTCCCGCCGCGCGGCGCTCTGTATGGAAGGCGGCGCGCTGCCACAAGTCGCACTCCTGCCAGTTGGTTGGATCGCCCGGCTGAAACCACGTCACCAGCCAGACGCGACCACCCTGCGCCAATCCGTAGCGCCAGAGCGGCAGCGTCAGCCGGTCATCGGGTGCAGTCGGCGCGTTGGTCGAGATGATCGGCGCGCGCACCTCGAGATCGAGCAGCGCATCTTCGAAGCCCCCGCTGGCGACGATCGTCGTCCCCGGCGGCTCGAGCGCAGCCTGTAGGTCTGCGATGTCACCGTCGGCCGCACTCACACTCAGCGCAGCGATCGCGAGCGCCGCGCTGCAGGCCAGCGAAGCCAGAAGCGCGGCGCGGCGCGGCATCCGCCAAGCGATCAGCCCTCCGGCCAGCGCCAGCCCGACGCCCGACAGCGGCTGCGCCCAATTGCCCTCACGCAGCCATTCGAGCTGAAGCGGCTCGCCCGCCAGTGCCAGCGCCAGATGCCCGACGACAGCGCTCAGCGCCGGATCGGTGTAGACCGGCGGCAGCAAGCCTATCTGCGGGTCGCTGTGGCGCGTGAACAGCCAGTACGTCCAGGGTTCGATACTGTAGAGTGTGCCGAGGAGCTGGACGCCGAACGACAGCCCCGCGAAACCGGCGATCGCCGCCATCAGGCCTGGCCGCGCCCAAGCCGACTCGACCAGCGGCGCGAGCATGATCGCCAGCAGCGGCAGGATGACGACCAAAAAGCGCGGCCCCCAGGCGATGCCGCCGTCCCAGCTCCACCATGCCGCGTAAGCGAGCGTTTGCAGCGCGATCAGCACCAGCGCGCCTACGGCCAGCCGCGCGTGCGTCCGCCGCAGCATCCACCAGCCGGGCAGCGCCAGCAGGACGACCGGCGAATACCAGAACAGTCCCCGGTACGGCCCCAGCCACTGGCCGTAGATCCTTCCGCCAGCGGGCGCGTGAAACCCTCGCCGGACGCAAAGTGATAACCGCTCGTCAGGGGGCTGCCGAAGCGTGCCCAGTTGTAAAGCGCGATCCCGCCCACGATGATCGCCAGCGGCAGCGACCATGCCAGCAGCAGGCGGATACTCCTGTGGATCGATGCGGCGGCTGCAGCGGGGCGAGGCACGAACGCGAACAGCGCCAGCGCCGGGACGAAGACAACGCCGACCAGATTGACCCCGATCAGCAGGCCGGCGGCGCTCCCGCTCAAACGCAGCCAACCGGCGTGCCCCTTCTCACGCCAGCGGTGCGCACCCATCAGGGCCAGCAGCAGCAGGAGCGCCGCCAGAGGCTCGCCGTAGAGCGTGCGCACGTAGGGCAGCGCGGTCGTCGCCAGACCGTAGATCAAGCCGATGCTCAAGGCGGTGCGCGGGCGGCAGCCCAGCCAACGCACGAGCGTGTAGAGCGCCAGCGCCGCCGCCGTCGTCACCAGCGGCGTCGAGAGCATGGCGGCAGCGCGCACGCCCAACCTCGGCACGACGTTAGCGGCAGCAGTGAACGGCAGCAGCAGCAGCGACGGCGTGATCCCCTTCTTGCTGTACGGTGCGCCGTCCTGACCGTAGGCGATCATGCGCGAGCGGTCGAATGGCAGCAGCGAGTCTTGTGCGCCGATGGCCCCGATCTGCGGCACACCGTGATGCACGAAGGCGCTGGCCGCCGCCAGCAGCGCCTGCCCGTCGATCGAGTCGACTCGGCGGGTGTAGATAAGCAGATAGGCGCCCAGCAGCAGGCACGCGAGCAGGATGCGCAGTCGAGCATCGGGCGATGTGGACATTTTCGGCGCTGGCTGGCGATCAGTCTGCGCCGCGTTCGCGCTTGGCCAGGCAGTCGAGCGCGCGCGCCAGCTTCTCGCGGCTCGGTTCGTGCTGCGGGTCGAGTTCGAGCGCGCGCTGCAGCATCTCCGCCGCCTGCTCACAGTCGCCCAAGCGCAGCAGCGCGTCGCCGCGATTGTGCCAGAACCAAGCATCATCCCCGTTGAAGGTGGTCGCCTTCTCGAAGCAGACCGTCGCATCCACCAGCGCATCGAGCGCCGAATAGGCCAGCCCCAAGCCGTTCCAGGCCCAGGCATAGGTCGGGTCGATCTCCAGCGAGCGCTGGTAGCTTTCGACCGCGCCTACTGCTTGAGCCGGCGCTGCACCTGCCCCCGTCGCGCCCATGCGGTCGTGTTGTCCGGCAGGCGCTGGATGGCGCGGTCGATCATCGTCAGCGCCTCTTGCAGCCGCTGCATCTTGAGCAGCAGATCGACCGCGTTGGTGTAGTACCAGATCACACCCGGTTCGAGTGCGACAGCGCGCTCGTAGCTGGCGAGCGCCTCCTCATACTTCTCCAGCGCCTCGAGCGACAGCCCGCGTCCGTTCCAGGCCCAGGCGTAGGTCTGGTTGAGCGCCAGCGCCTGATCGTAGGCGACCAGCGCCTCGGCGTGCCGGTCGAGCCGGCGCAGGGTTTGCCCGAGCTTGGCCCAGCTTTCGACATGGTTGGCGTCGATCTTGATCGCGTTTTCCAATGCCTCGATCGCGTCGCGGAAGCGACCCATCGACACGAGCTGGTCGCCCAGGTTGTACCAGTACCAGATATCGCTGCGGTCGAGTTCGGTCGCCTTGCGGAAGCAGATCAGCGCCTCCTCGTGTTCGCCGAGCGCGGCCAGCGTCAGCCCGCGCCCGTTCCAGGCCCAGGCGTAGTGGGGGTCGATCTCGACCGCTTGGGTATAGCTGCGCAGCGCGGGTTCCAGCCGGTGCAGCCGCCGCAGCACCTGCCCCTGCTTGGCCCACGCGCGCGCATTACGCACATCGAGTTTGAGCGCCTGCTCGGTCAAGCTGAGCGCCTGTTCGAACTGGTCGAGCGCGATCAGCATTTCGACCTGCTGATGCAGATAGATGGGGTCGTTGGGCGCGGAGTCGCTCGCATGACGATAGGCGTCCAGTGCCTCATCGGTCAGTTCGAGCGCTTCGAGCGTCAGCCCCAATTCGTTCCACGCCCAAGCGTAGTGCGGGTCGAGGTGGGTCGCCTTGCGCAGCGCTTCGACCGCATCGCTCAGCGCCCCGACGCTGCGCAGCGCGCTGCCCAAACGTGCCCAACTGCGCGCGTGGCGCGGGTCGAGTTCGGTCGCCCGGCGCAGCAGTGGGATCGCCTCGTTGTAGCGTTCCATCAGGGTCAGCACGTTGCCCTGGTTATACCAATGCCAGACATCGGCGCTGGCCTCGGTGGCAGCGCTGCGGTAGCAGGCGAGCGCCTCCTCATAGCGCCCCATCTGTTCTAGCACGATCCCACGCCCGTTGATCGCCCAGGCGTAGTTCGGCTGAAGCGCCAGCGCGCGATCGTAGGCATCGAGCGCCTCGTCGAGCCGCTTGGCGTAGCGCAGCACTTGGCCGAGTTTGGCCCAACTGTAGAAATGCGTGGGATCGACGCGCACGGCCTGCGCCGCCGGCTCGAGCGCATCGGCATACAGCCGTAACTCAAGCAGCGTCTCGGTCAGATTGTACCAATTCCACACTTCGTCCGGCTGGTATTTGATAGCGCGTTTGAAGCTGAGCAGCGCCTCTTTGCGCTGGCCGAGCATCTTCTGCGTCAGGCCGAGGCCGTTCCACGCCCAGCCGTAATCCGGAGCCAACCGCACGGCCTGTTCGTAGGCGTTGAGCGAGTCGGCAGTGCGACGCAGACTGCGGTAGATCTGGCCGAGTTTGGCCCAGCTCTGTGCGTGGTGAGGGTCGATTTCGAGCGCCTGCTGCAAAAGCGACATCGCCTGTTCAGGCTGCTGCAAGCTGTAGATCGCGTCCGCCTGATTGTACCAGTTCCACACATCGTTCGGGTCGATCTCGGTCGCTGTGCGGTAGCAGTCGAGCGCAGCCTCGATCTGGCCGGTGCGCTCCAGCACGATGCCCTTGCCTTTCCAGGCCCAGGCGTAGCGCGGCTGAATGCGGATCGCCTCGTCATAGCAGGTGAGCGCGTCGCTGTAGCGTTCGAGCAGGCGCAGCGTGCGCGCCTTGCGCGCCCATGCCCAAGCGTAATCCGGCTGGAGCGCGATGGCACGGTCGTAGGCGGCCAGGGCTTCGTCGTATCGCTTCAGCTCGGTCAGCGAGTAGCCCTTGTCCATCAGCTCGCGCGCTTCCAGCGCCGGGCCGGTCACTTCCAAGATGGCCGACGTACCGGTGATCGACTGGTAGATCGACGAGAGGGTCGAGACGATCTCCCCCCAAGTCTGCGGTCGATCGGCTGGGTCTTTGGCCAAGCAGCCCATGATCAACGCCTTCAAGTCGGGCGTCAGGGTGTGCACGTAGAGTTCATCGAAGCGCGGCAGCTCGTGGATGTGTGCGTGCAGCCAGGCGTCGAACTTGCGCACCTGAAAGACCGGATGACCACAGATCATCTCGTAG
>CAYTME010000055.1:8269-9297 GCA_964438415.1 uncultured Pleurocapsa sp. | reverse complement strand
GATATCGGAGCGCAGATCGACATCTTGCGCGCGGCACTGTTCGGGAGACATGTACGGCGCAGTGCCGACGACCGCGCCGACGCGTGTCAACCGGTCATCCGGGCGCAGCTCCAGCTCGCGTTCGAGCGCGGGCAGCGAGACATCCGAAGCCTCGACCGAGCGTACGAGGCCGAAATCGGTGACTTTGGCGATGCCGTCGTGCGTGACCAAGATGTTGGCTGGCTTGAGATCGCGGTGGACGAGACCCTGCACGCGCTGCGTCGCGTGCTGCATCCCCAAGGCGATGTGCAGCCCGAACTCGAGCGACTGCGGCAGCGTCAGCCGTTTGTGCTCGATCCAACTGCGCAGGTCTGGCTCCAAGCCCTCCGGCCCGGAGACATGCTCCAAGAGGATGTGCGGACGCCCAGCGATGTTCTGCACCAGCTTGGCCTGCACGATATGGCGGTGCTTTTCGAGCTGAATCCAGGTCACGGCTTCTTGGACGAAGCGGGCAACCGCGCGTTCATTGTCAAGGAAGCGGCTTTGGAAGCTCTTGATGGCGACTGGCTGACCGGTTTCGCGGTCGTAGCACAGATAGACGATGCCCATGCCGCCGCGCAGCGTGCGCCCGACCTCGTAGCGCCCCTCAATCAGCGTATTGACCTCGAATTCGCCGGTCGTCTGGCCGTTCGCTGTGCGCGTGTGCGTCCTGCCGCTCGGCGGCGGCGGGACGGCAACCGAGGCCGAGAAATCGGGCGGGGCGGCCTCGAACTGCGTGCGGCTGAGACCATCCGCAGCGTCATCGACGACCGACTCGCCGGACATCCACACGTCGTCGCCATCCGCCATGACGGTGACGCTGTCTTCCGAATGCACCGCCATCGAGTCGACGTTGGCGCGCGTGCGATCATCAAGTGCGCTGCCACCCTCTTCTGGCTGAGCAGCCAGCAGCTCACCGATGGTCAGCGACTCAAGGCTGCCGGTCAGTAGGGTATCGTCGCCCTCGGCGGATGCCCACAGCGCGACGGCCAGATTGCGCCGCGTCGGGT
>CAYTME010000055.1:0-8259 GCA_964438415.1 uncultured Pleurocapsa sp. | reverse complement strand
AAACGCGCGATCTCGAGCAGCCAGTCGTTGAAATCGTCGATCATGCGGTTGGCGAGCGACTGATCGCGCGGATCAACCGCCAGGCTTTCAGCGCGTCGGTAAGCGATCAGCGCCTTGCCGACGTAGAAGACGAGCAGCCGACCATCCTCGGTCAGCGAGCGCCGGGCACACAGATCGCCGAGTGCGAAATAGTCGTTGACCTCGGCGCGGTGCAGGGCGATCAACCCCAACTCGCGGACTTCGGAATTGGGGTCGTTGGTGAAGTAATCGCGCTGCTGGTCGGGATGGCGCTTTTTCAGGAGCGCCGCCAGCGCCTCGCGAGGCAGCGGTGTCGGACGGCGTCCGGATTGGGGCGGTGTGCTCATGCGGTCGTTTGCGCCCCCGGCTCAAAACGCAGCCGATCACTATCCACCTTGACCACGATGGTATCGCCGGGCGCGAAGACATCATCCACGATCCGAGCGCTCAGCGGTCGTTTGAGCAGCCGCTCGATGGCGCGTCGCAGCGGACGCGCGCCGTTGACCGGATCGTATCCCTTTTCTAAGAGCAGGGCGCGCGCTTCGTCGGTGAGTTGGAGTTTCAAGCCCTGCACGCCCAACCGCCGGTGCAGATCGGCGAGCTGCAAGTCGAGGATCTGGCTCAGCGCCGCCGTCCCCAGCGAGCGGAACTTGATCACCTCATCGACACGGTTCAGGAATTCGGGTCGGAAGTAGCGGTTCAGGTAGGCCGAGTAATCCGGCTCGCGGTCGGCAGCGGCGACAAAGCCGAGCGACTTGCCCGCTTCTTCGGTGCCGATGTTACTGGTCATGATGAAGACGGCGTGCCGTGCATCGACCGTGCCGCCCTGCGCGTCTGTCAAGCGTCCTTCGTCGAAGACCTGCAAGAAGATGTCGTAGACCTCGGGCGCAGCCTTTTCGATCTCGTCAAGCAGCACGACGCTGTACGGACGACGGCGCAGGCCGTCCGTGAGCTGGCCGCCGCGCTGGGCGTCCTTGTAGCCGGGCGGCGCGCCGATCAAGCGCGAAACCATGTGCGAGTCGTGAAACTCGGACATGTCGAGCCGCATCATCGCCTCGTCGCTGCCGAACAGGAAGTTCGCCAGCGCGCGCGCCAGCTCGGTCTTGCCAACGCCGGATGGCCCCACGAACAGGAAGACGCCTAACGGGCGGTTCGGGTCGCTCAGGCCGGTGCGCCCCATCTTGATCGTCTCGGCGACCGTGCGCACCGCGTTTTCCTGACCGATCACGCGCTGAAGCAGGAAGTGCTCCAGATCGCTCAGCCGCCGCTTCTCATCCGCCGTCAGCTCGCTGATCGGGATGCCTGTCCACTCGGACAGGACAGCCGTGATATTGTCGACCTGCACCTCGTGCTGCGGCTCGGCGTCGTCCTCCGGGGCGACGGTGCGGATGATGACGCGGGCGCACGCCTCATCGAGCAGATCGAGGGCTTTGTCGGGCAGCCGACGGTCGGGTAAGTAGCGGATCGACAGATCGACCGCCGCTGCCATCGCCTCCGGCTGGATGGTGACGCCGTGATGCGCTTCGAGCCGGGCGCGCTGGCCGGCCAGCACCGCCAGCGCGTCATCGCGGCCTGGCTCTTTGATGTCGATCGGCCGGAAGCGGCGGGCCAGTGCCGGGTCTTGGGCGATAGCGCGGCGGTATTCTTCATGGGTGGTCGCGCCGATACAGGTGATCTCGCCGCGCGCGAGCGCCGGCTTGAGGATGTTGGCGGCGTCGAGATTGCTGTCGATGGTGTCACCCGCGCCGACGATCGTGTGTATCTCGTCGATGAACAGGATGACACCGCGCGCGTGCTTGGCTTCCTCGATAATGCCGATCAGCCGCTCTTCGAACTGCCCGCGCAGGCTCGTCCCCGCGACGAGTGTGCCGATCTCGATCTGGACGATGCGGCGGTCGAGCAGGAGCGGCGGCGCGGTGCGGCTGTGGATGGCGTAGGCCAGCCCCTCGACGACCGCGGTCTTGCCGACACCGGCATCGCCGAGCAGCAGCGGGTTGTTCTTCTTGATGCGCAGGAGCGTGCGCGCCACAGCGCGGATCTCGCGTTCGCGCGCGATCGCCGGGCCGATCTTGCCGTCGGCGGCCTGGGCGGTCAGGTCGCGGCCGTACTTGTCGAGCAGGGGCGTCGGCGTCATGCCGCCGCTGGAGCGCGGTCGCATGTCGCTCGAATCGAGCAGCAGCTCATCCGATGGGAAATCGTCGTCAAGATCGGGCAGGTGCAGCATCTCGCTGTCCATCGGCAGCGCCTCGCCCAGCTCCTCTTGATAGGCTTCGGCCAGCAGCCGGTTGAGCCAGATGTTGACATCGAAGCCCAGCTCGATCAGCTTGCGCACCGGGACGCTCTCGCCTTCCTGCATGATGGCGAGCAGCACGTGCGCCTCGTCGATGCTTTCCTCCTCACGCTCCGCCAGCAGCAGGGCCAGCGAGAGCACCATGCCCAGGCGCGGCGTCAGCGGCAGCGTTTCATCGAGCGTGCCCTCGCCTGAGCCGACCTCTTTGCGCAGCTCGTGGCGCACGACGCGCGGATTCAAACCGGCGCGGCGCAGCAAATTAGAGGTCGGCCCGTCGTCCGTCTTGGTCATGGCGATGAACGCATGCTCAACGCCGATGTAGTTGTGGCCCAGCCGCCGGGCCTCATCCGCAGCCGCCGACAGCAGCCAAGCGCAGCGTCTGCGGATATCCTTTTCAGGAAAGTTGGGTTGTGGATTCATAGCCTGACATTCGCTTCGCGCAATGGTCACAGTATAACCCCGCATGATGGCAGCGGCAACGCATCGGGGAGAGCGCTCATGAGGTATGCGCCGTGCGCACCCTGCGCCGACAAGTGAACGCGTCGGTTGAGCGGCTGCTCATCCGCTCAAGGGACGAGGCGCGCCGTCTGGCTCTCCTTTGCGCTTGCAGGAGCCGATTTCGGCGTAAAACGCACGATTCTTGTGCAAAATTGATTTGACACGTGAAAAATCTATGCTATATTGAGCATGGGAGTAGACAGCCACACGCTCTCGGTTCATCTCTGTTGTTCTGTTCAACCTAACGCTGCTGCCCTTGTGGTACCATCCACGCGCTGCCGAGAAGAGGCATGACCCATCTGCAGGTGCATCGCATCGAATAGACGACCAGCGTCAGCCGATAGAAGCACACACCCCTAGATGTTTACCATCCTTGTATATCGTTGACGCTCCTTTTACCGACGCACATTGAGTTACACGACAATCCTATGCAAAACAATCGAAATCACGGGCAGTCCAATCGGTCATCATCGCAGGAAGGGGGACGGCGGCGCATGCCTCAGGTTCGCGTCGAAGTGAGCGAAGAGTCACTTCCGCCGATGACGAATATGGACATCGCCAGCCTCGAACGAAAGACGCTGGATGACCTGCGCGACATGGCGCGCGAAGCCAGCATTTCCGGTTTCAGCCGTCTCAAGAAGGAAGAACTCGTGCTGGCGCTCATGCGCGAGCACGCTGAACGCCAGGGGTTGAAGCTGCGCGGCGGCGTCCTCGACATCGTCGATGACGGTATCGGCTTCCTGCGAGCCGAACGCTACCTGCCCGGCCCGGAGGATATCTACGTCAGCCAGACGCAGATCAAGCGCTTCGGCCTGCGCACGGGCGACCTCGTGATCGGCCAGGTGCGCTCGCCCAAAGACTCGGAGAAGTACTACGGCCTGCTGCGTGTCGAGTCGGTCAACGGCCTCAACCCGGAGGAGGCCAAGAGCCGCCCCAACTTCGAGGATCTGACGCCGATCTTCCCGCTCGTGCGCTACAATCTCGAGACGAACCCGCGCATCCTTTCGACCCGCCTGCTCAACCTGATCGCGCCGATCGGTAAGGGGCAGCGCGGCCTGATCGTCTCGCCGGCGAAAGCGGGCAAGACGACCGTCCTTAAAGAGATCGCCAACGCCATCAGTCAGAACTACCCCGATGTGCACCTGATGATCGCGCTCATCGGTGAGCGTCCGGAAGAAGTGACGGACATGGATCGTTCGGTCGACGCTGAAGTGATCGCCTCGACGTTCGATGACCCGGTGCAGAACCACACGCGCGTGGCCGAGATGGTGCTCAACCGCGCCAAGCGGCTGGTCGAGGTCAAGAAGGATGTCGTCCTGCTGCTCGACAGCCTCACGCGCCTGACGCGCGCCTACAACCTCGTCGTGCCGCCCAGCGGTCGCACGCTGACCGGTGGTCTCGACCCGTCGGCCGTGCATCCGCCCAAGCGGCTGTTCGGCGCGGCGCGCAACGTCGAAGAGGGCGGCAGCCTGACCATCATCGCCACGTGCTTGGTCAATACCAACAGCAAGATGGACGACGGCATCTACGAGGAGTTCAAAGGCACGGGCAACATGGAGCTGACGCTCAGCCGCCGGCTGCAAGAGCGGCGCATCTTCCCGGCCTTCGATATCGATGCCTCGTCCACCCGCCGCGAGGAGCTGCTCTTGGGGCCGGATGTGCTCCAGCGCGTCTACACGCTGCGCCGCATGTGGAGCCACCTGGCCGAAGACCCGGACATCGGCCCGGTCGGTGCGACCGAACAGCTTCTGAACAGCATGCGCCAGACCGACAGCAACGAGGAATTCCTGAACATGATGCCAGGGACGGCGGCCAACCTGCAGTCGAGCCGCTTCTTCTAGCCGCTGGATGACTGCAAGCCCGGTGACTGTTTCGTGACAGCGGGGCGCGGCTTGTCTTGCCTCAGCGGCTCCAGTATGATCGCGCCCTTGGCCGTTCGATCATGCGCAGGCTGCCTCACCCTCGATGCCCTACTGGATCGCTGAAACGCTCGCGACAACACCCGCCTTCGCCTGGGTTTATCTCGGATTGGGCCTCCCCTGGGCGCTAGCGCTGCTGCCGCGCGCCGATTGGCGGCGCTGGCCGGTCGCGCTGGCGCTCGCTTTCGTATGCGGCCCGGCGCTGCTGACGGCGTGGATGTTCATCCTCGGCACGCTCGGCGCGCAGACCGAAACGCCGCTGCTGCGCCTCGACCTGATCCTGATCGGCACGGCGGTCTTAGCCGCGCTCGGCGGGCTGATCGCCTGGCGGCAGGCGCGCCGGACACCCACGCCGCCAGCGGTTGAGCGCGCTCCGCTCGCCCTCGATGAGCGGCTGCTGATCGGCCTGATGGCGATCGCGCTGATTGTGCGTTGGTTCGTGACCGCCTATTGGCCGTTCATCGCCTACGACACACTTTGGGTCTACGGCTATCAGGGCCGGCTGTACACGCTGCTCGGCCTCATCCCCAACAGCATCGATTACTACCCGCAGTTTCTCTCGCTCCAGTATGCCTTCGGCCAGATCGCCCACGGCGGCATCGCCGACCATGCGGCGCGCGCGGTCGTGCCGTTCATCAACTTGGGCAGCACGCTGGCCGTCTACACGCTGGGCGAGCGGCTGTTCGGACGCCGAGCGGGCATCTACGCCGCCGCGCTGTGGACGCTCTACCATCATGTCGGCGAATGGTCACGTATGGGCGATCTCGAGATCGCGCTGACGAGCAGCTTCACGCTGGCGGCGGCGTTCTTCGTCCTGGCGCAGCGGTCGTACCAGCCCGGCCAGCCGCTCGCGAGCGACAGCCGCCGTTGGGCGCTGATCGCAGGGCTGGCGCTCGGCGTCGCACTGTGGACGAAGCCGACCGGCGGCGCGTTCGTCTGGGGCACAGCGCTGATGGTGCTGGGGTATGGCTTCGCCTCACCCGTATTCGCTGCGGACAAGTTGAGCGCAGATCGCAAATCAGACAAGACGCACGAGGCGCGACCCCTTCCCACAGACTCGCCTCTCCGATTGAGACGGGGTTGGGGGGTGAGTTTCCCTGCACTCTGGCCCCGTTTGCAGATTGGCCTGATCACCGGGCTGGCGGCGGCTCCGCTCGGCGGCGTCTGGTACGTGCGCAATCTGCTGCTCGGCCATTACGCCATCGACTTCCCGCCCGCCTTCTGGCTGACCCAGGCGGCGCGCAGCGGCGCGGAGTTCGGCTGGCCGCTGCTGGCGATCCTGCTGCTGACAGCGCTGCTGCTCGGCACGCGGCGGATCGAACGCGCAGCGGTGCAGCGGCTGCTGATCGGGCTAGCGCTGCTCTTGGCCGGGCTGCTGCCGAGCATCGTCGCGCCGCGCCGCTTAGAGGCGCTCGAATACGTCCTGATCGCAGCAGGCGCGCTCGTCTGGGCGGCGGGCATCCGGCGCAGCCGGCCCTGGCTGCCGCCGCTGCTGGACGGGCGCGTTCTGGCCCTGCTGACGCTGGCGCTGCCGTATTTCGTGACCTGGTTTTGGTCGTACAGCTATCACTACCGGCTGTCATTCCCGATCGTGCCGCTGCTGCTGCTGGCCGCCGCGCTGATCGCCGCCGCCGGGATCGCCCGGCTGCGCACCCACCCATCGCTGCGCGCGCTGGCGCTGACGGGGCTGATCGCGCTCAGCATCCCCGGCATCGTTCTGCCGCTCTACGACCAGTACGCGGGTTGGGATGTCCTGCTGCGCGACCCGTTCCCAACCGATCTCGAACGCCAGCGGTCGGGCAACCCGGCGCTGCTCAACGTCGTCGATGGCATCCAAGCCTACATCGATGCGCATGGGCAGCCGCCGGTCGTGAGCGCGCCAGGCGTCCAAACGCTGCCCTTCTTCTTTCCGCTGGCCGATATCCGCATCGACGATGCGCCGACGCGCCTGGACGAGCTGGCCGCCGCGACCTATTTCATCGATAGCCATCCACAGGGCACAGGCGCGTATGAGCGCGTGCCGCTGCTGGAAAACCAAGTCATCAGCGCGCTCGGACGGGTGGACATCCTGCGCCGCGCCTGGGGCATGGACGATGGCATCTTCCGCTACGCCGTCTACGAGCTGGCGCTCGACCGCCGCTGGCAGCCGCCGCAGCCGAACGGAGCCGCCGACCGCGAGATCGTCTGGGGCGGCTTCGCGCGCTACCTGGGCAACGATCTGGGCGGGCTGGAGTTCTGGACGGGGCGTCCGGTCATGCTCACGCTCTACTGGCAGGTGCTCGCGCCCGCCGGCGGCGACTACATGACCTACATCCACCTGCGCAGCGCGACAGGCGACCTGATCGCCGCTTGGGACGGGCCGACGGCATTACAGGCGGGCAGCGCCCCGGCGCGCTACTACTCGACACTGCTCTGGCAGCCGGGCGAATACATCGCCGATCCGCGCGTGCTGCGCATCGACGAAGCCGATCTGCCCGTCGGCGGCGGCTACAGCCTGGTCGTCGGCATGTACGACCTGGCCACGGGGACGCGTGTCCCCGTCTCCGTCGACGGTGCGCCCGCGGGCGATGGTTACGTTTTGGATGACAGAATCGCGTGGACGCTGCCGCCGGAGGGCAGTTGAGATGGCGAGATCGGGCGATCAAACCCGCCGTTCGCCCTTCGGAATGGGTGCAATTGTGAAAAACGCAAAAAATTAGCCGACACTAGAAACTCAAGCGATCCTAACCGATTTCAAATCTATAATTCATTCAGAAGGGGTGCTTTTGATTGCGCCTGTTTACGAATTTTACATCCAATCGATCGTTCTCAATGTGTCCGGAGATCTCCGAAAGCGCAGCTCATGACTCAACGCCTGCTCTACATCAGTTATGCGAGCATCGAAGCCGAGTTTGCGCTTCAGCTCGCCGCTGATCTGCGCTGTGCAGGCGTCCAGGCCTGGCTCGACCGGCTTCAGCTCCCCAGCAGCATCGACTGGCAGAAGCGCAGCGCTCAGGCGCTCGAACGCGCTGCCGGGCTGCTGGTCGTGCTCTCGCCCGAGTGGGCGAGTGCCGAGTACGCCCAGCGTGAACTTGCTTTCGCCCTCGAACGTGGGCTGCCGGTCTTCGTCGTCACCGTCCGCGTGATGGCTGAGGGCGATTACCCGGACGCGGTCGATACGCGCTGTGCCGTCGATTTCAGCGAGTGGCGCAGCGAAGTCATCTATCGCGAGCGCTTCCGCCGCCTGATCCTGCGCCTGCGCGAAGCCGATCCCGGCTGGATCGGCACGCCCCCCAGCGATCAGATCAGCTATCTGATCCAGCTCGTGGCGCGCATGGAAGCCAGCCAAGGGACGCTCGAATACATGGCCATGAGCAGCGAGACGCTGCACCCGTCGTCGAAGCAGATGCAGCGCAGCGCCCCGCGCCTGGCCGCCTATTGGGGCGTGGCAAGCCGCATCGTCACGCTCGACAAAGTGCGCCACGCCCCCACCGCCGAGCCGCGCTGGCGGCGCGCGTATGCCCACGACATCAAGACGGCGCTGGCGCGGCGTCC
>CAYTME010000054.1:17081-18823 GCA_964438415.1 uncultured Pleurocapsa sp. | reverse complement strand
CGATCGTGGGTCGCGTGCGCTGGCCGTTTGCTCGCGTTCAGCGAGCGGGATCAAGCGAAAGCGCAGACGTCCCCAGCCGCCGTTGAGATCGCCGCTGGTGGCGACATCGCCCAACCCGAACAGATCGATCAGCGTGCGCAGCCAGCCTGATGCGCTCCATGTGCCGTCCTTCTTGCGCTGCGCCTGCCCGCTGACGATCAGCCGATCCTGCGCGCGTGTAGCCGCGACGTAGAGCAGTCGACGGCTTTCGGCCTCTTCGCGCAGATCCTGCATCTCCTTCAGCTCCCGGTAGGCAAAGGATGCGACCATCTTGCTCTGCGCCGGATCGTAGACGCGGCAGGCCAGGTCGGACGCGCCGCCGGCGCGCAGCGGTCCGTCACTGCCGCCCGCCTCACGACCAGCATCGGCCAGGAAGATGACGGGATATTCCAGCCCCTTGCTCTTGTGGACGGTCATCAGCACGACCGCGCCCTCGGTATCGAGCGTTGCCTCGCCCTCGCGGGCCTCCAGCGCGCTCAGATCGCCCAAGTAGCGTGAGAATTCACCGAGCGTCAAACGCTCGCTAGTGCGCGCCTTTTCGAGCAGTTTTTCGATGTTGGCGCGGCGGCGCGCGCCGTCCGGCAGACCGGTCAGCACGGCGAGGAAGTGCGTCGCTGCGAGCGCCGCCTCGATCAGATCGGCGATCGGCACACGCCCGGCGATTTGGCGCAGGCTCGCCAGTGTCTGACGCGCCCATACGAGCCTAGGGTGTTCATCCGTTGGCACGCCCGACGGATCGTCGAGCGCGTGCCACAGCGGCGGCCGGCGTCCGCCCTCATCGCGGCGCAGACGCAGCGCGAACAGGGCGTCGTCGCTGAGCGCGAACAGCGGCGAACGCAGCGCAGCGGCCAGCGCCAGATCGTCGTATGGGTTGTGCAGCGCCCGCAGCAGGTTAAGGATATCCCACACCTCCTGCCGCTCGTAGTAGCCGCGCCCGGCGATGGTCACGAACGGCAGCCCGACATCCTTGAAAACCTCCTCGTAGACCGGCGCAGCGGTCATCGAGCGAAACAAGAGCGCGCAGTCGTGGTACTCCAGAGGGCGCAGGCCGCCCAGACGGCGGTCGTAGACCGGCAGCCCTTGCGCACGCATCCGTTCGATGCGCTCAGCGATGGCATGAGCTTCGGCGCGGCGCGCCAGCGTCGAGACGTCCTCGCCGTCGGACTCGACACCGGTCTTGTCGATCACGATCAGCTCGATGTACGGCTGGTCGTCAGGCGCTGCGGCGCGGGCGGCCTCCATCGGCGCATCCATGACGACCTGATAGGCAGCCGCTGGATTGTCCGGATCGCGCTGCAGCACGCGCTGAAAGATGTAATTGAAGGTGTTGACCAGCGGCGCGTGGGTGCGGAACGAACGCGCCAGCCCGATCTCGCGACCGCCGAGCCGCTGCAGCTCGCCGCGCACGCGGTCGAAGACGCTGACATCCGCTCCGCGGAAGCCGTAGATCGACTGTTTGGCGTCGCCGACGAGGAACAGACCGCCTGGCTGCGCCGGATCGGCCAGCGCCCGCACGATCGCCCACTGAGCGGCGTTGGTATCTTGGAATTCATCGACGAGCAGATGCTTGAATTCCGCCCCCTGATAGCGCGCGCGCACCTGCGGATATTCGGCCAGGAGATGCCGCGACAGCGTTTCGAGATCGTCGAAATCGAGCGCGCCGCGTTCGCGCTTGGCCTCGCCGTATGCGCTGCGCGCCAGCC
>CAYTME010000054.1:5310-17025 GCA_964438415.1 uncultured Pleurocapsa sp. | reverse complement strand
CGGCGGTTCCCCGATACGCGTCAGCGCCAGCTCGGCCCGGTCGCGCAGGGTGCGCAGCGCCGCCTTGGCATCGGCGAGCGTCTCGGCGTCGCCCCAGGTTTTGACGCTGCCGCCGCTCAGCTTGATCGCATTTCGCAGTGCGCGTAGGGTGGCGAGTTGAGCATGGACGTCACTGGTGCTCAAGAGCGACGGTAGATGCAGATGGCATGAGCACCATGCACTGAGCAAATTGTCATCGCCGGTTGGGAAGCCGCCGGCCGGCGACCAAACCGCTGCCTGCGCGAACGCCTCATCCGCGACCAGCGCGCGCAGCTCGGCGGCAGCCCGCTGCTCCCAAGCCGTCTGCCAGCGCTCGAACAGATCGGCGGGCGGCATTTCGACCGGAAGGGCGATATGCTCGATCAGTGCGCGGCGGATGTCGCCGGCGTCATACTCGCGGAACAGGCGGGTGATCGGGTCGCCGCCGCGTGCCAGCGCCGCCAGCAGATCATCGAGCGTTGTCTCCAAGAGCAGGCGCGCGCTCATCTCGTCGAGCACTTCAAAGCGCGGATCGACCCCGGCCTCGGCTGCGTTCTGGCGCAGGATGTCGGCGCACAACGCATGGATGGTGTCGATGCGAGCGCTGTCCATCGCGCTCAGGCGGCGCGCCCACAGCGCGGCGTGCCGCTCGTCCGCCGCGCGCTGCGCATCCTCCAATCGCTTGAGGAGCGCCCCACGCACGCGGTCGCGCATCTCCTGGGCGGCTTTCTGGGTGAAGGTGATGGCGACGAGCTGGTTGAGTTCCCAATCGTCGTGGGCGTCGAGCAGGGCGAGGAAGCGTTCGACGAGCACGAACGTCTTGCCCGATCCAGCGCCAGCGACGACGATCAGGCTGCGGTCATGGGTGTGGATGGCGGCGCTCTGTTCAGGGGTCAGGTTCACGCCCGGTGTCTCGTCTCAGCAGCAGCGATCAGGGATCTTGAGGCAACACTACCATATATCGCGCGCCTGGCGCAATCCGGACGGCATGGGTGCATTCGCAAACGGGGGCATCCGCTGCGCGGAATACGGGATGACACGCGGAACGTCCCCAACACAATCGTACGGTTCGTAGGGGCGAACACATCGGTTCGCCCCAAAATCCGAACGCTCCTGGCGGCTCGTTCAAACCCCTGGCAGCGTGAAGGGCGTCACGCCGAGCTGCGCCAGCGCGAAGAAGAGCTGCTGCAGCTCCGCCGGCGTGTAGGCATCGTTGGCGTCGAGGCGGCGCACACCGGTCTCGGTCTGCACGACGAGCGAGAAGCGGTAGGTGCTGCTGGCGGACGGCGGGCCGTCGAAACTGCCGGACAGATCCATGACGCGCAGCTTGTCGAGGCCGTCGATGACCGCCGCAACCTCGGCGGCTGGCAGAGTCGTCTGGACATCATTGCGCGTCAGCACGCCGCTGGCATCGAGCGTGATCGTCAGCGTGACGTTGCCCGCCCCGCCGGTCTGCGTGTATTCGAGGCGGCGGAAAGCCTGCGCGAAGGGCACGACTTCCGGCGTGCGCTCCGGCAGCACGATCTGACCGACCGGGATCGCCTCGACCGGCGCGCCGATGGCCGCTTGATATGTTGCGACCTCGATCTGCGGCTGCGGCGTCGGCGGCTCCTGGTTGGATGAACCACTCGTATCCCCCGGCAGCGGCGTCGGCACGAGGATCGGCACCGGTGTCCCAGCCTCGACCGCGGACTCTGGCGTGGGGGTCGGCTCGGCGGCAGGGGTGGCGCAGGCCGCCAGGGTAAGGATGAGCGCGAGGATGAGTAGGGCCGGATAGCGCATGGCGAAACCGCTCCTGAACAGCGCGAACGTTATCCGTCTCATTGTGCCCCGGAATGACGCGGCTGTGCATATGTCTTTGGAGCTATGACGACACAGCCTCCGCCAGCGCCAGCAGTTGGTCACGTGTGGTGATGCCGCGCATGGTGACAATCCAGGCGTGGATCGATGGGCTGGTATCGCGCAGGCGCTGCACGGCGGCTCCGGTCGGGTCGCTGCCGCCCGCGCCGGGTGTGCCGGATTGGTAGCCGCCGTAGAAAGCGAAATACGCCTGATTGAGCCGGCGAATGATGTAGCCGTTGGCGACGAAGCGCCGCCGGCGGCTCTCCATATACTGCTCGGCGGTCTCGAACGCGCCCGTCTCGAGCAGCGCATCGACGGTGACGCGCGTCTCGTGCATTTCCGCGCCGAAATCGAACGGCGTCTCGGCCTGGAAGGCTGGCAGTCGGAGGGCGGTCATCACTGTGTGCGGCGCAAGGGGCGCGCTGGCGGCGGCAAGGTCAGGGTAGTAGCGCGCCAGCACCCGCCCGCCGATCTCGCGCCCGAACAGCACCGCGGTCGTCTCGTTGATGATGCGCGTCTCCGGCGCGAGATCGTAATCGAAGCCGAGCGGATACATGAGCAGGTAGTGATGCAGCCACTCGTGGGCGAACGTTTCCAGCGAAGCCGGGATCGAGGCGCGTTCGAGGATCATCGCTGGGTAGAGCGCGATGCCCCCCAGCGGCACGATCAGGGCGGAGACATCCTGCGCCTGCTCGATGGCGGTCTCGAGGGCGTTCTGCTCGTCGGCGGTCAGCGCATCGACCGCGAACCCGTACAGGAGTTCGATCCGGTCGCGCGGCGAGATGACGAGCAGACTCGGCGGCTGGGTGAAACGCATCGAGATCGGCGGCACGAGCTGTCCCGCTACGCCGAAACCTTCCTCGACCAGCACGGCGGCCGTCTGGCCTTCGAGGATGCTTTCGACCAGTGACTGGCGCGCGCTCAGGCTGGCGCGCAGGGCGTCGCGCTCGGCGCGCAGCTCGGCGGTCGCCTGCGCCGGGTTCTGGATGTGCGAATCGGCGTAGATGAACTCGATCCGGCCTTCGAGCGTGCGCGCGCTGGCCAGATCGGCCATGTAGTCGCGGACGATACGGCTGCGCGTCGGCTCATCGAGGAAGGGGTGCGCTCCGAACAGCGCATGCTGCGCTTTGGCGGCCAGCGCCTCCACCATCCACACGCCGTACTCGAACAGGTGGTCGCGCGCCTGCTGGGCGATGGCCGCCGCTGGGTCGCCGAGAGGCAGGCTGGAATAGCGCAGCAGCACCAGCAGCAGCCCGATGCGCAGCAGCCAGCCGGCTGCCCGCCGTACAGCGCGCAGGAACGCTCTCATGGCAGCACAGCCTCCAACAGCCACAGCGCCGCCATGCCGATGACGAGCGTGAGGATGGCGTTGCGCGTGCGCCAAGCGATGAAGGCGGCGATCAGCGCCGCCAGCAGGCGCGGATTGAGCGGAGAAGCAGCGTATACGCCGCCGCGATAGACGAGCGAGGGCAGTACCAGCGCCGAGATGACCGCCGCCGGGAGATAACGCAGCGCGTGACGCACCTGCGCGGGCAGATCGAAGCGCCCAGCCAGCGCGATGAAGCTGAAGCGTTCGAGGAATGTCAGCAGGCCGATGATGAGGATAAGCAGCAGGATCATAGATGTACTCGGTGCCGTATGCGCGATTCAGCCTGTGGACGAGTCGCGCACGCTGCGGGCAGATGGGTGACGATCGCGGCAGCAGCGGGCGGACGGGCGAGAAAACTTGACCCATCCAGATGCGACCGCTACAATTCGCCACCACAGTATACAAAAAGCTTATGTTGTTGGAATTAGGTCTATTGGATGAACGAAAGAACAAAGCTCGAAGTTCGCGACATTTCCCTCCACTTCGGCGGCATCCGCGCGCTCAGCGGTGTGTCGTTCCGCGTGCCCGAAGGCTCCATCTTCGCCATCATCGGTCCGAACGGCGCGGGCAAGACCAGTTTGATCAACAGCATCAACGGTTTCTATCACCCGCAAGAGGGCGCGATCCTCTTCGAAGGGCGCGATATCACCGATCTGCCCGCTTACAAACGCGCCAAACTCGGCATCTCGCGCACATTCCAGAACATTGCTCTCTACACCAACATGACGGCGCTCGATAACCTGATGGCGGCACGTCACATCCACATGCAGTCGAACCTGCTGACCGGCGCGCTCTATTGGGGGCGCGCCCGCGCCGAAGAGATCGAGCACCGCCGTCGGGTTGAGGAGATCATCGACTTCTTGGAGATGGAGAGCATCCGCAAGACGATCGTCGGCACGCTCAGCTACGGGCTGCGCAAGCGCGTCGAGTTGGGGCGCGCGCTGGCTTTGGAACCGACGCTGCTGCTGCTTGACGAGCCGATGGCGGGCATGAACGTCGAAGAAAAAGAGGACATGGCGCGCTTCATCCTCGATATCCACGAACGCCAGGGCACGACGATCGTCTTGATCGAGCACGACATGGGGCTGGTGATGGATATTTCGCATCACGTGGTCGCGCTCGACTTCGGGCGCAAGATCGCCGAAGGTGCGCCGGATGACATCAAACGCAATGAAGCGGTTATCAAGGCTTACCTGGGGCAGGAAGCATGAGCGTGGCTCTCTAGTACAGCGATGGATCGAGGGTTTGCATCTATGGCTGCAGTGAAAGAACAGGCGCGCACTGCGCCGCTGATCCTGGTCTCGAAAGAAAAGATCGAAATCGAGCCGCTGTCGCCCGACGCCGATACGCTGCCGAAGATGTTTGTGCAGCGGGTGCGCGCGCTCGGCAGCCGGGTGGCCATGCGCAAGAAGCGCTTCGGCATCTGGCAGGAGTACACCTGGCGCGACTCGTTCCAGCAGGTGCGCGATCTGTGCTTAGGGCTGGTCAGCTTGGGGCTGCAGCGCGGTGAAAAGGTCGCCATCATCGGCGAAAACGACCCGGAGTTCTACTGGGCGGAGATCGCCGCCTGGAGCGCGGGCGGCATCACGATCGCCATTTTCACGGACGCCAACTTGCAAGAGCTGAACTATGTGCTCGACAATTCCGATGCCGTCTTCTTGTTCGCCCACGATCAAGAGCAGTGCGACAAAGCCCTAGAACTGCGCGATAAACTGCCCAACGTGCGCAAGGTGATCTATTGGGAAGACCGCGGCCTGTGGAATTACAACGATGCCTGGCTGATGAGCTTTCAGGAAGTGCAGGCGCTTGGCCGAGAGTACGCCAAAGCGCATCCGAACGCCTTTGAGACTCTGATCAGCGAGGGTAAGGCGGAAGATATTGCGCTGCTCAGCTACACCTCTGGCACGACCAGCCTGCCCAAAGGCGCGATGATCCGGCATCGCAATCTGCTGTTCGGCAACCGCCATGTCATCAAGCTGGCACCGGCCTACCCCGACGACAACTATGTCTCGTTCAGCCCGCTGGCCTGGATCACCGAGCAGAGCCTCGGCGTGACTGGGCATCTTGTCTCCGGCTTCATGGTCAATTTCCCGGAAAGCCCGGCGACGGTGCAGAACGATATCCGCGAAGTCGCGCCGAGCGCGCTGCTCTTCCCCAGCCGCATCTGGGAGCAGCTCGCGGGCATGATGCGGCTGCGTGTGATGGACAGCACCTGGCTCAACCGGGCGCTGTTCGGGCTGTTCCTACCGGTCGCCTACCGCATCATCGACCTGGAAGATGCGCGCAAGCCGGTCGGGGTGGGCTGGCGGCTGCTCGGCGCGCTGGGCGATCTGGCGGTGTTCGCGCCGCTGCGCGACAAGATCGGCATGTCGCGGATGCGCAATGCTTTTACGTCGGGCGCTGCGCTTTCACCTGCGGTGCTGCGCTTCTTCCGCGCGGTCGGTGTCGAGCTGAAAAATCTGTACGGCTCGACCGAGTGCCAAGCGCACACGCTGCACTACGACGGCAATATCAAGCTGGAGACGGTCGGCGCGCCCGCCCCCGGCGTCGAGGTGCGCATCAACCCCGACGGCGAGATCTGGATTCGCAGTCGGGCGGTTTTCGCCGGCTACTATAAAGATGAGGCCAAGACGGCCCAAGCGCTGGATGAAGAAGGCTGGTTTCACACCGGCGACGCGGGCTACGCCGATGCCGACGGCCACTTGATCTACCTCGACCGCCTCAGCGACATGATCGAGCTGGCCAACGGCGAACGCTTCAGCCCGCAGTACATCGAAGGTCGGCTCAAGTTCAGCCCGTACATCCAAGATGTGATGACCGTTGGCGGCTTCGACATGCACTACGTGACCGCCATCGTCAATATCGACTTCGACAACGTCGCCCGCTGGGCGGAAAAGCAGCGTGTCGCCTTCACGACCTTCGTCGATCTCTCGCAGAAGCCGGAGGTCTACGACCTGATCAAGCGCGATATCGAAGCCGTCAACGCGACGCTGCCGCCGGCGGCGCGCGTGCGCAAGTTCGTCATCCTGCACAAGGCGTTCGATGCCGACGAAAACGAGCTGACGCGCACGCGCAAGCTGCGCCGCCGTACGCTCGAAAACAAGTACGGTGAGATGCTCCATGCCATGTACAACGATCTCGACTCGGTCACGGTCAGCGCCGAAGTCAAGTACCGCGACGGGCGCAGCGGCATCGTCGAGACCGCCGTCCGTGTGTGCGTAGTGTAGGCGCTGAGCGTGCATGACGCCCCGTCGTTGAAATAGTGTGCAAAAGGAATACTGGCTTTGGCAGCATTGACTCAGGCTTTGAGCGATAGAAAACGTTTGTGGACGACCGCGGCCTACGTTGTGGCGCTGGTCGTCATCGTGGCGCTGCTCGCGCCGGTGATCGGGGCGCAGCGCCCGGCGCGCTTGGTGCAGAGCGGCATCACCGGGCTGTTGGTCGGCGGCGTCTACGCCTTGATCGCACTCGGCATTGTCATCATCAACAAAGCGTCGGGTGTCTTCAACTTCGCGCACGGTTGGATGATGTTGTTCGGCGGCTTCATCTTTTACAGCTTCTTTTCCGTCGCCACGATCGCGCCTGCGGCGGCGCTTGCGCTCGCGTTGGGGACGGTGCTCCTGGTGGTGACGATGGTCAGTGTGCGTGCGCTGCGCGACCCGCGCGTGCTGGCCGGCGGCGTGGGCGCGGTCATCGTGCTGGCCGTCCTGCTGGTCGCAGCGCCGCCGCTGCTGCGCGGTCTGATCGGTGCTGTCTGCGGCAGCGTCCTCATCGGCCTGGCAGCGGAGCGCTTCACTATCCGCCCGCTGATCGGCCAACCGCTGTTCGCCATGGTGCTGATGACACTGGCGCTGGCCGAGGTGCTGCAGGGTGTCACGCAGTCGATCTGGGGCAGCGTCGAGCTGCCGCTGGGCATCTTCGCCGGCATTCGCGATCTGGGGCTGCCCGCGCCGATCCGCATTGAAGGCACTGGTGTGATCGAGGGCACTATCATCGTACGCACGGAGCTGCTGATCGCCTTCGTGCTGGCGCTGGTGGCGTTCACGGTCTTCGTGCTGTTCTTCCGCTTCACCAGTGTCGGCCTTTCGATGCGGGCGACGGCGGAGAATCAAAAGCTGGCGCAGTCGGTCGGCCTGCGCGTGCGCGTGATCCTGGGCGTCGCCTGGGCGATCGCGGCGCTGTTGGCGACGGTGGCTGGTGTGCTGCAGGGCGGTGCGACCAGCCTATCGCTCAACATGCCGCTGCTGGCGCTGCGCGCTTTCCCCGCGGTGCTCCTCGGCGGGCTGGAGAGCGTGCCCGGCGCGCTGATCGGCGGGTTGATCATCGGGCTGGTGCAGGAATACGCCAATCTCTTGTTCCCTGGCACGCAGGCAGGCACGGAGCTTGCGCCGTATGCCGTGCTGATGATCGTGCTGATCATCCGCCCTGACGGTCTGTTCGGGCAGAAGCGGATCGAGCGCATATAGCGAAGTGATGCGTGATGAGGTGTCGAATGGTTGGGCAGCGCACAGTCTATCGTGGGCGTGGTGGGTGGTTTGCGAACCGATCCTACAAACCGGTTATGGATGCAGCGCTGTGCACACACACTGCGCATCGCGCATTACTCATTACGCATCACTCGTTTCTGAGGAGTAACCATGTCCGCTAACATCCGCCCATCGGGTGTCTTCGATACGACCTACGCGCAGGACATCAGCCTCAACCGCACGCGCTTCGACAAGGTGCTGGCGAACGGGCTGTTCGTGCTGCTGCTGCTGCTGCCGCTGCTCACGATCGAAGGGCCGCTGGGAGCCAGCATCGTGCCGCAGTCGTGGATCGGGGTAGTCAACCGGATCGCCATTTTCGCCATCGCTGTGCAGGGGTTGAACATCCTGGTCGGCTACACCGGCCAGATCTCGCTCGGGCACGCGGCCTTCATGGCAGTAGGCGCGTACACGAGCGCGATTTTGGCGCGCAATCTGGGCATGAGCTTCTGGATCGCGCTGCCGGTATCGGCGCTCTTCACGGGCGGGGTTGGGTTGATCTTCGGACTGCCATCGCTGCGGGTGAAGGGCTTCTATCTGGCCATGGCGACGCTGGCAGCGCAGTTCATCATCCCCTGGCTGCTGCGCTACCCGCTCGAAACGCTGACGGGCGGCTCGCGCCCGCTGATCGTGCCGGAGCCGACGCTGCTCGGCCTCAGCTTTGCCCACGAGAACGCGATGTTCTACATCATCGTCCCAGTGGCGGTGCTTTTGTCGCTGGCGGCGCGCAATATCGCCCGCACGCGCGTCGGCCGCGCTTTCATCAGCGTGCGCGATAACGATCTGGCGGCGGAGCTGCTGGGCATCAACGTCTTCAATTACAAGCTGCAGGCGTTCTTCCTGAGCGCCCTCTACGCGGGCATCGCCGGCTGCCTGCTGGCTTTCGAAAGCAACAGCTTATCACTGGATAAATTCCTGCTCGACCGCTCGATCGAGATGCTGGCCATGCTCGTCATCGGCGGCGCGGGCTTCCCTTTGGGGCCGCTTTTTGGTGTCGCGTTCGTCAACCTGCTGACGCAGAACGTCATCCCCGCCATCATCCCGCCGCTGCGCAGCGCGCTGCCCAGCCTGCTGCCGTTCGTCAACCCGATCAATATCGAGTCGGCGCTGTCGCCGACGCTGTTCGGCCTGGCCTTGATCATCTTTCTCATCCTGGCTCCGCGCGGTCTGGCGCACCGCTGGGAAATCTTGAAGATCTCGTGGAAGCTGCGGCCGTTCTCCCATTAAGAGGGTGGACGGCGCGCAGGCCGCGTTTCCCTGTGTCGCGAACGATGTATCATGATGTGGGAGGAAGGGGCAGCCAAACCGACAAAATCGCACACACGAGTTTCGCATGTTTGAGCTGTGAGTTTGTTATCTGAAAGGAATTGAGAATATGCGTAAGTGGACTCTTACACTGCTTGTCTTGGCGCTGACGGCGCTGCTTGCATTGCCTGTGAGCGCACAGGAAAGCCTGCCCGATTGGATCGAGCACACGGCGTGCGAAGTCGATCTGACCGGTGAGACGATCACGATCTTCCACTTCGGCGATATCAGTGGTTCGTATGCCTTCATCACCCAGCCGCTGCTGGCGGGCCTGGCTGATGGCATCGAATACTTCAATGCGCGCGGCGGCGTTTGCGGAGCGCAGCTCGCCCAAGATAACCGCGATACCGGCGGTGACTTGGCCCAGACGCAGGCCGCATACGATGACTACCGCAGCCGCAGTCCGAAGCCCGATCTGCTCGTGCTCTACGCTTCGGGCGATGCCGAACTGCTGCGCGCCCAGGTCGAGGCCGATCAAATCCCTGTGCTGATCTCGGCAGGCTCGGTCGAAGGGCTGTACGGTGAGGACGGTCAGCAGCCGGGCTGGATCTTCGCCACCAACCCGCTCTATGTCGATCAGTTCGGCATGTTCTGCCGTTACATCGGTGCTAACAGCGAGCGCTTCCCCGACCCGGTGATCGGCTACATTAGCTGGCCGGGTGCGTTCGGGCAGGCCGCTTTCACGCCGGAAGCCATCGCTTACTGCGCCGAGCAGGGCGTGACTGTGCTGGAGACGCCAGAATACTTCCTGCCGACCGCGACCGATATCACGACCAACGTGCAGAACCTGACGGATGCCGGTGCCACCATCCTGTATACCAACACGCTGGCCAGCGGCCCGGTCGCCATCGCGCGCACGCTGGTCGATCTTGGGCTGGAAGATGAGATCACCCTGGCTGGTGTCAACTGGACGCTCGATACATCGGTCGGTCTGCTCAGCCGCACCGTCCTCGGCTCCGACGGGCTGCCCGCCGTCAACGGCCTGATCGGCTCAATGCCGTTCCGCTGGTGGACGGAGCGCGACAACCCCGGCATCCAGTTGATCACGCAGGTCGCGGATGCCAAACAAGTGCCGCCGCAGAACCGCAACATTGCCTATCTGCTCGGCTGGTCGATCGTCGATACGTACATCGAACTGTACGCGCGCACGGTCAACCGCGTCGGCAGCCTCGACGCCGTCGATGGCGTGTCAATCAAGGAGACGCTGGAGGAGATGGTCTATTCGCCGCTCCAGCTCTATACGATCGACTTCCGCGGCGGTGAGCTGCGCGATGACTCGATGAATCGTCTGGCGATGATGATGTTCGCCAACGCAGATATGAGCGGCGTGGCGACCAGCGGTGACGACGCGCTCAAACTGCCGCTGCCGGACGGCACTACTGCCTTTCTGCCGGTGATCGTGCCGCTGACGGGCTTCGAGGAGACACCGGATCTGCGTCCTGGCGGCGCGGACGTGCCGGGGATGTAGACGGTAGAAACGCAGTTTCGGTGCAGGGACGATGTACGCCTCGGACGAGGCATTCCTTGTCCCCACAGGGCGGGGGTGGGCCGGAGCAGCCCGCCCCCGTCAGATTGTGACTTGCTCATCTGGCTGGGGTGGCCGATTTCGACCATGACCGATCTCTGGTACCAAGACGCCGTCTTCTACGAGCTTCAGGTCAAGAGCTTCTGCGATGCCGATGGCGACGGCATCGGCGATTTTGCGGGTCTGCTGGCCAAGCTCGATTATCTCCAGCGGCTGGGTGTGACCTGCATCTGGCTGACGCCGTTCTATCCCTCGCCGCTGCGCGATGACGGCTACGACATCGCTGACTACATGACGATCGACCCGACGTACGGCCTGCTGGGCGACTTCCAGCGCGTGATCGAGGTCGCCCACGACAAGGGCATCCGCATCATCACCGACTTGGTGATGAACCACACTTCAGATCAGCACCGGTGGTTTCAGGCGGCGCGGCGCGGCGACCCACAGTACCGCGATTATTACGTCTGGAGCAAGACGCCGGACAAGTACCGCGATGCGCGCATCATCTTTCTCGACACCGAGCCGTCGAACTGGACGATGGACGAGCAGGCGGGCGAGTATTTCTGGCACCGCTTCTTCGCCCATCAACCCGACCTGAATTACGACAATCCCGCCGTTCATGACGAGATGCTGCGCGTGGTCGATCATTGGCTCAAGATGGGGCTGGATGGCTTCCGTGCGGACGCCGTGCCGTATCTATACGAACGCGAGGGTACGAACTGCGAAAATCTGCCGGAGACGCACGCCTTCCTCAAAAAACTGCGCCGCCATATCGATGCACACTTTCCGGGGCGCATTCTGCTGGCCGAGGCGAACCAGTGGCCGCAGGACGTGCTGCCCTATTTCGGCGACGCCGAGGGGCCAGAATTCCACATGGCGTTCAATTTCCCGGTCATGCCGCGGCTGTACATGGCGCTGGCGATGGAGGACTCCACGCCCGTCGTCGAGATCATGCGCCAGCTCCCCGCCATCCCCGATCAAGCGCAGTGGTGCACCTTCCTGCGCAACCATGACGAGCTGACGCTCGAGATGGTCACCCCGGATGAGCGCGATTACATGTGGCGCACCTACGCGCCCGTCCCGCGCATGAAGCTCAATCTGGGCATCCGCCGCCGGCTGGCGCCGCTGCTCGA
>CAYTME010000054.1:2375-5202 GCA_964438415.1 uncultured Pleurocapsa sp. | reverse complement strand
GGCGTCCGCACTCCGATGCAGTGGAGCGCGGAACCCAACGCCGGTTTCTCGCGCGCCGCGCCCGACCGCTTGTACGCACCGGTCATCGATGACCCGGTCTACGGTTACCAAGCCGTCAATGTCGCAGCGCAGGAGCGCCAGCCGAATTCGCTGCTCAACTGGATGCGCCGTCTGATCGCGGCGCGCAAGTCCCACTCAGTCTTGGCACGCGGCGCGCTCGCCTTCGTCGAGACGGGCAGCCGGCAGACCCTTGCCTTCGTGCGCGTCCATGACGATCAGGCGATGCTGTGTGCGTTCAATCTATCCGGCGCGGCGCAGCCGCTGGCGCTGCCTCTGGACGCGTATGAGGGCCGTGTGCCGGTCGATGTTTTTGGCGGGACACGCTTTCCGCGCATCGGCAGCGGGCTCTACAGTCTGACGCTGCCCGCCTATAGTTTCTTGTGGTTTCGGCTGGAAGCGTGAGCGCTGGTGCAGGGGTGCATGATCGAAATTCGTACATTGGAACGAGTCACGCTGGACGATCTGGAACGGATCGCACCGCATTACACTTCCACCCAGGTCTACGACGTGGAACGCCAAGAGACCGATCAGCGCACCGTCATCGCGCTCACGCTGCGCGCGCTTGATGCGCCGGTCACTCGATCATTCCAGCGCACGCCGGATGTGATCGGGTATTACGCGGACGTGTTGAGGCACGGCCTGTCGTTGGGTATGTACGACCGCGCGGCGGGCGACCGGCTGATCGCCACCGCAATCGCCGATGTGCAGGCTTGGAACGGCACGCTGCTGGTTTGGGAATTCCACCTGGAACACCGATATCGTGGGCAGGGGCTGGGACGCTGGTTGATGGAGACTCTAGTCGAGCGCGCCGCTGCTGCCGGACTGCGCATTATCAGCGTCGAGACGAGTACGACCAACGTGCCCGCGATTGCATTTTACCGGCGCGTTGGCTTCACGATCGACAGCATCGATCTATCGTTTTACAGCAATGACGATGTCGAAAGAGGCGATGTGGTCGTCTTCATGAAGCGCAAGCTGACGCCGACCGAACATGAAACATGAGGTGCTTTGATGCTAGCCGTCAACAATATCGAAGTCATTTATAACAGCGTGATCTTGGTGCTGCGCGGCGTCTCATTCGAAGTCAAGCCGGGGCAGGTCGTCGCGCTGCTCGGCGCGAACGGCGCCGGCAAATCGACCACGCTCAAGGCGATCAGCGGGCTGCTGAGCGCTGAGCTGGGCGAGGTGACGCGCGGCTCGATCACCTGGAATGGCGAGCGCATCGATCATCTGAACACCGAGGACATCGTGCGGCGCGGCATCATCCAGGTGATCGAAGGCCGTCCGCTCTTCGGGCACTTGACCGCCGAGGAGAACCTGCGCTTGGGCGCGCAGGTCTACGAAGGCGGACGGCACACCAAAACCGACCTGGAGCGCGTTTTCGATTACTTCCCGCGCCTGCGCGACCTGCGCCATCGCACAGCCGGCTATCTGTCCGGCGGGGAACAGCAGATGCTCGTCATCGGGCGAGCGCTGATGGGACACCCCAAGCTGATGATGCTCGACGAGCCGTCGCTCGGTCTCGCGCCGCTGCTGGTGCAGGAGATCTTCCGCATCGTGCGCGAGATCAACACGCGCGAGGGCATGTCGGTGCTGCTGGTGGAGCAGAACGCCCGCGCTGCCCTGAGCATTGTCGATTACGGCTATGTGATGGAGAACGGCCGCGTCGTGCTCGACGGCCCCGCCGCTCAGCTTGCAGATAACGAAGACATCAAGGAATTCTACCTGGGGTTGAATCAGCTCGGCGAGCGCAAAAGCTACCGCGAGGTCAAACACTACAAGCGGCGCAAGCGCTGGCTGGGGTGAAATGAGCACACCAATACGATTCACCTACGCCATGAGCCCGCGTTATGTGCGCACAGGCCGCGTTCGTTATAATGGAAGAATACTTCAGGCGGCTGGGTGCTGTGGATCCGAGTCGGTGAAACCTCCGGGCACCGCGATCGCGCTCAGTGGGGTCGGTATGCGTTGAGGGATGGGTCGGTGAAACCAGTTGTTCGGTTGATGGCGTTGTTCTTGATGGTGGGGCTTTTGTTCGGCGCACCGCTGTACGCGCAGGGGGAACCGCCGCTGATCGTCACGCTGAACGGTGATTTGTGGTCATGGTCGGGTGCTCCCGGCGCGCCGCCAGTTGCGCTGACCACCTGGGGCTTCAACGACCCGCCCGCCCTCTCGCCCGATGGCACGCGCGCGGCCTACAGCTCGGTTGCTCAAGTGGTCGTGACCGCCATTCAGCAGATGGGCGCGGTTGGAGGCGGCGGGCTGCCGAGCAATATCTGGGTCATCGACATCGCCAGCGGAGACGGTTTCCGCGCCGCTGAGCAGCCGCCGGACGCGGTATTCATGGCGGATGGACAGCAGACGCGCGGCATCGTGCGCTCGCAGCCGGCCTGGTCGCCGAACGGCGCGCAGCTCGTCTGGGGCGAGCTGGCCATCCCTGAGATGGTCGGCAGCGTGGTCGTGTACGACATCGGCGGCGGTGCGCGCACGATCGCCGGCGGGCTGCCGCCGTCCGTCGGCGTGCCCGATGCGCCCGACGTGCAGTGGGGTCAGAGCGGCATCTTCGTCCGCAGCGACGAAATCGGCGGTGACGGGCGGTTCGTGGCGCGCATGACCGTCTATTCGCCCGAGGGCAGCCAGCTCGCCAGCTTCATCATGGGCGATGGGGGGCGGACGCCCAGCTTCCATGCGCCGATGGACGCCCTCGGGCGTGAATGGTTGGGCGTCCTGTTCAACGACGGTGTCTGGGAACTCTATGACCCGTTCA
>CAYTME010000054.1:0-2332 GCA_964438415.1 uncultured Pleurocapsa sp. | reverse complement strand
ACAGCCGCCGCGCGCCCAGCACATCGCTCGCGCTTTCACCGATCATCAACGATGTGGGCGGCTTCACCTGGCGCGTGCTCGATCCTGGCGGCAGCATCCTGGCCGAATTCGTGTCCGCGCCGTTTTTCATCCCCGAACGCTACGCGCTGGCGCCGTCGGGACAGGCGGTCGCCTTCAGTGAGTACCTGCCCGATCAGCGCGTCTTCGGCGACTGGATCAACATCTGGCAGGGCGGCAGCGTGTTCACCATCCCCAACCCGGTCAATTTCCCCCTCATCGGCGGCGTCGTTTGGGGCAGTGTCGGCTGGCGCGTGCGCCCCGGCATCGGCTGAGCGCTCCGCTCAGCGGCTGCGCTCGTGAACGGCCAGACAGACCACGCCATCGCAGCGGCTGACCGTGCTGCCGCTGTCGATCTCGATCTCGCCTGCCAGCAGCGCTGGGGCGACCTGCAGCCGCTGCCCCACCTCATTACACGGCACGTACACCGTGCGCAGATCGGCCGACTCGCTGTGCCCCAAAAGGCATTCACCGGGTAGCAGTACGGAGATGCCGAAATCGTCTGGGTCGAGCAGCGCGTCGCCCGCGCGGATCGACAGTCGATCGAGCGGATATGCCCGCTCGGTGATGTTGATCAGCAGCAGCGTATCGGTGTATCGGCGTGAGATGAGCAGCGCGGGCAGCGGCTCGTGCGGAACCGGGCGCTGCACCAGCGGCAGGATCCAGTCGGAAGCGATCAGGTCATCAGGCTGGCTGGCGAGATCGGCGGTCGGATCGATCAGGAGCTGCGGCGCACGGCTGTTGAGCGAGATCATCGCCCAAACGTGGATCTTCAGGTCTGGGTGCGCCTGCTCGTACAGTCCGGCCAAGAAATGCGAGAAGCGCAGGATCATCGGCGGATTGTCTTTCATCTGGTCGAACTGCCGTGCGGTCAGGTACGTGTGTGCGGGCAGGGGGCGTCCGATAGCGCTGACGGGATCATGGGCGTAGAAGGCAATCGAGCCGCTCTTATCGCGCAGGCGCATGCGCCAGGCGAGTGTGTGTCCTTCCTCCGTCCAGCTCGGGTCGCCGGGATAGAACCAGTGCCGGATCGGCAGCCAGATCTGCAGGGCGAGATATGCAGCCATCGCCGCCAGCAGCCACCCCCGCTGTGGATAGCTGTGGGGCTGCAAGCGCTGGCCCGCCGAGCGCAGAAACGGCGGTCGGAACCAATGCGGCGGCAGGAAGAGGAGCGTCATCGCGATGGCGAACCAGGGGAAGATGCCGATGTTGAACAGGCGCGAATTGGTGATGTGGAAGAAGAGCGCCAGCAGCAGTGCTGGGATGCGCGTAGGCCGCCAGAGCAGCAGCGGCACGACGAAAAGATCGAGCAGCATGCCGCCGTAGCTGAACAGGTAGACCATCCACTCTTGGGTGAACAGCGAGCCGATGAGCGGGAAATCGGTGCGCGCCGCCATCCATGCGCGCATCGGTTCGCCTGCCAGCCAGTCCGGGTTGATCTTGGCCAAGCCGCCGAAGAAGTAGACGATCGCCATCTGAGCGCGCAGCAGCCAGAGCGACCAGGCGGGCGCGGTCTGTGCGCGCAAACTCGGTCGCAGCAGCGCATCGACCGAGAGCGCCCGGTGCGCCGGGACGAAGATCATCAGGAAGCTGACCAGGCTGACGAGATAGAAATGATTGAGGTATTGGGCTTTGTCGAGCAGGAAGACATACGTGAAGCCCACCCAGAAGGCCGCCATGCTGAGACGATAGAATATACCCAGCAGGATGGCCACCGAGAGCGCACCCAGCAGGTGAAAGAGCCAAAACATGCCGTCACCGGGCAGCGGCCGCACCCACTCGAAGCCGAAATAGTGGAAGTAGTAGGTCGGTTGGATGTAATAGCGGGCGATGCGGTCGAAGTTGAAATAACGCCAGACTTCCCAGAGCATGAGCGCCCCGAACGCGATGCGAAAGCCGACCAGCGGGGCGATCTCGATCGGGTCGAACAGGCGGGACAGCAGACGTGCGCGCAAAAGCGACAGCGTCATCGGTGAATGTCTAACCATCAGCAGGCGGTGTACCTCATCTCACTCCTATTCGCTGAGCGCCTGCATCATCTGGCGAAAGGCGCTCTTGTAGTCGGCACTGAAATTGTATCGCGGACGACGTCGCAGCGCATCCGGTGGATCGGCATCACCCACCTGGGCGATGACGACCGGCTTGTTCTTCTCTCGAAAATATGTCCACGCCTGCGTGATGCCGTCGTCGTTCTGGCTGGCCGGGGAGAGCACGAGCACCATGCGGACGCACTCCTGCAGGGCGGGATGGACGCCGCCCGCCCAATCGACCGCTT
>CAYTME010000053.1:11655-18860 GCA_964438415.1 uncultured Pleurocapsa sp. | reverse complement strand
AGGATCGACAGCGGACTTCTGCGGGAGATGGTGGGCGAGAGCTACCCGTTGATGCTCAATCACTTCCTGGCCAGCATCTTTTTCAAGATCGACATCCTGCTGATCGAGTTCATCCACACGGCGCGCATGGTCGGGCAGTACAGCGTCGCCTATAAATGGGTCGAGGCGCTCAACATCATCCCATCGTTCTTCACGCAGGCGCTGCTGCCGGTGATGTCGCGCCAGGCGCGTGAGGACCGCGCGGGGTTTCTGCGCACCTACCGGCTGGCGATCAAGCTCCTGGTCATGGCAGCTCTGCCGGCGGCGATCTTCTTCACGTTCGCGGCGGAGGCGCTGACACAGGTGCTGGGCGGAGCCGAGTTTTTGCCGGACGGTGCCATCGCGCTTCAGTTGATGATCTGGAGCATCCCGATCGGCTGGATGAACAGCCTGACCCAGTATGTGCTGATCGCGCTCGACCTCCAGCGGCGCATCACATGGGCGTTTGTGATCGGCGTCACGTTCAACCTGATCACCAATCTGATCTTCATCCCGACCTATGGCTATCAGGCGGCGGCGCTGACGACGATCGCGTCTGAGGCGGTCCTGTGGATGGCGTTCGGCCTGCTGCTGCGGCGCAGCATCGGCAGGATCGATTGGCCGTCAGTTGTCTGGAAGCCCGCAGCCGCAGCCGCAGCCGCCTTGTGTATGCTCATTGTGGGTTGGAACGTGATGCCAGTGGGGGCGTTCGTAGGCGCAGCTTTGGTGTATGGTGCGGGGCTGTATCTGCTGCGCCCCTTGACCGCCGAGGAGTGGGAACGCCTGACGCCGCTGCTGCCAGCGCGCCTGCGTCTGGGATCCGTGAGTTCCGTCTAGCGCTAATTCTCCGGTGCCGCATCCACATCATGTTGGCGGCGGCGCTGCGCTTGACGCTCTGAAATCGGGCGTACCTCAAAGTTTTCCGTGTAGAGCAGGCGGCGCACAGCCGGATTGCTGATCACGGGCATACTGATCACGCGATCGCCGCGCTGGATCTGAAAATGAAGGATGACGACCAGACGCATGCCGCCCAACCAGAATTCCTCTGCATAGACCGTTTTGTCAACCGACCAGCCCTTGCGCATGGCAGTCAAAAGGCTGTCACCGCCTGCGAACGGTTCACAACTAGGCGACCAATAGCGATAGACATCTGGATACGACACGTGATAATTTGCTTCGCTCATCATATTCCTCGGTCTAAACTCAGATTCCTTTAAATGGCTCACAGTTCACTAGCGATGATCTACAATATAACGCATTTCCTTTAACCTTACATATACCAAATGATAAGGCTTGTGCAAAGTGTTCTTGTCATCTTTGCACAATCAGTTTCCTCCTTTCCAAGATTTGCAGTTGGGCGGTGCCAGTGTCGGATGCCAGTAGATTAACATTGAATTAGCGTTCAATTCCTTAAGATAGATTTTACAATTTTCGTTTTTGCCCAAAACTGACAAAGGTGCTTTACGCTTTGTGGATTTTCGCGCGCGCCTAGAGGCAGCCACTGCCGAAGGGCAGCGCCAGCTTCTGTGCACGCGCGGAACAGCATCGGCGGCTGAGCGTCTGAATAGCGTTGGTAACTCGCGCTTGATAGAGCACTGTGCCACGCGCTAGACTCCGCGATCGGAAAGAACAGGCAGGTGAATACATGGCCATTACGCCTTCCGGCCCGCCCAGCATGCTGCAAGTACCATTCCGCCGCCGCCGAGGTTTCGTCGGTAACGCGGGACAGTTGATGCTGCATTCACCCAGTTTTTTCGTCGCCCTGCGCCAGGGGCCACATTGGGGCGCAGCGGCCGTCTTCATCTTGGTGTTAACGGCGCTCTCGGCGGTGCAGGCGCTTTCGGTGAGCGGCGCGCCAACCGCCGTCGATAATTGGGCGGCAGCGCTGGTCGCCATCACGCGGCTGGTCTTGAGCTGGCTGCTGCAGGCGATCTTACTCAGCGAGGTGACGCTGTTCCAAGGTGCAGCACCGCGCTTCGGTCTCAACTGGCGCATCGCCGTCTGGGCCAGCCTGCCGCTGGGCTTGATGGCCGGCGTGCAGCTTCTGTACCGCAGCGGCGGCGGCGTCATTGGAGAACCAGGGCTGGTCGGTTTTCTGGACGCCCTGCCGGTGTACGTCGATGCGCCGGAGTTTCTCCAGCGCGTCATGCGCTCGCTGGCCTCCAATTTGACGCTTTTCTGGCTGTGGCACTTGGTACTGCTCTATCTGGGCGGGCGATACACGCTGAAAGGCAGCCCTTGGGCGTCCCTAGTGGTGGTCATCATGTGGGTGCTGATCGTCATCCTACTGCCCGTCATCACGAACCAGATCTGATATCATGACCATTCCTGCGCTGCCCGCGCCTGGGTCTATGATTTCGACCCATGACTTGGAAAAGGTCTACATGGTCGGCGCGCACCAAGTCCACGCCGTGCATCGGCTCAACATGGAGATCGAGCGCGGGCAGTTTGTCGCCATCATGGGGCCGAGCGGTTCCGGTAAGAGCACACTGCTGTACCTGCTGGGCGGATTAGAGCACCCCAGCGCCGGCGATATCGTCGTCAACCAGCAGTCGCTCAATGCGCTGGACGGTGAGGCACTGGCGCAGTTTCGCCGCGAGATGATCGGCTTCATCTTCCAGGCTTTTCATCTCGTGCCGACCATGCGCGCGCTAGACAATGTGGCGCTGCCCGGCGTCTTTGCCGGCTTGCCGCGGGATGTGCGCGAGCTGCGCGCTTACCAACTGCTCTCGGCGCTCAATATGGCGGCTTGGTACGACCATAAGCCGACGCAGCTTTCCGGCGGACAGCAGCAGCGCGTCGCCATCGCCCGCGCGCTTTTCAACGACCCGCCGATCATCATGGCGGACTAACCCACCGGTGCGCTCGACAGTCACACCGGCCAGTTTGTCCTGCGCATGCTGGAACGCCTGGCTCGCAAGGGCGGCAAGACGGTGATCGTCGTGACGCATGATCCGCGCATCGCCCGCCGGGCCGACCGCGTGATCCGACTGCGCGATGGGTCGATCGTCGATGATCGGGTTCGGACACCACTGGAGTCGTATGAATCCTATGAAGAATCTGTATACCTGGGCAGTCCTGGTGCTTCTGCTGAGCCTGACCAGCTTCACGAGTCGCGCGGACGACCGAGATCGCGTACTGCCTCAGCAAGACCCACCTCCACAGGTGACGATCACATCCACGGAGCCGTCACAAGTCCCGTTCGGGCAGCAGGGGCAGCTTTCGATCTTCGGTGCGAATTTCACCCAGAATACCGTCGTGCGTTTGACGGGCTTCGGGCTGCTGGCGTCGCAGTTTTTGAACAGCAACACGCTGCTGGCTACCATCCCGGCCAATGTGCCGCCGGGCAGCTACGGTATTCAGGTCAGCGACCCCGAGCGGGGCAGCGCCAACGCGCCCGGCATCTTGACAGTGTTGGCACCGACGGCGACCAGTGCCCCACCGCCGACGCTGGCCCCAACCAACTTTCCCACTTCGACACTGCCGCCGCCGACCCCGGTACCGGGAGAACCGACACTGGTCATCCGCAGTTTCAATGCGTCACCGCAGACGGTGCGGGTGGGCGGGACGGTCGTCTTGTCGCTGGAGATCATCAACCAGGGCAATCGGACCGCTCAGGGTGTCACCCTAGAGGTCGCCAGCGGGGGCAGCTTCGTCGCATCGAGCGGACAAGGCACGCTGCTGCTGCCGGATATCGGGCCGGGCGGCACAGCGTTCACCAATCTGTCGGTCATCGCGTCCAGCAGCGCGACCAACGGCCCGAACACTGTGACGATCAACTTCGCCTATAAAGACTTTGAAGGCAAGAGTTACACGCGCAGCTCGAACCTGACGATCAACGTCGAGCGCGCGGTGGCGACTTCGCAGGTCACGGTGGCGCGCTACAGCGTTGAGCCTGCCGTCGGCCAGCCGGGCAGCCCGCTGACCGTGCGCCTGGTGTTGAGCAACAGCGGCAATCGAGATGCCAGTCAGGTGATCGTGCGCGTCAATACCTCGGCGGACAGCCTGCTGCTGCCCGGTCCACAAGGGGACAGCTTCCCGGTCGGCACCCTGGAGGCCGGCGAGGAGATCGAGATCGATCTGCCGATGATCCTCAATCCGTCGGCACGCCCGGGGCCGCAGCTTCAAACGCTTGCGCTGGCCTTCCTGCAGGACGATGAGCCTCAGACGGTCAACAGCGGTGTCACCATCGAGGTGGGCGAACGCCGCGTATCTGCGCCGCTCTTCATCCTCGACTCTTACAGCACCGATCCCGCCGCGCTGTCTCCCGGCGACCGCTTCACACTGTCGCTGACAGTTGTCAACGCGGGGGATACGCTGGCGGGCGATGTGCTTCTGCTCTTCGGCGGGGTGAACCAGACGCCGCAGCCCACCCCAAGCGGTGGAAACAGCGGCGGGAGTCCGACGCCGACGTCCTCGTCCCCCCAACTGACGGGTGCGACATTCGCGCCGACCGGCGCAGGCGCGACGCGCTTCGTCGGGGATATCGCCGCGAACGGAGGCCGCATCGAGATCGAGCAGGAGTTCATCGTCAGCGGCAGCGTGCAGAGCGGCATCTACGATCTGCCCGTTACGCTGCGCTACACGACGGCGAGCGGCACGACCGCGCAAGAGACACTGCAGGCGAACCTCGTGGTGCGCACGCGCCCACGCCTACGCATCACGCTCGATGAAAGCGTGATCCAGCCGATCAACGTTGGTGAGCCGTCGCCGGTGACGGTACGGGTGATCAATATTGGCCGCCAGGATGTCTCCTTGACCTTAGCCAGAGTCAGCGTCGATGGCGGTGAACTGCTGGAGGGCAGCGAGTCATTCGTCGGGCCGATGCGCGCCGGCGAGGAGCGCACCATCGACGCGACCGTCCTCGTACAAGAGGAAGGTACAGTCGAGCTGCGTTTCTCCGTCGATTATCTGGATGATTTCAATCAGGAACAGTCGATCGAAACCGAGTTCGCGCTCGAAGCGGTTATTCCTGAAATTCCGGACGACCTTTTCCCGCCGGGCGAACTGCCCGGGCTCGACTCGCTCCCACCATCGGAGCCGGAACGCGATTGGTTGGCGCGGCTGGTGCTCGCTTTGATGGGATTGGGATCGTAGGTGCGTGATGTGTGATGCGTGACGAGTGATACGTCGAGAGGGTTGGGATTGCCCAGCCCAGTGACGGTTAGGATGAGCATCGTCACTTTGGACGTTCGTCGAGCGGGATGGTTGGAGGCGGGAACATGTTCTACGAGCTGACAACACTGGCGGTCAACAACCTGACGCGCAACCGTTCGCGGCTGATCATGACGCTCAGCGGGGTCATCGTCGGGACGACAGCGGTCATGGTGCTGCTGGCGCTGACCTTCGGCTTGCAGCGTGCGGCGGAGCAGGGCGTCGGTGCAGCCAATACCCTGACGGAAGTACGCATTTACGCACCCGGTGGTTTGTACCAACCTGTCGAACAGGCGCGCAACTTGCCGGTGCTGGATGACAAAACTGTCGCTGCGCTGCGCCAGATGGCGGGCATTCAGGCGGTGGTGCCGATCGTGAGCTTCATCGGCAGCGCCGAGCTTCAAGCAGGCGATCTGCGCAGCTACGCGCCGATCCTCGGTATCGACCCGACGCTGCTGCCTTCGCTCAACCTAACTGCGGCGCAGGGCACGCTCGATGTCCAGCCGGGCCAGGTCATTTTCGGCGGCGAGTCGGTCAATTACTTCGCGGATTTTGACTCGACCGAATACCAACCCGTGTCCGTCGATCCGTTCTCGCAGCAGATCAAGCTGCGCACATACTCGTTTCAAGATAACCGGCAGCGCGATATCACCCTGCGTCCGGCGGCGGTGCTGCAGAGCGGGGCTGGCATCTATGACGGCATGTTGATCATGCCGCTGAGTGACGTGCTGGCGCTCAACGAATGGGTGACCGGCCAGCGGATCAACCGGCGTGATCTGCGCTATGAGCAGGCCATTGTGCGCACGACCAGCCGCGAAGTCACCCAGGAGATCGCCGCGGCGCTGCGCGAGGAAGGCTATTACGTCGAAGATGCGGGCGATTTCATCCGCTCGCTCAACGACTTCTTCACGACCATGCGCCTGCTGCTCGGCGGCATCGGCGGGATTGCGCTGATCGTGGCCGCGTTCGGCATCGCCAACACAATGTCTATGGCGATCTTGGAGCGCACGCGGGAGATCGGCGTCATGAAAGCGATCGGCGCGCGCGACTCCGATGTGCTGACGGTTTTCCTGATCGAGGCCGGGTTGGTCGGGCTGTTGGGTGGGGTGATCGGCGTGCTGCTCTCGTTCGGGCTGCAGAACGTCATCAACGATGCGCTGGCGCAGTCCACCAGCGAAAACACGGGCGGCGGTGGAGTAATGTTCTTGCCGTTCGATTTATCGCGCATGGGCGGGCAGCTCCTCGTCATCCCGCCAGAGCTGCCGCTCTTCATCATCGGCCTCGCGATCGTGGTGGGTTTGGTGGCAGGTTTGTGGCCGGCGGTGCGGGCGGCACGACTGCTGCCGGTCGTCGCACTGCGCAGCGAGTAAGACGGTACAGCGGGGCGCTTGCCCAAGCGCCCCGTCATGGTAAGTGGGTGCTGCCTCCGGGTTGGACGCCGGCTCAAACCGCGTAGTCGCCTGTTTCACCGTTGTATGCATTGGCATAGACCATCTCATGAAAGCGCACCGCGCGCATGAGCATGGTGCTTGGTGCCGCATGGCCAAGACGATGTGCCAGCTCATCCAGGTGGTGTTCCAGCCGTCGCAGTCCGCGTCCGTATAAATGCGCGAAATGGTCGAGCCGCTGACCGAACACGACGAGCGCGTCATCGACCGAGTCATACAGGTCGAGCTTGTACAACGCGATGTTGAATTCGCCTTTGTTTACATCTTTGGCGATGCGCGTAAACACCGGCCCGAAATCGCCGACGGAGTCGCGCAGGAAGGTGCGGAAGCTGCGGCTGCGGCTGCGGCTGCGCGCGGCATCACGGCGGAGCTTGGCGATCAGCGCGGCGCGTTCGGCATCACTCTGAACGATCAGGTGTGTGCCGATGTCGTTGAGAAGCCGGATCAAGAGCGCTGTCAGGTAGACATTCTTGAATACGAGATGATCGCGCATGGCGTCCGGCAGCCTGTCGCGCACCCCAACCGCGTCGGCTAGCCCTTCCAGGTAGAACGAGACCACTGGCAGGATCAGGATCGTGTACGTAC
>CAYTME010000053.1:7319-11645 GCA_964438415.1 uncultured Pleurocapsa sp. | reverse complement strand
GCGAGAGGAGCTGCGGCATCTGCAAATGAAGGTCGCGCAGCACAACACCGGATGATGCGTACCGGCGGTAAAGACCGCGCTGCACAAGCGGCCCGATATAGAGTGCCTGTGCCGTTTGTGCCAGATCGGCGCAAGCTTCAAAATTGGCCACCAACAGCGGGTACAGACCGTGTTCCACATCCGCCAGGGTCACTGCCGGGTGCGTATCCAAGAAGTGCTCAGCAAGTTTGCGATGTTTGAGCGGGCTGAGCGTCTGCATGAACGTCGGGATGCGGTCGGCGATCGGACGCTCGACGATGAGCACCTCGTGCCCGCTCCGCCGATCGCCGCGCAAACGCCGGCAGATGGCGTGATTGTAGGTGTGAACGAGATGCGCGCGCAGGTCGAAGGTGACGTCGCCAGGCTGTCGATCGGCCAGACCGAAGGCCAGGTCGTCTGAAACAACCTCAAAATTGAGATAAACATTCAGCGGCATGGCGTAGCGGCTGAGCGACAAGAACATCTCGTCGTCGAATCCCATGTCCATCACGCGGCAGCTCAAGGCCACGATCTGGCGTAGGCCGCTGGTCTGCAGCCATAGGTCATAGTCTGGATTGCTGGGGTCAAGCCCCCAGAGATAGTAATCGCGAAATGGAGATGGCGGCATGTACTCCTGCACGCGCAGGCGCAGATAGTCCGCCGTTTCATAGAGTGCGCGGCGAACGCGAACTGCGTCCGCAGTTTCTGAGGTCTCCGCTGTTGGTTGGACAGCCGCTGCTTCACGTGTCTCCAATTCAGACTGGGGCATCTGCACAGGCTGAACATGACTGTCAGATCGTGACCGAGGCTGCATGGGTCCCCCCTTGAGCTGTCGTAAAAACCGTAATCAAACCCAGCAGCACAAGTGTTAATTTTGTGAAATTTGTACAGGCAAACGGTAACCGATCTCGCGAAGAGCGTCAATTACAACGGGCATTATTGTAAGATTCACTTAGTATCGGTCATACAGCGCCGGCCGTGCTGCGGTCGGAGCACATCATTACGGGGAGTCGCCATAGGTATTCAGCGGTATCGCGCTCGCAAGGGCGGGCTGCTGATGCGCCAGTCGAAACGGGGTATGGCTCAACTGGCGACGCTGGCGTGAGGGGAAAGGGGGAGTCCCGATGCACTCCCCCTGGGGGATACATGCAGTCGGTCTAGCGCACCTTCAGCTCGCCGACGCCGCCTTTGTAACGCACATCGATGCGAGTGCTGGCGGCGTCGTAGCCGACCGTCTGCCAGACGCCGCGCTTCGTCATGAATTCATCCGTGCCGCTCACGCGCGCGAACGAGGCAGGAAACGAGAGATCGCCGATGCCGCTTTCGGCCTCGAAGCGCGCCTCTGCGCCCTCGGGGAGCGTGACCTTGCATTCGCCGACACCGCCCTCGATCTGCGCCGTCACCGATGCGCCCGCGCCGATCTCGATCTTGACTTCACCGGCTCCACCGCGCACCGTCAGATCGACATTCGCGCCGGCAGGGATGACGATATCCATCTCGCCGACGCCGGTATGGATCTGCATCGAGTAGCGCTCACTGCGCGCGGGCAGCGTGATATCGACCTCGCCGGTGCCGCCGTAGATCATGCCTTCGGTCACGTGCAGCTCGCGCAGGTCTAGACGGCCCTTGCCAACGCCGCCATGCACCTCCAGCGCTAGCGGCACCTCGGTCGCCAGCCCGACATCCCAGCGCAGCTTGCCCCGGCTGCCGATCCAGCCGACGACATTGCGGATCCAATCCGCCGGTGCTCCCTTCTGGCTGAGCGTGACGACCTTTTCCGTCTCGCCGGTGACGACGAAGTTGACATCGCCGACGTAAGTCAAATCAGCCTCGATCAGATTGTCAAGGTTGGTCAGCGGACGAACGATCAACTCGCCGACCGCGAAATCGAGCCGCACGCGGGCAGAGGTCGCACCGGCGATGGGCGCGCTGAACTCCCCCTCCTTGACGGTTTCTTCATCTCCGATGCCGAGGCTCTTGACGAAATCGCCGATGTCGCTGCTCAACTTCTCGAACGAGAATGACCATTCCGTACGATAGCGCTTCTGTTCGTCTGACACGTTGTTCTCTCCTTGCAAAGTGAATGACTTAGGACTGACAAGTAGGCTGTTGATGCTCAGAATCGCTGACGAACACATTGGCACGTTTACCGAACGCGCACGCCGCCGATGCCACCGTTCACCAAGATGCTGATACGCTCATCGACGCCGGCACTGGTGTACGACTCGGTCTCGTACTCGAACACGTCGTCACCCTGGCGCACGATGTTGAGACGCGTGCCCGACACGTTGACATCGCCAAGCCCGCCGCGTGCCTCGAAGCGGACTGGGGCGTCATCTGGGATGTCGATGCTGATCTGGCCGACGCCCCCATTGATCGTCAGCGAGAGCGCCGCGCCGTCGTCGATGGTGATGTTCACCTGGCCAACACCGCTGTCGATCGAAGCTGTGTAGGTGGCCTGCGTCGCGGGCAGCATCAAGGTCGTCTCACCAACCCCCGTGTTCAGATCGAGCGAGGTGAGCTGCAGCTCGCGCAGGTCGAGCACGCTGCGACCGACGCCGCCGCTGATGTTGAGACGCAGCGGCACATCGGGACTCAGCCCGATGTCCCAGCGAAGATCGGGTTCGCCGAAATTCAGCCAGGGCAGAAGGGGTACTGAGAACGTGCCGCCGGACACCGCGCCTTCCGTGTAGAGATGCACTCGACGCACACCCGCGCCGCTGCGGTCAAAACGTACATCACCCAGATACCTCAGGTCGGCAGCGATCAGCTCGTTTGAGTCGGACAGCGCCTCGACCGTCACCTGGCCGACCGATAAGTCGAGCCTGATCTCGGCGCTTTCGGCACCGGTCAGCGGCTCGCTGAATTGTACGGTCTTGACCTCTACATCTTGCGCCAATCCGAGTGACGGCCCCAGCACCATCAACGCTAACAGGACGATGATGGTGACTGCACCGATCAGCAGAGAGAACTGCGGACTGCCACGCCCGACCAGCAGGTTGATGCCGATAGCGACCAAGATCAGCGGCCAGAAGCGCACCAACACACTCAGGCTGGCCGCGCTCAAGATGTTGAACTGGCCTAACAACCAGACGACGCCGACTCCGATCAGCAGGATGGCAAGTAAATTGGCGCTCGTGCGCCCTCGTTCATCGCGTCTTTCAGCGACCATCACCGCACCCCCCATGCATATTGGACAGCGAACACACCTTGAGCTGTATACGCTAAAGTTACATGTAGAGTTGCGAGGCAGGGGTTTGGAAGGCAGAAGGAGGAGGACGCATCAATCGAGAACTTGGTGCAAAAAAGCCGGCTCATTCGCAGGAAGCCGGCAAGCCGCCGTGCACTTGATCGTCTCGGCGCGCTGGACAGGTATTGACGGTTTCACTACCCGAACCGCGTCACCACCTGTCAAATACGCTGCGCCGCCATCAAGACGGGTTCTGACGACTTGAGCACCGCGACTTCGACCGCCTGAACATTGAGCGGCAGCGTGAAAGAGAAGATGCTGCCTTCACCCGGCGTGCTGTCGACGGCTGCCGTCCCGCCCAGCCGCTCCATGATGCGCTGGACGATCATCAGACCCAGACCGTGCCCGCGCTTGCGGCTGTCAAAACGCGCCGCCTGTTTGAACAGCACATCGCGCTGCTCTTGATTGAGTCCCTGACCGTTATCGCGCACCCAGATGGTCGCACAGCGGTCGCGGATGGTCGCGCCGACCGTGACTTTCGGCGGCGCTCCGCCGTACTTGATCGCGTTGCTCACATAATTGGCAAGCACTTCCTCGATCCAAGGCGCGTAGCCGAACACTGACGGCAGGTTCGGCTGAACCTCGATCTCCGCTTCGAATTCGCGGATCATGCCTTGTACGCGCATCAGCACCTCGCTGACGACTTCCGTTATGTTGACAGGTGAGGTCGGGATGCGCTCGACGCTGTGCAGGCTGGCGAACATCAGCAGCTCGTCGATCATGCGCGACATTTTGCTGCTGGTCTCTTGAATGATATGCAGATAATGCCGCTGATCGGGGGATAACGTTCTGTCATCCATGCTCAGCAGCGCAGCGAAACCGATGATGGTGCCGAGTGGTGTTTTGAGATCATGAGCGACCGTCGAGGCATATGACTCGAGAGATTGGATCAGCTCCTCACGCTCCTGCTGCTCCTGCTTGCGCGCGCTGATGTCTTCCAGCAGCACCAATCGATTGTCATCTTGATCCAGATCGCAGCTCCGCAGTTCGAAGTATCGCCGCGTGTTCCCGTCCTGAAACATCAGCTCTGTTGTCTGCATCGAAACCGTGCGTGTACC
>CAYTME010000053.1:0-7309 GCA_964438415.1 uncultured Pleurocapsa sp. | reverse complement strand
GTTGATGAAGGGGCTGGCCGATCAGATCGAACAAGGTGCGCTTGAGCAGATGCGCAGCGGCTGTGTTCGCATCGACGATTCGCTCCCGCCGGTCGATGATAACAGCCGGCAGAGTCATGCTGCGAAAGACCTGAGATGACCGCTGCGCCGCAGGCCGCGCGGGTGTGCTCGCTCCAGACACACCCAAAGTCAAGAAGATGAAGTTGAAAAGCGACGCCACGATGAATGCTGCTGCTGACATCAGACCCGGCCTCGACATCACAACCTCCATAGCACTGCAGAACCGTTAACATAATCTGTTCAGCGTTTGCTTGCAGGATTGACTTCAGCATATCCCCATTTGAGGTCAATTATCTTGCGAATTTGTGAATCTCGTTAGTTTTCTGTTGCGGTGGAGCATCTTCTGTGAGATTCGTAAGTGGATTTACGAAGCAAAACGGACGGCTGAGCGCCGTCCGCGAGAAGAGGAGGAACCGAACGGATTGTTCGAGGTCGTCAAGCAGAGCTTCTCATGCCACCCCAGCTTGTGATGCGGCTGCAGCTTCCGCTCTAAGCCAGTGGTCGAAAGTAATCCACGACCGAGCAGCGAATTGTGAACTTGAACCGCTGTTCGCCGAGATCGTGGATCATGGACATGTTTCGACCATCGGCTTAGCGCGCTTCGTAACGACGCGCCACCTCGGCCCAGTTGACCACATTCCACCATGCGTCGATGTAGTCGGGACGCTTGTTCTGATACTTCAGGTAATAGGCGTGCTCCCAGACATCGATGCCGAGTATGGCCGTTTTGCCTTCCATCAAGGGCGTATCCTGATTGGCAGTGCTCTCGATGCTGAGCGAACCATCCGGCGCGACGATCAGCCACGCCCAACCGGAACCGAAACGCCCAACGGCTGCCGCTTTGAAGGCAGCCTTGAAATCGGCGAAGCTGCCCCACTTGGCGTTGATCGCATCAGCCAGCGCACCGGTCGGCTCACCGCCGGCGTTCGGTGCCATGATCTGCCAAAACATCGTGTGATTCCAATGGCCGCCGCCGTTGTTGCGGACTGCCGTGCGAATGTCTTCCGGCACGCTCGCCAGATCGCTGAGCAGTGCCTCGATCGACTTGTCAGCCAGCTCCGGGTGTTTTTCGATCGCCGCATTCAGATTGGTCACATAGGCATTGTGATGCCGTCCGTGATGAATCTCCATCGTCATCGCGTCGATATGAGGTTCCAAGGCATCCTTCGCATAAGGCAGATCAGGTAGTGTGAAAGCCATCGGTCTCTCTCCCTGTCGAACAACATTTCAAAGTCGCGAACACTTGAATTGTAGCATGATCGCGGTCATGTCCGGCGGTGCGCCAACAGGTTTCTGGTGTGCGTCTCATCGAATCCTAAGTTTGTAGCGCATGGCACACCGACGCGTCAGAATAGCGCGTCCGAGTCGTCTTCAGGTTGAGAACGGATGCTGTTGTGACACCGACTGCTGCAAAGCCCGCTGCTCAAGTTCCATCTCGCGTGTATCTCATCCTGCTCGCAGGGATCGCTGCTGTGTCGCTGGCGTCGATCTTCATCCGCTTTGCGCAGGAGGCAAATGTTCCGTCACTCGTCATCGCCGCCGGGCGCTTGGTCGTGGCGGCACTCGTGCTGGCGCCTTTCACGCTGGTGCGCCACCGCGATGAGATCGCGAGGCTGAGCGGGCGCGATTGGGGCTTGATCGGCGTTTCGGGTCTGTTCCTGGCGCTGCATTTTGCCACTTGGGTGACCTCGCTCGAATACACCAACGTGCTGATCAGCGTCGTGCTGGTCACAAGCGGGCCGATCTGGGTGGCGCTGCTGGAGGCAGGTTTCCTACGGGCTCGGCTCGGCCAGGGCGTCCTCATCGGCCTGCTCATTGCCGTCGCGGGCGGGGCGATCATCGGCCTGCCCAGCGCGAACGATGGCGCACAAGCTGCTGCGCCGGACAACTCGACGCTGATCGGCGCGCTGCTGGCCCTGGCGGGCGCGATCACGGTGTCGGTCTACGTCGTCATCGGGCGGACGCTGCGAGCGCGCGTCTCGGTCTTCACCTATATCTTCCTCGTCTACGCAGCAGCGGCGCTGATCTTGATGATAGCTGTGCTTGTCACAGGTACGCCGGTCGCCGGTCACCCGACGATGGGCTATGTTTGGATATTGGTGATGGGGCTGGCCCCGCAGTTGATTGGCCATTCGTCATTCAATTACGCGCTCGGCTATCTGCCCGCAACGCTGGTCAGTATCGCCGCGCAGGTCGAACCGATCGGCAGTGCGGTCGCGGCCTATCTCCTCTTCAACGAGGTGCCAACCGTCCTGCAGCTCATTGGCAGCGCGGTTATCCTGGTCGGCGTCTTCACCGCCATCCTCTGGCGGCCAGGCCGCACGTGATGGATGGATCGCTGCTGCCTGGGCGTTTTTCTTTTGCGGTGCGGCGCGTTATCATGGGCGTTACTATTCGCTAAACCGCGGCCTTCGCCGAGAGGTTTTTTATGCCCGGACGTATCGTCGGCGTCGATCTGGGCGGGACGCGCCTGCGCAGCGCGCTCCTCGACGCCGATCTCAACATTCTCACACGCCATGAAGTTCTGACGCTGGCGGATGAAGGCGTAGACGCCACGCTCCCGCGTGTGCTGAACGCTATCCGCGCCGCGCTGCCTGATGATCACGCTGCGATCGAGGGTATCGGCATTTCGATCCCCGGCCCAACCAACCCATTCAAAGGCTTGGTCGAGTTGGGCACGAACCTCAAAGGCTGGAACAATGTGCCTCTGGCGCGCATCGTGCAGGAAGAATTTGGCCTGCCGACCTACCTGGGCAACGACGCCAACGTCGCCGCGCTCGCAGAAACAGCGATCGGGGCAGCGCGCGGCTGCCGGCATGTCATCTTCATCACGGTGAGCACCGGGATCGGCGGCGGTATCATCGTCGATGGGCGGATGCTGCTGGGGCAGGAGGGCTACGCTGCTGAGGTCGGCCATATGCAAATGGTGATCGATGGCAAGGTAACCACCCTCGAAAAAGAGGCCGCCGGTCCTGCGCTGGCACGCAAAGCGCGCGCTCGCATGGCGGCAGGCGAGAAGTCGATCATGCGCGAGCTGGCCGAGGGCGACCTGAACGCGGTCAGCGGCAAGATGCTGAGCAAGGCGGCGCGCCAGGGCGACGCGCTCGCGCTCTCGATCGTCCATGAGGCAGCGCGCGTTTTAGGGTTGGGCGTGGTCACGCTGCTGCATATCTTCAACCCGGAGATCATCGTCTTCGGCGGCGGTGTCAGCTTCGGCTTGGGCGAGCTGCTGTTCGAGCCGATGCGTGAAACCGTGCGTCAGCATGTGATCGACAGCGCCTATTATGAACGCCTGCGCTACGTAATGGCCGGTCTTGGCGAAAATGTGAGCATCATCGGCGCAGGCGCGCTGGTCACCACGCATGGCGGCGTTGACGATGTCAGCAAGATGATCGTGCGGCTGGATGGGAAGCAGCGCCCGTAGGCAAGCGCCGCGCTGTGCGGATGGCGGACGCGCTGCGTCGGTATCGGGGTTGCGGGGTCGGCGGACGAGGCATGTCTCGCCTCGACGCATCACACATTACTCGTCAGTCATGACTAGGAGAGCATGAACATGTCGGACTTTCGCATTGAGAAGGACTCGCTGGGCGAAGTGCGCGTGCCAGCCAACGCCTATTACGCAGCGCAGACGCAGCGGGCGGTCGAGAATTTCCCCGTCAGCGGGATGCGCCCATACCCGGCGTTCGTTTGGTCGATGACGCTGATCAAGCGCGCAGCGGCGGAGGTGCATCTCGACCTTGGCCTGCTCGATGAGCGCATGGCACGCGCGATCATGCAGGCGGCGGACGAGGTCTTGGCCGGCCAGCATCGCGATCAGTTTGTGGTCGATCCGTTTCAAGCGGGCGCGGGAACCAGCCACAACATGAACGTCAACGAGGTGCTGGCCAACCGCGCTAACGAAATCCTCGGCTATCCGCTGACTTCAACCGAGAAGAAGCCGATCGGCCCCAACGATCACGTCAATATGGCGCAGAGCACCAACGACACCATCCCAACAGCGATCCGCCTGGGTGCGCTGTGGCGGCTCGACGAGCTGTGCGACTCGCTGGCGCGGCTGGCGGCAGAGTTCCGCAGACACGCCGCCGAGTGGGACGGTATCGTCAAGAGCGGCCGCACGCATCTGCAAGACGCCGTGCCAGTACGCCTAGGGCAGGAAGTTGGTGCGTGGGCAAAGGCGATCGAACGCGATATCGAGAAGATCAAGCTGGCGGCAGAGAGCCTGCGGCGGCTCGGCATCGGCGGCACAGCGACCGGCAGTGGTCTGAACGCACACCCGGAGTATCACGCGCGCATGGTCAAGAAGCTGAGCCAGCTCAGCGGCCTGACGCTCTACGAGAGCGATGACTTGTTCGAGTCGATGCAGTCGATGCAGGACGCCGTCTTCTTTAGCAGTGCGCTGCGCACGACGGCGCAGGACTTGATCCGCATCGCCAACGACATTCGCCTGCTCTCCAGCGGCCCGACCACCGGCCTGGACGAAATCCGCCTGCCGCCGGTGCAGCCAGGCTCGTCGATCATGCCTGGCAAGGTCAACCCCGTGCTGGCTGAGATGCTCAACATGGCGATGTTCCACATCATCGGTAATGACACCTGCATTCTAATGGCCGGGCAGGCCGGGCAGCTCGAACTCAACGTGATGATGCCGATCATCGCCCACAACCTATTCGAGATGGAACACGTCATGATCGGCGCGGTCAACGCTTTCACGACCCGCTGTGTGGCCGGCATGACGGCCAACGCCGAGAAGGCGACTGGCTGGCTGGCCAAAAATCCGATCCTGGTGACAGCGCTCAACCCGATCATCGGCTATCAGAACGGCGCGGAGGTGGCCAAGCAGTCGCTGCGCGAAAATCGTCCGATCGCCGATATCGTCGTCGAGCGCGGCTTGATGACGCGCGAGGAGGGCGAGAAGGCGCTCAACCCGATGGAGATGACCAAAGGCGGCCTCCAGGGCATTGCCGGCGGTGGGTAATCCGAAAGCAAAAACGGGGCGGTCTCACATACCGCCCCAGGGTGCATTCGGATCTCGGGGCGCGTCGGCCTCGCCGAGCGCTCAAGCGGCTCGGCTGGGCTGCGCAAGCGCACTGCAGTGGACGAGCGGCCTCTCAGCCGGCGAGTTCACTCGCCGGCGCAGGCAGACCAAACCGCCCGTCGAAAGACGAGGCCTGCCTGTTCCCGACGGAGGTTCCGTTTCGTAGGGACGACCCAAGGGGCGTCCGCTGCCCCCAAACCCGAATGCACCCCTCACAGCCTCAGCCGTGCGCGCCGCTTCGCTGCAGCGGATGACGCGCTCGATCAGCCAAAGCCGTTTTTACATCGCCCGCCAACATATTTCCAATACGCGGCGTGGTAGACTTGGCGCATCATGTTGATGCTTCAAGACTTCCGCGTCCGCCAGCGCGACTTTCTGCTCGAAATCTCGCGCGCCATCACCGCCCAGCTCGAGTTGGGCGAGGTGCTGCGCCGCGTCTTGAATGCGTCGGTCGTCATGCTCGGCGGCGAGTTGGGCTTGATCGCCCTGCGGGAGCCGAACGGCGCTTACCGCATCCGCGCCACGCTCGGCATCGACGCCAGCAGCGTGCCCGATCTGAACGAGCAGTTGAACAAGCTGCTGGCGCAGCAGGAACTCGACTACGACACCTTCACCACCCATCTCACGCGCATGGCGATTCAGCTCGACCGGCGGATGCGCCAGTCGTTCGCGCTCCCGTTCGTCTTCGCCGAACAGCCGCTCGGCCTGCTGATCGTCTTCCGTCCGCAGCGCGGCACCGCCACTCCCGACGATATCCAGGTTCTGCAGAGCTTCGCCGATCAGGCCGCCATCGCCGTCCACAATGCGAAGCTGTACCAGCGCATCGATGAGGAGCGCCGTCAGCTCGCCGCCATCATCCAGCACAGCGCCGACGGCGTGCTCATTCTCGACCCAGAGCTGCAGATCGTCGCCTTCAACGGCGCGCTCGAACGCATGACGGGCTGGCGCGCAGACGACGCCATTGGCAAGCGCTACGACGACGTGATCGTCTGGCGCAAACTGGAGCACGACGATCTGCGGGACGCGCTCGACCGAGGCTGGCCGTTCGACAAAGCCGATCCCGATCACGAAACGCTGTACGTCGAGGGGGATCTGCTGCGCCTCGACGGCTTGAGCAAGAGCGTCGGCATCGTGTTCGCCCCGCTGCTCGGCACCGATAACCGCCTGACGCGCATCATCGCCAACGTGCGCGATATCACCAACTTCCGGCACGCCCAGGAGATGCAGAATATCTTCATCTCCAGCATCTCCCATGAGCTGAAAACGCCCGTCGCGCTGATCAAAGGTCACGCGGCCACGCTGCGCCGCGACGATGTCGAGTGGGACGACCAGATCGTGCGCGAATACTCCGCTGTCATCGAAGACGAGGCCGACCGTCTGACCGTCCTCATCGACAACCTGCTGACCGCCAGCCGCATCCAGGCGGAGCGCGGCATCCGGCTGAATGTCGGCGACCTGCGGCTGGATCATCTGGCTGCGCGGGTGATCGACCGCTTCAGCACGCAGACGAACATCCACCGCCTTGTCATGGACTTTCCTCAGGATTTCCCGTCGATCCAGGGGGATGAGACGCGCCTGCGCCAGGTGCTCGACAACCTGGTCAGCAACGCGATCAAGTACTCGCCCGACGGGGGCGACATCGTGCTCGGCGGTCGTGTCGAAGGCGACCACGTCGTCATCACGGTGCGCGACCAGGGAGTCGGCCTCAGCCAGGCTGATCAGGAGCGCATCTTCAACCGCTTCTACCGCGTCGATGATACGTTGAGCCGCAAAACACAGGGGACGGGGTTGGGTCTTTACCTTGCCAAAGCCATTGTCGAGGCACACGGTGGGCGCATCTGGGTCGAAAGCGCGCCCGGCCGCGGCTCGACGTTCTCGTTCACGCTGCCGCTCTGACGTTCGATCGGCGGTTGCCATCTCCTGCCACTCTGCTATAGTGCAAAGACTCGTGTCCGTCTTCGAAATACGCCGCGACGGTTGGATGACCGCCGCTGTAAGGAGCTATCATGCCGATTGCCACTCGCACGAACGTCACCTGTCCCAACTGCCGCCAGCAGTACCCTGCCATCGTCGAGATGGTGGTCGATGCCCAACAAGACCCTGAGGCCAAACTACGCCTGCTCAGTGGGCAGCTCAATACCGTGCAGTGCCCCAACTGCGGCACCGCTGTTGTCGTAGCGACACCGCTCGTCTATCACGACGCGAGCAAGGAACTGT
>CAYTME010000052.1:16321-18863 GCA_964438415.1 uncultured Pleurocapsa sp. | reverse complement strand
GGGCTGCGCAAGCGCGCTGAAGGCGCTCCGGCCTTTGCGGAGGATTTTCCTCGTCCTCTGCGGAGGTTCGTTTCGTACGGACGACCTGGGGGGCGTCCGCTGACCCCAAACCCGAATGCGCCCCCCACCACGCTGCATTTGATACGGCGCGGACTAAGCGCGTTATAATCCGCGTGTTATCCGCAGCATAGGTGAATGACCATGTCTCTCCAGACCCAGACTGTCGAGGCGTTTCGCCGCCGCTTTCGGGCCGATCCGGCGCTGGTCGTGCGCGCACCCGGCCGTGTCAACCTGATCGGCGAGCATACCGATTACAACGATGGTTTTGTGCTGCCGCTGGCGATCAACCGCGCCATTTGGCTGGCGCTGCGCCCGCGCGCCGATGAGTACGTGTTCGTCGAGTCGGTCGATTTTGGTGAATACGTCGAATTCTCGCTCAACGAAATGATCCGCGGTCGTCACGCTCCCTGGGCGGAGTACATCAAGGGGATGGCGTGGGCGCTGACCGAGCACGGTTACCCACTGCGCGGCTGGGAGGGGATCGTCGCCGGCGATGTGCCGATCGGCGCGGGCCTGTCATCATCCGCCGCCATCGAGATGGCGACCGCGCGCGCCTTCACGGCGCTGGCTGGCCTGGAATGGGACGCAGCGGCGATGGCCAAGATCGGGCAAAAGACCGAGAACCACTGGATGGGCGTCAACAGCGGCATCATGGATCAGATGATCTCGGCGGGCGCGGAAGCCGGCAGCGCGCTCTTGATCGACTGCCGCTGGCTGACGCTGACGCCCGCGCCGCTGCCGCCGGCGACGGCGGTCGTCATCCTCGATACCGCCACACGCCGCGAGCTGACGCACTCCGGTTACAACGAGCGGCGCGCCCAGTGCGAAGCGGCGGCGGCGCACTTCGGCGCGCGCGCTCTGCGCGATGTCACCCTGTCGCAGTTCATCGCCGGCAGCGCCGGGCTGGATGTGCTGCCGCTCAAGCGCGCGCGCCACGTCATCAGCGAAAATGCGCGCACCCTGCAGGCGGCTGCAGCCATGCGCGCCGGCGATGCTGCCGAGCTGGGCCGCCTGATGAACGACAGCCATATCTCGATGCGCGATGACTTCGAGATCACCATCAGCCAGATCGACACGATGGTCGAGATCGCCCAGGCGCAGCCTGGCTGTTACGGGGCGCGCATGACCGGCGGCGGTTTCGGCGGCTGCTGCGTGGCGCTGGTCGAAAGCGCGCAGACGGAGGCATTCAGCAGCGCGGTCACCGCCGCTTACACCCAGGCGACCGGTCTAACGCCCACGCTCTACGTCACCGACGCGGCGGCGGGCGCGGCGCTGGTGGGCTGATCGAACCGAGTATCCACCATCATGACATGACGAGACGGAGCGGCTGCATATGCGAGCGAATGTAGTCCATCAGGGCATAGATGAACAGCGAAACACCGAGCATCTCCAGCAGATCTTGGATGTGATTGCTGATCAGCATGACCCTGGACTGCACATCGAACGAGTCGAGCAAGAAGTTATCGACAATTTCCAGCGCCAAGGCCCCGCCCAGAAATAGGACGGCAGCAGAGACAAACCAGCGCCGCGTGGTCGCCGGCAGGTGGCGCAGAAACGGAATATAGGCCACCCCGACGCAGAAGACCAAGACTGCCGCAGGCACGACCCAGCCGATCGCCAGCGCGCTGATCTCGCTTTCACGCATGAAGTTGTTCAAGCCCTCATGTAAATAGGCGACTTCATCGAGCGAGAAGGCCACGAACATCAACGACAAAGCGCTCCAATGCCAGCGCATGCGGTCTTTTTGGCGGTGTTTCGCGCGCGCGATAAGCCCCAGCAGCACGGCGCTGAAGAAGAGCAGGATCCCGGAAAACCAGCTCGGAATATTTCCCTCATGCATGACATCGAAGCGGAGCACGATTTTCGAGAGCGACGTCGGGGTCGCAAGGGGATCACCGGTGTACGGATTGCCGATGTACGGGTCAAGGATGACGACGCCGACGAAACTGATCAAGGTCAGGGCAAGGGAGATGACGACTAAAATCATGAGCAGTGTTTTGGGGCTGAATGACGCCTCTAGTGGTTCACTACTCTTCACCCACATAGTATCAATTCGACGATCTACCATTGCGGTCACCTATTTCGTTATTAAGCGAAACCACGACACTGCTCAGCGGTCTTCGCCGCCGGCGGCATCACTTTAAATACCGACGGAATATAGTTTAAAGCGAAATTAAAAATATTTTAAGTTTTTGCAGATATTCTAAGGTGAACACATAGGTTTGGCGCCACGGATCATACAATTTTGTAAGGTGCAGTCTGTATATCGTCCTGCATTTAGGCAGCGCCCACCCCTGCACCCGAGTCAAGCGAAACCGAAAAATGTCGCGTGCCTCGGATACGCCAAGATGCTGCCGGCGTTCAGCAGGTGTGTGGAAAGCGAGTCGCGATGGGAGAGGTGCGCATGATCGTCGGCGGTTTCGGCGGCGGCGCGGTCACCGCCGCCTACAGCCGGGCAGCCGGTCTGACGCCCACGCACTAC
>CAYTME010000052.1:13463-16305 GCA_964438415.1 uncultured Pleurocapsa sp. | reverse complement strand
GGCGCGGCGCTCGTCGGCTGACTCAACGCCTGCGTTTCGACGGCGCGTTCCGCCATCTGCGCGCGCAGTTTGTGGATATCGCGCGGGACGAAGAAGAGTGCCACCAAGACGAACAGGCCGCAGATGGCCAGCGTCGAGACGCAGACGACTTGGATCGCCGCGCCGAGGCTGTAGCCCTGGGTGGTGACCAGCGTGCCGACGATCAGCGGCGCGAAAGCCGCGCCGAACGACTCGATGAAATACTGAATCGAAAGCGCGCTGCTGCGCACCTCCGGCAGTGTGATATCGTAGATCGTGGCGACGACATTCGGGCCGGAAAAAAGCGTGAACAGCGCCGTCAGCGCCAGCATGGCCGCGAACAGGACGACCGACTCGTTGGGGACGTTGAGCGTCAAGTAGATCATGAGCGCGCCCATGAAGACGCCGATCGCGCTGACGACCAGCCGACCGCGAGGGCTGATGCGGAACAGACGATCGCCCAGCCAACCGCCTGCAAATGCGCCGAACGCCATCATCAGCACTGCCGCCGCCATGATCGGAAAGATCAGCCCGTCATCGTAGCCGCGCCCGTCCTCACCCAGGTAGCTGAAGAACCAGAACGAGATGACGTTGAGGGGGAAAACGCCGAAAAACCCCTGCGCGAAGAGCGGGAGCAGCGTCGGCTTGCGCAGCAGAGCGGCGGCCGCGCGCCATTCGAACTTGTGGATGGCGATCTCGCTGAAGCCCTCCAGCTCTGGCTCGGCCTTGCCGCGCGGCAGATCGCGCACGCCGAACAGGATGAACAACCCGACGATGATCCCTAACCCGCCGGTGATGAAAAAGATATTGCGCCAACCGAGCGCTGCCCCCAACACCAGCGCCAGGATCAAGCCGAGCATATAGCCGATCGGCGCGGTGAGCTGAAGCAGGCCGTAGACCTTGCCGCGCAGCGTCGGGCCGAAGTAATCCGAGATCAGGCTGTAAATGCCGGGATAGCTGCTGTCGTCGATGCCGGTCGAGCTGCGCGCGGCGAGAAACGTGGGAAAGCTGCGCGCCAGCGCGCCCAGCCAGGTCGTGCAGCCCCAGATGAACGATGCCAGCGCCAGCAGCCGCGCACGTGAGAAGCGGTCGTACAGGTAGCCCCAGACGGGGTAGAGGATGGCGGCGACGAGCAGCGCGCCGGTGCCGACCGCGCCCATCTGCTGCTCGTCGATGCCGAATTCAGCGCGGATATCGCTGTTGAACGGGCCGATGATCAGTTTATCGGCCTGATGCAGCAGCATGAAGGCGAAGAAAATGGAGACGACGAACCAGCGGTAGCGTTTCGACATGACGATATCCTTTTTTTCGATCAACAGGTCATCATTTATTCGTCGTGTGCGGCGGATGCGCCCCACGCTGGGAGCGAGTCGCGCGCTCGCTTGGTACAATAGCGCCGAACGCGCCCATTGAGTGTATCCGTTTTCGCAAAAACTGCCGGAGGGACTGTCAGACCTCGATCGGTCACAATTTCGAAAGGATCACCCGTGCAAATAAGCATCACTGTGCTGCTTCTCCTGCTGCTGCTGTTGCTATTGATCGTCCCGCTGCCGCTGATCGTGCCGCTGCTCATGTTCGCCGTCCTCTTTCTGGGGTTCGTGACGCCGGTGACGACCGTCGAGCCATTTTAACTGCTCGACTCAATCCGCATTTCACTGACGAGGTGATGCCTCGTCCATTCGGCCAAGCTAGAGAAAGGAACCCGACATGAGTTACATGCTCGACCAGCGCATCCGCGACCTTGTCCACTACGCCTACGAGCGCGCGCCCGCCATCCGCCAGATGATGGACACAGCGGGCGTGTCGCCGGCGGCGATCCAGGGGGTGGGCGATCTGCCGCGCCTGCCGGTGACCAGCAAAGACCGGCTGGTCGAAATCCACCAGGCCAATCCTCCATTCGGCGGCTTCCTGACCATCCCGATCGAAGACCTGCCGCGCATCTACATCTCACCCGGCCCGATCTACGACCCGCAGCCGCCCGCCGACGACCCGGACGCGCTGCTTGCGCCGTTCCGCTATGTCGGTTTTGGCCGGGGCGACCGTGTGCTCAACACGTTCATGTATCACCTGACGCCCGCCGGGCTGCTGCTTGACGAGGCGCTGCGCGCGTGCGGCGCGACCGTGCTGCCCACCGGGCCGGGCAATACCGAGCTGCAGCTCATGATGATGACGGCGCTGCGCGTCACCGGCTTCGTCGGCCAGCCGAGCTTCCTGATGACACTGCTCGACAAGGCACCGCAGATGGGCATCGCGCCGGAAGCGGTGACGATCAAGAAGGCGCTCTTCTCCGCCGAGCCATACACCCCCGCGCAGCGCGCGCGCTTCGAGGGCGAGTACGGGATGAAAACGACCTCGGCCTACGGCACTGCCGATCTCGGCTTCCTCGGCTACACGATGGACGGCTTGACCGGCTTCTGCCTGATGCCGCACATCTACGTCGAAATCTGCGACCCGGAGACGGGCGCGCCGGTCGAGCCGGGCAGCGTCGGCGAGATCGTCGTCACGACGTTCAACAAGGCCTATCCACTCCTGCGCTTCGGCACGGGCGACCTGGGCGCGCTGGCACCGGAAGCCGATCCGCGCTGCGGCGGCGGGCAGCATCTGCTCGGCCTGTTCGGGCGCAGCGGCGACGCGATCAAAGTGCGCGGGATGTTCCTGCATCCCAACCAGATCCTGGCCGCCATCGGGCGCGTGCCGCAGGTCAAACACGCGCAGGCGATCATCACGCGGGTCGAAAACCGCGACGTGCTGACCGTGCTCGTCGAGCTGCACCCCGACCAGCCGCACGACGACGTGCCAGCGGCGGTCGCGGCGCATGTCCAGG
>CAYTME010000052.1:11057-13453 GCA_964438415.1 uncultured Pleurocapsa sp. | reverse complement strand
ATGGCACGTCTGCGCGTGGACGAAGTGCGCATCGTCGAACCCGGCGTCATCGACCCGACGCAGCGCATGGTCAAGGATGCGCGGGATTGGAGCTGAGCCGACGAGCGAATCCTGTCTATGATCTGCGCCTTCGGCGAGCAGCGTTTCAAGGGGTGCATTCGGGTTTGGGGGCTGCGGACATCCCCTGGGTCATCCCTACGAAACGAACCCCCGTCGGGATGAGGCAGGCCTGCGTCGTCGGACGGGCGGTTTGGCCCGCCTGCGCCGGCGATTTCACTCGCCGGTTGCGGGGCCGCTTGTCGATTGAAGGGACGAGGAAAACCCTCCGCAGAGGCCGGTGCGCCTTCAGCGCGCTTGAGCGTTCGGCGGAGCAGATGCACCCCCAGATCTGTATGCACCCTGTTTCAAGTCCAAAATGCGCAGCTCGGTTGTGGATTACTTTCGGCCGCTGGCTGAGCGGCGGTGACTCAAAAGGCGGCCTCGTGAGGCCGCCTCGTCGTCGTCAACCTGCGGTAACCCCCGCCGATCGGGTCGGCGGGTGCAGCTTGTCCATTACATGCTCGGCGCTTCGAGCTGTGCGCCTTCGCCCTCTTCCTCGGCGGCGCTCAGGATCAGACTGCCATCGACCGCGTCGGCGCGCACGATGCTCGCCAGCTTGAACTTGCCGGAGAGGATGCCGTCGCTGAGCGCGTCCTCGATCTCGTTCTGGATCAGACGGCGCAGCGGGCGCGCACCGTATTCGGGATCGTAGCCTTTGTCAGCCAGCCAGCCGCGCGCACTGTCGGTCACTTCGAGCGTGATCGCGTGTTCGATCAGCCGTTCGCGCACCTTGTTGAGTTCGAGATCGACGATCCGCTTGATCTCATCGCGCGTGAGGGCGCGGAAGAAGATCGTCGCATCGACACGGTTGAGGAATTCCGGGCGGAAGGTGCGGCGAAGCTGCTCGGTGACATGCTTTTTCATGTCCTCGAACATGATCTTGTCGTCGGTCTGCTCGTCGCGCGGCGTATTGAAGCCGAGGACGGCCCCGCGCTTGATCGCGTCCGCGCCGACGTTGCTGGTCATGACGATGATCGCGTTGCGGAAATCGACCCGACGTCCACGCGCATCGGTCAGCGTGCCCTCTTCCATCACCTGCAGCAGCATGTTGAAAGCTTCGGGGTGGGCTTTCTCGATCTCGTCGAAGACGACGATGCTGTAGGGACGGCGGCGGATCGCCTCGGTGAGCTGGCCGGCATCCTCATAGCCGACGTAACCCGGCGGCGCACCGACCAAGCGCGCGACCGAATGGCGCTCCATGAACTCGCTCATGTCGAGCTGGATCAGCGCGTCTTCGCTGCCGAACAAGAATTCGGCCAGCGCCTTGGTCGCGCGGGCGAGTTCGGTCTTGCCGACGCCCGTCGGACCGAGAAACATGAATGAGCCGATCGGGCGGCGCGGGTCTTTCAACCCGGCGCGGGCGCGGCGCACCGCCTTGCTGATGGCCTCAATGGCGTCATGCTGGCCGATGATGCGGTTGTGGAGCGCCTCCTCCATGTGCATCAGGCGTTCGCTTTCCTCGCCCGCCATGCGCATGACCGGGATGCCCGTCCACATCGAGACCACCTCGGCGATATCCTCGGCGCTCAGGCGCGGCTGGTTGGTCTCGGGATTCCAGCTCGCTTTCAAGCTCGCGAGCTGTTCTTCGATACCTTCGCGCTGCATCCGCAAACGCGAGATCTCGTCGGCGGTGTCGGGATCGTCCGGATTATCGGTGTCATCTTCGATCAGGTCGATCTCGTCGCGCAGACGCGCCAATTCCTGCTCGGCGCGGCGCACTTGGGCCGCCTCGGGGCTTTTGTACATGCGCAGGCGAGCGGCGGCTTCGTCGATCAGGTCAATCGCCTTGTCCGGCAGGAACCGATCCGGCACGTAACGGGCGGAGAGATGCGCCGCCGCCTCGATCGCCTCGTCGGTGATCTCGACGTTGTGGTGCTCCTGATAGGGCACTTTGATGCCCTGGAGGATTTCGATCGTCTCCTCGATCGTCGGTTCCGAGACGAGGATCTGCTGGAAGCGGCGTTCGAGCGCCGCATCGCTCTCGATGTGCTTGCGGTACTCATCGAGCGTGGTCGCGCCGATGCACTGGAGTTCACCGCGCGCCAGCGCCGGCTTGAGGATGTTAGCCGCATCAACACTGCTGCCCGCCGAGCCTGCGCCGACGAGCATGTGCACCTCGTCGATGAACAAGATGCTGTCCGAGGCTTTCAGTTCTTCGATGACGCGCTTGAGGCGCTCTTCAAACTGGCCGCGATACATCGTGCCGGCCACGAGCGAGCCGACGTCGAGCTGAAGCACGCGCTTGTGCAGCAGCGGCCGCGGCGTCTCGCCGTTGACGATGCGCTGCGCCAGCCCTT
>CAYTME010000052.1:0-11011 GCA_964438415.1 uncultured Pleurocapsa sp. | reverse complement strand
CGCCGGATTGTTCTTGCGGCGGCGGCTGAGGACCTGGATCACGCGCTCGATCTCGGTCTCACGCCCGACCACCGGGTCGAGCTTGCCATCCATCGCCAACTGGGTCAGGTCGGTCGCCAGTTGATCGACCAGCGGAGTTTTGCCGCCCTTGCTGCTGCTGGACGCGCTGCGCTCGCTCGATGGACGGCGCGGCGCTGGTTCCGGCTGTTCCGGCTCGGACTTTTGTACCGGGTTCTCTTGCAGCACACGGCGGGTCTGGCGGCGTACTTCTTCCGGGCTGACGCCCAGACGCTTGAGAATATCGATGGCGACGCCTTCCGGCAGCCGCACCAAACCGAGCAGCAGATGCTCGGTGCCGATGTAATGATGTCCCATCCGGCGCGCCTCATCGACCGCCAGTTCAAGGACGCGCTTGGTGCCGGGCGAAAGCTCCGGCGTCATCGTCGAAGTGCGGGTCGTGGCCCGCGTCATCCGTTCGACCAACTCCTCGACTCGGCGTTGATCGAGTCCGAGTTCGCGCAAAACTCGGCCAGCGACGCCCCCATCTTCGCGGATCAACCCTAACAGCAGGTGTTCAGTGCCGATGTAGTTGTGCTGAAAGCGTTCCGCTTCTTCTTGAGCCAGGCTCAGCACCCGACGCGCTCGCTGTGTGAACCGCTCCATTTTATTTGCCACGGTTCTATTCCTCCATCGCCAGCATGAGCTGCAATGACTGGCTCCGTACTAACCATACCCTACGAAATGATCCGACCAGTGTGAGCCGACCGTATTGTACCACATGGGCGTCACCACCCCGATACTGTCCAAAAGGACGGCATCTGGGATATTTTGGGTTATCCTAGTGTAGCCTGTACACGGCCTAAAAGGAATAAATTGTTTGTTAGAAGGGGATCACGCGGATTAGAATTCCGCGATCTGCCTTGCAAACGGCAGCGCCTGCTGGGGGCAAGCGCTGCGCATTTCTGTGTGCGGTGTGGGCAGAGGCGCAGCGACGCGTTCAGCTCGATGATCCCCAGTTGCGCTCCATGTCGCGGTCGAGATACTCCGCCGAGTTGACCCGCTTGAGGCTGAGGCCGAGGCGCCGCTCTTTGACATCGATCTTGACCACGCGCAGTGTCAGTTTGTCGCCTTCCTGGACGACCTCGCGCGGGGTGCTGACGCGCCGTTCCGACAGCTCGGAGATATGGACCAGACCCTCGATCTCCGGCACATCGACAAGCTGGACGAACGCGCCGAATTTGGTCAGCTTCGTCACCATGCCCTGCACGAGCTGGCCTATCTCGAAATTGACGGCGATGGCATCCCATGGGTCGGGGATCTGGCGCTTCATGCTCAGGCCGATGCGCTTGTGCTCGCGGTCGATGCTGATGACCTCAACGACGACCTCCTGACCGACTTTGAGCAGATCGCGCGGGTGCGTCAGATGCTGCCAAGTGATCTCGGTCAGGTGCACCAAACCTTCGGCACCGCCGACATCGACGAAAGCGCCGAAGTCTTCCAGGCTGACGACGCGCCCAGTGCGCACTTCGCCGACCGTCAGTTCGTTGACGAGCGCCTCTTTGCGCTTCTCACGGACTTCGCGGGCGGCCATGCGTTCGGACAGGATCAGGCGGTTGCGGGCGCGATCGACCTCCATCACCTTGACGGTGATCGGTTCGTTGACGATGCTGTTCCAGCGTTCCTCGGCGCTGGCACTGTCATCGCCCAGGCGGTGCTGCGGGCTGAGCTGACTCTGCGGCACGAAGCCGCGCACGCGCCCGAAGCGCACGATCAAGCCGCCCTTGTTGTAGCCGGCGATACGCGTCTCGTAGACGGCCTGCGTGCGGCGGTACTCTTCCGCGCGCTGCCAGTCCAGCTCCTCCAGCGCGCGGTTGATCGAGACGATGGTATTGCCGGCGTGGTCGCGCGGATTGACGACGAAGACGGTGATCTTTTCCCCAGGCTTGAGGGCTTCCAGCGCCTGACGATTCATCTTCTCGATCTCGTGGGTGGTGATGATGCCTCGGTGATCGTCACCGAGATCGACCGTCACCTGCAGCGGTGTGGTCGAAACGATCGTCGCCTCGATCAGATCGCCGCGCTTAAAGGGGAGCGGCTCGGCAGGCAGACCGCTTTCGACGGCGGGCGCAGCGCTGCTCGGCTCCGCGGCAGAAGCGGGCGCTTCGGCCAGAGTCGGCTCGGCTGAGGCTGCCTCCGCCTCAGCGCTGGCGGGCGCAGCATCACCGACATCCGCCGAGGCCGCAGGCACCTCGACAAGGGCCGGCTCGGCTGCCTCCGCTTCGACTCTTTCCTCCGCCGCAGGCGCATCGGCCAGCGCAGCGGGCGCGACAGCTGCCGGTGCCGCGACGGTGATGCTTTCGCCGGCTGCCAAGGCATCCGCCGCCCCTGGTTCAACAGGCGTGTTGGAAGGCTCCGCCGGACTTACCGGATCGGTCGCAGCGGCCATCCCGGTCTGATCCAGCCCTGAGTTATTGAGATCCATCGGTCGTCTCTCCGCAAAAGGGTGCCCACAAGTGTGCGATTATAGCGTGGGCAGGATCGTCACGCAACCGAAATGACGGTCAAGATGAATTCGGAAATGGGGACACAACATGGGCACACGGCAAACCCGCGAGAGGACAGGTGCCACCTCATCCGACCGGCGTCAGCCCGATCTGCTCGGGGCGACGAGATTAAGCAGCAGCTCGACAGATCAAAAAAAGAGGGGCATTCGCTGCCCCTCGCTGCTCGAAGCGACGTGTCTCACTCACCGCTCAGACGGCTGGTGACATCGTCGATCTTCTCTTTGATCTCGCCTTCGACCGTTTCCGGCTCCTCGCGCACGATCTCGATGGTGACGCGGGCGACCAGCGCGCCGAGCGCGCCCAACATCGCCAGCCAGGGGTTGAAGAGCGCCAGCGCGCCGCCGATGGCCGCGCCGACCGTCAGCGGGATTTCGACCAGCGTCTTGCCGTCCTGCGTGCGAATGATCAAGCGGCGGATGTTGCCCTCTTCGATCAAGGCCTTGAAGCGTTCGACAAGCTGGCTGCCCGTGACCTCGATCTCTTCGGTGAAGGTCTTCTTCTCATGTCCAGGTGTTTGGTCGGTCATCGTCTATCCCTCCGATTGGATGGTTTTTCGTATCGCACACACGCTGATCTATACGCAGCCCGTGCGCAAAAGTTGCGCCTCCGCATGCGCCGGTGCACGCGGTGTGGATAGGACATTCGGTACATCAACGCAAGCGAGCGGCGTGAGGCTATGTATAATAGACTCATGTCCGCGGTCGGCATCGGAGATGTGACATGAAAAAACTACGTCTGTTCGCCCTCACCGCGCTGGCAGCGGCGGCGCTGCTGCTGGTGATCTCGCCCGCGCTGGCCGAATTCGGCGTCAATTGGTCGGCGACCTACTTCAACTGCCCGACGCAGCCGCCGGGCGCCACCACCATCGACATCAACACCTGCACACAGGTCGCCACCCAGACGGGCATCAACGGCATCAATTTCAACTGGGGGACAGGCAGCCCATTCCAGGGCGTCAACAGCGATTACTTCATCGTCCGTTTCGAGTCGGTGCAGACGTTCCAGCAGGGGACGTATGAGTTCATCGTCGGCTCGGATGACGGCGTGCGCGTGTTCATCGACAATGTGCTCGTGCTCGACCGCTTCATCGGGCGCACCTTCACTGAAGACCGCTTCCACGCTGACGGCCGGACCGCATTCGCTGCGTGTTGAGTATCTGGAGATCATCGACCAGGCGCAGGTGCAGTTCCAGTACTTCCTCGTCAGCGGCCAGCCCATCCAGCCGACGACCATCCCCGGCCTGCCGCCGGGCGTCACCCCGACGGCGACGCGCATCCCGCCGACGCCGCTGCCGCCGATCCCGCCGGGCGCGCTCACTGCGACGGTCATCCGCGCGTCGGTGCTCAACGTGCGGGCCGCGCCGTACATCGGTGCCCCGCGTGTCGATCGCATCCTGCGCGGGCAGACGTACGCCATCGTCGGGCGCGATGCTGATGCGCGCTGGTTCCTGCTCCAGCTCAGCGACAAGCAGGCTTGGGCCTGGGGTTACTATCTGTTCGTCAACGGCAACGAATTCAACGCTCCAGTGCTGAGCGACTTTGCCACCGCCGGCAACCCGGCGGCGGGTTCGCGGCTGACGGTGCAGACTCAGGCCGGGCTGCGGCTGCGCGCCGCGCCAACGCTCGACTCAGCTCAGATCGGGCGCATCCCCTGGGGCGATCTGCTGCCGGTCATCGGGCGCACGGCGAGCGGCGACTGGTATCAGGTGGTCTTCCGCGGCACGGTCGGCTGGGTGGCGTCGGGCTTCACACGCATTCTGGAGGGCAGCCTCGATCAGGTACCGGTGACGGGGTGAGAGGCGAATACGAACGAAGTCACGCGTGATGCGTGATGCGCAGTGCGTGATGGAGGACAGGCGACGAGGAAAAGGCTGATGAGCGGCAAGTCTCGTCACCTGTGCCCGCGTCACCTCGTCACCTGATACGTCAGCCGGTAGCGCGCCCCGAGATCCTCGAAAACGACGTTGATGTCCCCGCGCCCGGCGTCGATGGGGCGGATCGGGGTGCGCCCGAACAGATCGTCGCTCGTCAGCGTATCGGCGTCCCATAATTCGATGACGGCCGTCCCGCTCAGGCTGGGAAAGACAAACGCATTCGGATCGAGATCGGGGACGGGCTGCCAGCCCTGCGCGCCATGCTGACGCGCACCCGCGAAGTCGAGCCGGTCGATCACGCCCGGACGCGAAAGATCGTGGCTGAAGCGGATGCGGCTCGACGCCCACGTCCAGATCACCCGATCGTTCAGCTTGATGTAGATCTCATCGCCGTTCAGCTCCTGCGCTCGAAAGCACTGAAGCAGCATCAGACGCAGGGTGAAGGTATCGGAAAGGCTCATCGGGACTCCTCATGGATGCGTCCAGCCCAAGCCAGTGATCGAGAGCAATCCACGACCGAATGTGCCAATGACGTTTTTGAGGCCGTGGATCATGCACATGCTTCGACCATCGGCTCAGCGCGCCCGCCGCTTGGGCTTGTCTTCTTCTTCGAGCGCTTCGACCATGCTGTCGGTCAATTCGCCGTCCTCGGTCAGGCGGATGCTGTCGCGTTTGCGCTTCAGTTTTTCGCCCATCTCAAGCTCGCGTTCGCGCTCGATCGCGCGTTCGACGGCGCGCTGGTTCGCGCCGCCGCGCAGCTTTTCCACCATGTCGGCGAACAAACCGATACCCCAGAAAAGCGAGACGAAGACCGGCCAGGGGAAGCCTCCCCCGCTGAAGGCGAAAATGCTCCACAAGCCTGCGTTGACGCCGATGTACACGCTCAAATGCTCGAAGAAATCTTGGCGGTCGCTCCACGGTTTATCGACGCGCGTGCGGATGGCCTTGTATTCCTTTTCGCGCACTGTGCGGTGCCAACTGCTGCCGTGCAGACGGATCAGCTCATCGCTGACAGCGCGCTCACGGCGGCGCAGGCGTTCGCCGGTATTGAAGTACGTCTCGGCCAGATCGGCCAGCAGCCCGGCACCCCAAAAGGCGCTGACCATCAGCGGCCAGGGGAAACCAAAATCGAGCTGCTCAAGCCCCGCCAGTTTGGCCAGATCGAGGCCGCTGGACGCAAGATAGATCGCCCACAGCACGATATTGACGCCAAGGTAAGCCGCCAGGTGGCCGAGGAACTCGTTGCGCGCGCGGATGCTCTTCTCGACGCGCTGGCGGATGGCATCTTCTTCATCGCTGGGGACGGCAGTGCGTCCCTGACTCTCGCTGTCGCTCGTCCACTCCGCCCACGTTTCGCGCCAGGACTCGCTTCCGAACGCCTCGCGGAGCTGCTCGCCGACCTCCTGGAACGCGCCGCGCACTTCCTGCCCGACCTCGCGCAGTTGGCTGCGCAGCTCCTCGCTGCCCAGGTCGAGCGAGAATTCGACACTGCCCTTGCGGTCGGAGGAGGACTCATTGTGCGAGATCGGAGCCGGGATGACGGGTGCCCGGTCGCCGTCGGGCTGCGCCGCACCGCGCAGCTTCGCCATCGCGTCGAGCGCACGCGTCTGCCGGTCGGGGGCGAGCGCGCGCAGACCGGAGGACTGCACCGCCTCGCGCAGCGCCTCGATCAGCTCCGCAGCCGACTCGTAGCGCTGCGCCGGTTCTTTGGCCAGCGCCTTCATGAGCACAGCCTCGACGGCGGGCGGCACTTCAGGGTTGACGGCGCTCGGGCGGGGCAGCTCGCGGTAGATATGGTCGTGGACGATCGAGTACGGCGTGTCACCGCTGAAGGGCACTTGTCCGACGATCAATTCGTACAGCACGACGCCGAGCGAATACAGATCTGTGCGCGCATCGAGATCGGTCTTGCCCAACGCCTGTTCGGGGGAGATATACTGCGGCGTGCCGAGCATCATATCGGCGCTGATGGTGCTTTCGCCGGCCTGCGCCATGCGCGCCATGCCGAAATCGGTCAGGTAGGGGATATCGTTGGCGTCGAGGATGATGTTCGACGGCTTGATATCGCGGTGCAGTACGCCCATGCGGTGGGCGTAATCGAGCGCGTCGGCCAGCGGGGTCATCACGCGCAGGATCTCGTCGAGCGTGAGCGGGCGTTTGAGCAGCGCCTGCTTGAGCGTGCGCCCGGCGATGAATTTCATGACCAGGTACGGCTGGCCGTCCACGTCGGCGTAATCGTAGACCGGCACGATGTGCGGGTGGTCGAGGCGCGCAATGATCTTGGCCTCGCGCTCGAACCGGGTGAGGAAGGTCGGGTCTTGCAAAAAGGCTTGATGCATGACCTTGATGGCGACATGGCGATCGAGCCGCTCGTGCCACGCTTTGTAGACGGTCGCAATGCCGCCCTGCCCAACCTGACCGACAATGCGGTACGGGCCTACCATCTGATCTGGCTGTAACATGGGCGCTCGCTTCCCCCGCTCTTTTGTGCGACAGCCTGATTATAGCTCAAGGCCGCATCTCTTCTCGGTCATCATGTGCGCCTCTTGATGCTGTTCAGCAAGAGAATACCCCCCGCACCGACAAAGATCAGCCACCAGGGCAGCTCGAGATCGGTCCCAAACACGACGATCAAGAGACCGATCAGCAGCAGCACCAGCCACCTGCTGCCAGACCAGCCGCCTTGGTTTCCTTGACTGCGCTGCATCGAATGTACCTCCCGTGATGTGCGTACGTCAGCCTTGAAAATCATCCATATGTACGCACGTCACAGGGCCGACGTTGCGCCGCGCGCGCGGCTTTCATTCAGGGTCTCGCGCTTCCGAACGGCAGCACGTTTCGCACAAGCCGTAGAATTCGAGCAGGTGGCCGGTCAGCACGACATGGAGACGCGCCTCCAGCTCGTGCATCAGCGTCTCCAGCTCGCAGTCCTCGAACTCGATCACGCGGCTGCACTCGGTGCAGATGATGTGATGATGATGGCCATCCGGCAGCAGCACGTAGGTCGGCGTCGCGCTGCTGTCGATATACGTCGGGCGGATGAACGAGAGCCGCGTGAACAGATCGAGGCAGCGAAAAACACTGGCGCGCCCGATGCTCGGATCGATGGCGCTGACGCGGTCGAGCACCTCGTGCGAGGTGAGATGGCCACCGCTCTCTTCCAGTACATCGAGCACCGTCAGCCGGGCCTGCGTCAATTTGTAGCCGGCTTCACGCAGGCGCTGTGCGCGCGGGGAGTGGGGGTGCGGGTCGGACATCGCGGACTGACTTTCGACGCTGTGACGATCTGCTCTACATGCTATTGTACGCGCAAAGTGCCCCGGCAGACAGCGTTCAGCGCCCGAAGTAATCTCGCGCGATCACGCCCGCGATCCAATCGACGATCACAGCGTAGCCCTTGTCGCCCGTCTCGGGCTGCGCCAATCCCGGATCGCCGATGTGGCCGTAGGGCGTGTGTTCGCGATAGCTGCGCGTCGCGTAGAAGATGCCGCCGCCGGTCTTGATGTGCTCCGGCCCCTGGATCTTGCGCATCACCTGCGGGTCGAGGTGATGTGCCGTCCCCAGCTCCGGATGCACGATCTCCGGGTGAGTGACGAGCAGGCGCGCGGTTTCGCCTTCGCCGCCGTGGCCTTCCCCCTTCTTCGAGGTTTGGATCGTGTGATAGACCTTGCTCAGCGGCGTCAGCCAGTTGAGCACCATCGCCTGCGCGTCCGGCGTCGCATCGACCAGCTCCTGCGCGGCGACCATCATCGACGGCAGGCTGCCATCGTGCCCGTGAATGAGCGCAAATTTGCGAAAGCCAGTCTGGTACAGGCACAAGCAGACTTCCTTGAGCAGGCGGATGAGCGTCTCGGCGCTGATCGAGATCGTGCCGGGAAAGCCCATGTGAAAGCTCGACGTGCCGAACGGGATGACCGGCCCGATGACAACCGGGCAGCCGTCGGCGGCCAGCCGCAGCGCCGTCCGGCGGCAGATCTCGCGCGCCTCCATGCTGTCGGTGCCGAGCGGCAGATGCGCGCCGTGATGTTCGGTCGCGCCGACGGGCAGCAGCAGCACGTCCGTCTGTTCGAGCGCCTGGCGCACGGCTTCGCCGCTCATCTCGGTCAGGGTGGCTGGACCTTTTTGGACGTAGAGGACATCGTCGGTCATGGAGATCATCCTGTGGTGTGCGTGTGATATCAGCCTTTGACAGCGCCTTCGATCATGCCGCGGAAGAACGCCTTGCGCGCGAGCAGGAAGATGAAGATGCCGGGGATCATGATCAGGACGCTGGCCGCGTTGAGCAGCTCGTTGTTGTTGCCCGTGAGCTGGTTCTGGTAATCGAACAAGCCGACGGTCGCCGTCTTCATGTCGGTGCTGGAGAGCAGCACGAGCGCGGTCAGGAAGTCGTTCCAGTTGAAGACGAAGTTGGTCAGAAAGACGGCGGTCAGCCCCGGCAGCGAGATCGGGATGATGACGAACAGCAGCGCCTGCACCGGGTTGGCACCATCGACGAAGGCGGCTTCCTCCAGCTCGCGCGGGATGCTGGAGAAGAAACCTTTCATGACCCAGATGCCGAACGGGATGCCGAACGCGCCGTAGACGAGGATCATGACCAGATAGGTATCGCGGATGCCCAGCTCGCTGGCGATGCGGAAGAGCGGGATCAGGTTGGTGATGCCCGGCAGCATCATCATCGCCACGATGAAGAAGAATGTCAGCGCGCGGAAGCGGAAGCGCAGTCGGGCGAAGGCATAGCCCGCCAGCGCCGTGACGACGGTCGTCAGCGCCGCGCCGCCGATGCTGTTGATGGCGCTGTTGAGGATCTGGCGCGTGAAGCGCGGCGTCGAGAGGAGCTGTTCGTAATGGCCAAAGTACAGCCCCTGGCTCGAAAACAGCTCGCGCGAGAGGCCGAAGCCGCGCGGGCGCAGCGATGTGAGAAACGTGTAGATGATCGGAAACAGCAGCGCCAGACAAAGCGCGACCAAGACGACATAGACCCAGTTGCGTGCCCACCAGCGCAGCAGTGCCGGGGTTGGATCGGCGGCTGGCCGCGCGACTTCGGTCGGGGTGGCGATCGTACGAGCCATCAGCGCAGTCTCCTCAATCGAGCACGTTCTGCGTGCGCAGCGAATTGATATAGACAAAGGCGAGTATCGCGTTCAAGAAGAACATCATCACCGCCAGCGCCGCGCCGTAGCCGAAGTTGAAGAACTCCAGCGCCTCGCGGTACATGTGCAGGCTGAGCACCTCGGTCGAGCGCCCCGGCCCGCCGCTGGTGATCGACAGGAACATGCCGATCCCGTTGATGGCCTGGATCGTCAAAAAGACGATCGTCACCTGGGTCGTCGGCAGCACCAGCGGCCATGTCACCTTCCAGAAGCGCTGCCACTGGTTGGCACCGTCGATCTGGGCGGCTTCGCCCAGCTCGCGCGGCACCGTCTGCAAGCCGGCCAAGATGAAGATCATGGCGTAGGCCATCGTACGCCACACGGTCGAGGCGATGACGACGCCCATCGCCCCGGAACCGGAGGCGAGAAAGGTGTAATTCGCGCCGAACAGCGGTCCCAAGAGATTTTGCAGCACGCCGAGCTGAGGCAGGAACATCCAGCGCCACATGACGCCGGCCACGATCTCCGACAGCATCCAGGGCACGAAGATGATCGTCATGAAGATGCCCGCGCCGCGTATCCCGCGGTTGAAGAGGAGCGCCAGCAGAAAGCCGAGGATCATGACGACGAGGACGAAGATGACGCCGTAGACGGCCGTCAGCCCCAAGCTGTTCCAGAAGTCGCGGCTGTTGAGGATGATCTCGAAGTTGCGCAGCCCGACGAACTCCTGCACGCCGCGCCGTGTCCGCTGCAAGCTGAGCCAGAAGCTGTAAATCATCGGGTAGAGGCTGACCCCGATCACGAGCAGGAGCGCCGGGGCGATCAACGCGTAAGGGTAAGCTCTGAACAAGAAACTACGTTTCATAGGGCCACATCCATCTTTTTTTGGATTGGCGCGGCATTCTAACGCGCACTGTTTTATATGAGCAAAGAAATGCGCGGCGGACGCACTCGGATGCCGGGGCTGATCGGCTGCGCCGAGCGCGCTGACTGCATCCCAACGTTCACAGCGTTTGCAGCCGAAAACGAAATGCGCGCCAGCCTCCAGATACCAGAGTAATCGCCCGTCGGATGGAATGTGACGGATCGCCTGGGGCTTGACCGGTCAAGCCCCATCGCCCGACGTCAAACCGGCACGCCTGCTGGCTCGGGCAGCAGGCCGAGCGCTGCACAAGCGCGCGCGTGTACGCGCGTGTTCTTGCCCGCATACCAGGCGATCCAGCGCGCCGCGCCGACCAGGTAAACCCAACGATCCGGCAGCGTCGAGGCCTTGAATTCATCGACCATCGAGTACAGGTGTTTGAAGTTGTGCAGCAGCGTGCCGTCATCGGTGCAGGCGACCTCAGTCAGCAGCGCGATCAGCGGCTCTGGCGCGGCGTCTTGATCGGCGTATGCCTGCGCGGCGGCGGTCGTCGTGCGGTAGTCGTGCGCGTGCATCGCCCCGTACAGCGCATCGAGCAAGTAAGCAGGCGATTTGCTGCGCA
>CAYTME010000051.1:16835-18954 GCA_964438415.1 uncultured Pleurocapsa sp. | reverse complement strand
TGGCCTTCCTGAACGACGCTTCGAACCTGCAAGCGCGCGGCCTGGTCGCCTACACCGGGTCGCAGTTCCCGGCCAACATGTTCGACTCGCTGTTTGTCGCGCTCTGGAACGCCGTCGAAGGCGGCCAGCGCATCGTGCGCATCGACCCGCGCGCTGTGCCTACCGACCCGACAGCGCGGGTGGAGTATCGACCAGAGCCATTTGTCACTGGGTTGATCCGACCGGTCGATGTGACGCAGGCGCTAGATGGGTCGCTTTTGGTGGCGGACTACGTTTACGGGCACATCTGGCGGATCGCTTACAGCGGGAGCTGACGACATGACGCAAGAAATGCTGCTGACGGCTTTGTTGATCTTCGTGCTGCGCATCTTCAATACGGGCATCGGCACTGTGCGCGTCATCATCGTCAATCGAGGACAGCGGCTCCTGTCGTCGATCATGGCGTTCATCGAGGCGCTCTTGTTCGCCTACACCATCTCCACAGTTGCCACTGACCTGACGAACGTGGTCAATTTATTCGCCTACTGCCTCGGCTTTTCCGCTGGCAATTACCTAGGCATGGTGATCGAGGCGCGCTATTTCCTGAGCTATATGTCGGTCAATATTATCACGCGGCTCAAAGGCCATGAGATCGCCGAGGCGCTGCGCGCGGCGGGATTCGGGGTGACCGAGTCCACCGGTGAGGGGCGCGAGGGCACCGTGAGTGTCCTGCGCAGCGTGGTCGATAACCGCGATATCCCACGTCTGCTGGCAGTGGTGCAGGAGACGCACACCGAAGCCTTCGTCGCCGCCGAACCCGTGCGCCCGATCTATCGCGGCTGGCTGGGCAGCGGGCGCATTCAGGTATGACAAACCGCGACGGCGGGCATGATGTCTGTCACTCGCGGGGCTGTACAAGTGAGCGTAAGATCAGATTAGACTAGGATGGTCTTGATAGAGACTCTCCTCCTCACTCCACTCTATGGCAGAGGCGGCCAGCGATGACCGCCTCTCGCTGTATTTTGGCGCAGATGCCGCAGGGCCAGCCTCTCAGCTCGCACCCAATTCGGCGGTCAGACCTTCGCGCGTGTTGAGCCAGCCGGGCAGCATACAGTTGTCGAGCAGACGCGTGGTGCCGAAGCGCACGACCAGCGACAGCAGCAGTGGGCTGTCCGTCGGCGCGACGATTTCTTCCAGTGTTCGCGGGTCGGCCAGCGACACATACTCGACCTGCCCGATCGCCGCCAGCGCGATCATGGCCGCGCCGCGCAGCGCATCTGGCTCTCGTTCACCTGCGTCGTAGGCCGCTTGCGCCGCTGCCAAGGCGCGGTGCAGCGCGGGCGCGGCCGCGCGCTGATCTGGCGTTAGGTAGCGGTTGCGCGAGCTGAGCGCCAAGCCATCGGCATCGCGCACGGTAGGGATGACGGCGACCGCGCAGGGGAAATCGAGATCGCGCATCAGACGCCGGATGACGACGACCTGCTGCGCGTCCTTCTGACCGAAGTAGGCGGTGCTCGGCTGGGTCAGATTGAGCAGTTTGGTGACGACAGTCGCGACGCCGCGAAAATGGCCGGGTCGAGCTGCGCCTTCGAGCCGCTGCGTCACACCCTCGACCTCGACGTAGGTTTGGAAGCCGGGTGGGTAGACCGTTTCCGCCGCCGGTGTGAACACGAGATCGATACCGCTGGCGCGCAGTAGCTCGAGGTCGGCTTCCAGCGTGCGCGGATATTTGCTCAGGTCTTCTCCTGTGCCGAACTGGGTCGGGTTGACGAAGATGGTCGCCAAGACGCGCGCATGATCTGCTCGCGCTGCCCGCACGAGCGCTAGATGGCCCTCGTGCAGCGCGCCCATCGTCATAACGACGCCAACGCTGCTTCCCAGGGCAGCGCGGGCGCTGCGCAGCTCGGGGATGGTTTCGATGATCTGCAACGGTGACTCCTTGTGCGCAGTGTGCTCGCTAGTCCACCTCTGCGCCGTCGAGTGCGGCGAGCACCTCCGGCTTCATGGCAAAGGCGTGCTCATCGGTTGGAAAGCTGCCCGCGCGCACGTCGGCGGCGTATTGGGCGATCGCTTCGCGGAAGGTTTTCGCGCCTTCGGCGTAGCGGCGGACCTGGGGCGTGGCGGCGGCGTCCACGATCCA
>CAYTME010000051.1:0-16825 GCA_964438415.1 uncultured Pleurocapsa sp. | reverse complement strand
GTAGCGGCGAACATGGCGCAGATGCACTGCCTCATCCAGCCCAAGCAGATCATGAAACACCTGCACTTGACCATCGCAGTGCGGCCCGGCGGCGATGCCGATCGTGGGGATGTGCAGCCGTTCGGTGATCATCTGCGCCAGCTCGACCGGCACGCCCTCGATGACGATGGCGAAGGCTCCAGCGGCCTGCACCTTGATGGCGTCGTCGATCAAATGGCGCGCGGCTTCGACGCTGTCGCGTCCCTGCACGCGCATCCCGCCATATTTGTGGACGCTCTGCGGCTGTAAGCCGATATGTCCCATGACGGGGATGCCCGCCTCGACGATGCGAGCGATGGTCGGCGCCAGGTAGCCGCCGCCTTCCATCTTGACCGCACCGACACCGCCTTCCTGCATCAAGCGGGCGACGCTGCTGAGCGCCTGCTCTGGACTGATGTTGTAGGTCATGAACGGCATGTCGCCGATGATGAGCGGCTTCTGCGTCACACGGACGACAATCTGGGCATGATAGATGACGTGATCCAATGTGACGGGGACGGGCGTCGTGTGTCCCTGGACGACCATGCCGACCGAATCGCCGACGAGCAGCGCGGGGATGCCGGCGGCCTCTCCGAGACGGGCGCTGGTGGCATCGTAGGCCGTCAGCATAGGGATGGGGACGCCGTCGACCTTGAATTTTTGGAAGTCGCGGATGGTGAGCCGTGCGTTCGACATAGGGGATGCCGTCCTTAATCTGACGATCACAATTAGACCTCAAACGGCATCCAAGCGCCAGCGAACGGTGCTCCTGTGGAGGAATGAAGGCGGCTTTCGCTTGCCGCGACCTCGGTTTTCCGCTACCCTTGCGCAGGATGCAGCGCATAACGAAACGAAGGACAGCACGCGCAGATGGGCACGCTCAATCCTGACTTGATCTCGAAAGACGCCGATGCCATCCTCAACGACGCCGTCGCCTTGAAAGACCAATATCGAAAGTCGATGTTGATCCCGGAGCTGCTGCTGCTGGCGCTGCTGCGGCGCAAAGATACTGGCGCTGTTCAAGGCCGAACGCGGGGTCGATCTGGAGCGTCTGGAGCGACAGACGCATCTGGCTACCGAACAGCGCCGCGACCAAGACGGCAACCTCGATTTCGCTGCGGCAGGACACCGGCTGGTGCCGATGTCGCGCCAGACGATCATCTTGATCGATGAGGCGCTGACACTGGCTGGCGCGAGCGGTGAAGTGCGCGTCGATACCGATCACATGCTCCAGGTGCTCGCGGAAAGCAGCATGAGCACCAGCGGTCTGCTGCGCCAGCACGGTATCACACCTAAGGCGATCCAAGACCTGATCAGCGATAACAGCAAGGTCGTCGCCCGTGTGGATGGCGCGGCGCAGGATTTCGTCGCGACAGCGCGCATCGGCAAGCTCAAGGCCGTCTATTTCCGCGAGCCGCTGCTGCGTGAGATGATCAACATCCTCTCGCAGTCGGTCAACCGGCATATCCTGCTTGTCGGACCAGATGGTGTCGGCAAACGCACGCTGGCTTACAGCCTGGCGCTGCTCATGAGCGAGGGCAAAGGTCCCAATGGTCTCAAGAGCCTGGTGCAGGTTGATGAAGCTGCGCTGCTCGACAGCGATCAGAAAGCGGTGCGCGCTGGCCTGAACAGAGCGCGCGGCGGCATCTTCTTCATCCCGCTCATCCACCGCTTTTTCGGCGGACCGATCCGAGCTGAGTTCGCCAAAGCCACACCGATGGTGCAGAAAGCGTTCTTAGAGGACGATCCGGTCATCATCGGGACGACGACCGAGCAGGAGCTGCAGAACCGGCTCGCTAGCGTCAACGCCATCATCGAACATGCGCAGATCTTGCGCGTGCCGGAGCCGAGCATCGAGGAAGCGACCGAGATCATCCGCGTGCTGCGCCCACACATCGAGTCCGATTACGATCTCAAGGTCACCGACGAAGCGGTGGAGCTGACCGTCCGTTTGGCCAAACGCTATATGGGGACGAGTCCGCTGCCGCGGGGTGCAGAGCAGCTCTTGCATCGCTCGGCAGCGCTGGTGAGCATGGCGCGGCAGACGCAGCTCCCATTCCGCCCGGACCTGCCCGATCCGTCGTCGCTCGATGCCGAAGATGTCACGCTTGCTGCCAGTCAGATGACGGGGATCCCCGTCAGCAAGCTTGGTGAAGACGAGCGTTTGCGCTACGCCAGCATGGTTGAGCATCTCAAAGAACGTCTCATCGGACAGGATCAGGCGGTGCTCGCCGTCAGCCGCGCGATCAAAACGGCGCGCGTCGGTCTCAAAGACCCCAAACGCCCGATCGGCGCGTTCCTATTCTTGGGGCCGACCGGTGTCGGCAAGACCGAGCTGGCGCGCGCTCTGGCCGAATTCATGTTCGGAACCGAGGAGGCAATGCTGCCGCTGGATATGAGCGAGTTCAAAGACGAAAGCAGCCTCAACCGGCTGCTCGGCTCGCCCAGCGGTTATGTGGACAGCGAAGCTGGCGGCCAGCTCACTGAACGAGTCAAGCAGCAGCCGTATATCATCGTCTTGTTCGACGAAGTGGAAAAAGCGCATCCACGCATCATGGATATCCTGCTGCAGATGGTCGAGGAAGGCCGCCTGACGGATGGTCGGGGCAACCAGGTGAGCTTCAGTGAGACGGTGATCATCTTGACCAGCAACCTCGGTTCTGAGGACTTGGCCGTTCCCGTCATCGATGACGCCGTGCGCGAAGCCGCGATGGAAGCCGTGCGCTCGTGGTTCCGGCCTGAATTCCTCAACCGACTCGATGAGGTGATCATGTTCAACGCCCTCAGCGATGAGGACATGGCTGACATTCTCAAATTGATGCTCAAGAAAGAGGCCAAGATGGCGGCTGAGCGCGGCCTGCGCCTCAATTTTTCGCCGGAGGCGCAGGTGTGGATGCTGGCGCAGAACAACGAGCCGCAGTACGGGGCACGACCGCTGCGGCGGATTATCCGGCGCTTTGTACGCGAACCGCTGGCTGATTTCCTGCTGCGCGCCAATCCACCGCGCGGCACCAAGATCGACATCGGCGTGTCGGAAGGCGGCGGGACGCTCACTTTTTCGACAGTTGGGGCTGATGGCAGTGCCGTGAGTATATAAATTTGCGTCGCCAAACGAAGCATCTCCTCCTGGCAGGTGTGGCGTTCAGCCTGCTCGTGCTGTTGGTTGCAGCGGCTGCACTGGTGCTGGTGCCTGGTGCGAGCATGGTCAGCCTTGAGAGCGGCGGTGCAACCATTGAGTTCAGCGCCGACCGCCGAACCGTCTTCGCACCTGGCGACTGCGTACTGGTATCCTGGCAGGTCGAGGGTGTGCGTGAGGTCTATCTCGACGATGAGCCGGTCATCGGCCAGGGGACGGCGCGGTCATGTTTGCAGGAGCAGACGCGGCCTACGCTGCGCGTCGTTCTGCCCGATGGGGCAGTTCAAGAATACGCTCTGCCCATCTCGTACTTCATCGAGCAGCCCTCGACCTTGTTCCTCGCTTTTCTCGGCACCGCTCTGCTGGTGACGGCGCTGCTGATCGTCATGCTGCCGGCACCGATGGAGGTCTCGGATGTGGACACAGCGAAAACCATCGCAGCCCATGCGCGCACCACGCGCATCGCGCGTGGCTTGCAGATGGTCGGCGCGTTCACGCTGTCGCTGGCGCTGATCGCCATTGGCTTGGAGCTGCTGCTGCGGCTGTTCTTCGGTGTCTTCGGCAGCCAGGCGCAGCGCATCAGCTATCTCTACACCGAGGATGAGATTGCTGCGCTCGATCCGTACATCATCGCGCTGCCGCTGATCGAATACGGTCTGTCACCAGATCGCGAAGGTCACAACGCGCTCGGCTATCGCGGCGCGGAGATCGCCGTACCGAAGCCGGCCGGCGTGCTGCGCATCGTCGCGATGGGCGGATCGACGACCTACGGTTTCACGCCGGTTGACGAGTCGTATCCGGCATGGCTGGAGCGCACGCTGCGTGAGCAGTATGGATATGCCTGGGTCGAGGTGCTCAATGCGGGCGTGCACGGTTACACGACTTGGAATACGTTCGTCAATTTCGCCCTGCGCATCGTTGAGCTGCAGCCTGATTTGGTGATCATCTATCACGCGGGCAACGACGTGCTGCCGCGTGAGGTCAGCCCGGACTGCTACCGCGGAGTCAATCCCTTGTTGGGTCTCGATCCGCGCGGCGCAGTCTTCGCGGACATCAACCAGGGGACGTTGAGCCGCAGCGTGCTTTACCGTTTCCTGGCGATCAACTTGGGTATCGAGGGCGATCCGGGGCAGCTCGCCAGTACGCAGACGCGAGCGCGCGTGGAATGCGACTCTGGCGGCGAAAAAGCGGCAAATGTCGCGGCCAATCGCCCAATCTATTTCGAGCGCAATCTGGTCAACCTGATCGCTGTAGCACGCATGCATGAGATCCCGCTGCTGTTCAGCACTTGGGCGTTTCAGCAGGACTCGGCGGATGCGCTGGATTATTGGCGCGTCGCCGTGGCAGAGCACAACGACATTCTGCGCCGCCTCGCGACCGAGTACGATGTTCCGCTGATCGACTACGCGCCGCTTGCGCCTCAGGAGGCGAGCTACTGGAGCGATTACGTCCACATGAACAGCGCAGGCTCTCGTCATCAGGCAGAAGCATTCGCTGCGTTCATTGTCGAGTCGAACCTACTCGACAGGAGCGCCGATCGTGTTGGACAATAGCGTGAGGGAAGCATCACTTGCAGGGGGCATCGTGGCCAACCTCATCTACGGCCCGCGCATCGGCAGGACGGCTCGCCTGGCCGTCGGCTGCGCAGCGGTCATTTTTGACTCGAAAGGGCGCATCTTGCTGACGCAGCGCAGCGACAATGGGCGCTGGTGCCTGCCGGGCGGACGCATGGATCCCGGCGAAAGCGCCATCGAGTGCTGCGTGCGCGAGGTATACGAGGAAACAGGGTTGATCGTCCGCGTGCGCCGGCTGCTTGGCGTTTACTCATCTCCAGATATGGTGGTGGAGTATGCGGATGGCGGACGCTGGCAGTTGGTGGCGCTCACGTTCATCGCTGAGGTTAATGGTGGGGAGGCGGGCCTTAGCGATGAGACGCTGGCGTTCGGGTATTTCACCCCGCAGGAGATCGATCAGCTCGACGTGATGGAGAACCATCGCGAGCGGATCGCGGACGCGCTGGCAGGACTGCCCGCGCCGTTCATCCGCTGAAATGGTTTCGTTTCAAACGAGAAAGGACAGGCATTGACACCTGTCCTCGCCGTGATTCTGTTGAGGTTTGCCGACACTAGCTGCGCGCCAGCACCCTGCGGAACTTGTAGCCATAGATGATGACGCCGCGCGGACCTTCGGTCGTGAGCTTGCGCGTCACCATTTCGACCCGGTCACCGATCGCGATCGGCTGTTCGTCGAGATCGGTGATCTGCGCGGTGATCATCGGACCTTCGTCCAGCTTGATCAGTCCCAAAACATACGGTGCCTGGTCTTCGAATCCTTCGGGCGCTTCCTGGACGACGGTATAGCTGTAAACCGTGCCGCCGCCGCTGAAGGCGAAGCGTTCTCCCTGCAGCTCGACGTCCTTGCGCAGCGAGTCGCTCATCGATGCTTACTTTCCCGCCAGCATCGGCTGTGCGCTCGGCTGCGACTCGCGGCTGTTTGAAGCCTTGGTTACATCCTCGCGCGTGCTCGTCGGGCGAACCTGGAGGCTGACCTCCCCATTCTCGAAGCGGATGCCCTCGAGGCGATACCGCTGCGGCTTGATGCGCCAGTGGCGTGAAATTTGCATAGCCGACTTCCTTTCCTCACTCACCGATTGTGCACGCCTGCACAAACTATGTCCGCAGTATAGGCAAGAAAGGCTATCAAAACCTATCCTGAGAGGTTGTGATAGCTATCACGACCTCTCAAATCGTCAGGTTGCGTAACGATTTGTGTTGAGAACCCTGCGGATCAAACCTCGTGCTATGATCGTTGGGCTGAGGCGGTGAATGGTCGGGTGCATCGATGAGTTCACGATTGAACGTGTTTATCCTCGGCGCGGTCGGGGTAGGCAAGACGACCGTCGCTCAGGTGCTGGCGTCACAACTTGAGAGCAGCGTGCTTGTGCCGGAGCCAGTTGACGATAACCCTTTCTTGCCGGATTACGCCCGCGATCAGGCGCGCTGGGCACTCGCCTGCCAGACCTACTATTACTTGCAGTACGTGCGCATCTACCAGACAGTGACAGCGCAGCATCCAGATGCAGCGATCGCGGTGATCGACGCAGGCGCGCCGACCAACACGCGGGTCTATGGACGTTACATGCACGAGCGGGCGCTGGTCACGCCTGCAGAATTTCGGCTCTACGAAACCCTGACGGAGATCATTCGCGCGCAGTACGATTACCCGGAACCATCCGCGATCGTCAGCGTGGAGGCTCCCATCGAGACCTGTTACGCTCGCTTGAGCGCGCGAGGACGCGCTTTCGAGATCCTGGGGCACAGCCGTGAATACGTCGCGGCGATCCACGCGTACACACGGGACATGGTGTTCGAGTACGTGCGCCGTGGTATCCCTGTCATACACGTTGATGCGGAGCGCCACGATGCGCGCACGGCGGAGGGCAGCGCGCGGCTGCTGACCGCCGTGCGCGGGCAAATCGGGCGCTAGTTGGCCGGGTCGGCGAAGACGATACGGCCGAAGACCGAGGGGTCCTGCCACGACGTGTCGCTGCGGTCGAGCGATGACCAGATCAGCTTGACCGTCCGGTCGCCCCGACTCGTCCCGTTAAGCTGCGCCTGGAAACCGATTGCGACTCCTGGGCGCGGCGTGAACTCACCGAGGGGGAACGCCGCCTCGAAACCCCAGCCATCGGCTGTGCGGAAGGTGATCGCCCGCACTGGGACCGCCTCCGTGTCCAAACCTGTGACGGTGGACGGGTTCGGTTCCAGTTCATCAAGGTACATCGCGTTGATGTTGACCTGATAGATGCCGTCTCTGTATTCAGGCGCTTCCAAGTCGCCGCTCAAATTGACGTAGAACTCGAACGAGTCTTCATTCCAGAATTGGTCTCCATGCTGTCCCGTGATGATCGTCTGGTCGGGCGTGCTCATGGTGACGTAGAGGTAGTTCTCGTCGGCGGCAACGGCGAAACGGAACGATCCATTCTCGGCCGGGTTATTCGACTGCTGTGTTCCCTTCGTCACTTCGATGAAGCTGGCGTCCGCCCAGTCGCTGAGATCGCCATCGACTGTGATCTGGGCACCGATCGGGATTTCGAGAATATCGTTCGCGCTCAGCAGCACACCGGCATATGGCGTCGGTGTGGGGAACGGCGTCCACACGGGCAGGATGATGCTGGCATCGAGCGTCGGCGTGGGCGGCATGACTTGCGCCACCGTGCCCAACTGCGGGCAGGTCGCGTCTGTCTCGCCGATACCGTATTGAAGCCGTTCGGCCGCGGTCAGATCGCGCGCCAGACGGTCGCAGACACGGGCGATCAGACTGCGATAGTCCACGTCATGGATCTGCACGGTTTGATCGAGACTTGCGCTCACCACCAGATCGCCGCGTGCGGAAAACTCGACGGTGAAGACGTCGGATGTGTGTCCAGTCAGACGGCGAAGCTCACGCTGCGCGGCGATATCCCACAGACGCACGGTGTGATCGGCACCACCGGTGACGAGCAGGTCGCCAGAGGGCGAAAACTGCAGGGAGGATACTCCTGCTATGTGACCCTCTAATGTCCCCACAAGCGCGTTGTTCTGCGTGTCATAGATAAATACCCGACCATCCGCGCCGCCGATGGCGTAGCGGCTGGCGTCGGGCGAAAAATCCGCGCCGAAGATGCGCACAGGATGCCGCTGCTCCGAGATCAACTCCAGTGTCTCGGCGTCCCAAATGCGCGAGTGCTGGTCGTCACCGATGCTGAGAAGATAGCGCCCATCCGCGCTCAGCGTCAGGCCGAACACGGCCCGTCCATGTCCTATGACCTGCCGGATGACTTCGCCTGTCTCCAGATTCCACATCCGGATGTAGCGGTCGACGCCGCCGGTGTAGAGCCGCCGGTCGTCGTGAGAGATGGCCAGCCCGTACACATCCTCATTGTGACCGGTTAGGCGCATGATCTCGGCGCCGCTGGCGATGTCCCAAACTCGCACCGTCGAGTCGGATGATGCGCTGACGATGCGGCTGCCGTCGTGGGTGAAGGCGAGTGAGGCGATCGAGTCGCCGTGACCGACAAAAACGCGCAGCACCTGCCCGGTCTCAATACTCCAGAGGCGAGCGATGAAATCGTTGCCCCCGGACAGTACCATCGTATTGTCCGGTGAAAACGCCGCCGCGTAGACCTGATCGGTGTGGCGTCTGAAGATGCCGCTGAACTGTTCGGCCAGGTTCCACTGCCGCAGCGTGCCGTCGATGCTGGCCGTGAAGATGACCCCCGGTGTGCGGCCCCAAGTGGCGAAGAATATCGACTCTTGGTGGCCTCGGAGCAGATTCAGTTCGCTCCCGGTGTCGACATCCCACAGACGTGCGGTGCGATCACCGCTGCCAGTCAAGATTTGGGTACCGTCAGGCGAAAACGCTGCGCAGGTGACTGCATCGCTGTGACCGCGCAGTTCCCGTCGCAGCTCGCCAGTTTCCACATCCCAAATCCGTCCAACCCGATCGGAGCTGCCGGTGAAGAGCAGCGAACCATCCGGCGAGAAGGTGAGCGTGAAGACCGTATCTCCATGTCCGACGAGATTGTGCAGCAGTTCACCGGTCTCGCTGTCCCAGATGCGCGCGGTTGTATCGACGCTTCCGGTTGCAAAGCGGCTGGCGTCAGGCGAAAAACTGGCGGTGAAGATCGAGTCGTCATGGGCTTGCACATGCAGCAGCTCACGGCCGCTGGCGGCATCCCAAATGCGGACGGTGTAATCCGAGCCGGTGCTGATGATGCGGCTGCCATCGCTCGAAAACTCGACGCTGCAGACTTCACCCTCGTGGCCCTGCATCGTGCGCAGCAGCGCGCCGGTCGTCGTATCCCACATCTTGATCGTGCTGTCGAAGCTGGATGTGAGCAGCAGCCGGTCATCGGGCGAAAAGGCCACAGCGCAGGTACGATCGATGTGGGCATCCAGCCGCAGCACTTCTTCCCAGGTGTCGATGATACGAACGGACGCCGTGCCGTCTGTGTTTGCAGTGGCGAGTCGCGTTTCATCGTTCGAGAGCGCCAGCGTCCAGATGCCCCCGATGTCTCCGCCGAGCACCATGCCCGCGTCCATGGCGGGCAGGGCGCGCAGCAGCACTTCGTCGGCAGGGGCGGAATAAGCACTGCGCAGCGCGCGCACACCCAGCAGAGCGGCAAGCTGCGCGTCACCGTTGGCCTGCAGGATGGCGCTGCCGGCGGCGGACAGCCGCAGCGATTCCGCAAGCTGCGCACTGTCTTGAACGCGCTGTTCCACAAATGACAGTGTGGCATTGGCACTTGAGATCTGGGTCGAAGCCAGCGCGACGCTCTCCTGCGCAGGTGTGAGCGTTTGCGGCACGGAGGTGAGCGTGGCGCGCGCTTCCTCGACCTGCTCATTGGCCGAGGCAACCTCGACCAACGCGGTCGAGAGGGCGGAGTAAGTCAGCGCCAGGATGCCGGCTGCGATGAAGACGATCAAGCCGAGGACGGCCGCTGCGCGCGTGAACAGCCGAGCGCGCTGGGCACTGCGCTGCTCGCGCTCGACGCGCTGCTGCTCAGCTTCCCGCTGACGCGCGCGTTCGGCCAGGCTTTCCTCGAGGTAGATCCGCTCCTCGTGCGAGAGTGCCAGGTCGGTGGTCATCGCCCAAGTCTCGAAGCGCTCCAGCCGGCCGCCGGAGGCGAGATAGCTTGGGTGCCGGTTGTTGGCGTACCACTCGCGCGCAGCCGTGTTCAGGCGGCGCTGCTCGCGCAAAGCTTCGCGGCTGGTGGACAGCCAATCGTTCAGCCGCTCCCATTGATTGATCAGCGCTTCGTGCGAAATCTCGACCGTCGAGATAGCTTGGCCGTCTGAGCCTGTGAAACGGTCGGTCGTGATGAGCCGCGCGTCGCTAAAGCGCTCGACCACTCGGCGGACGAGCTGTTCGTCGCTCGAGAGCGTCAGCAGCTCGTTCAGCGGCACACGGCGGCGCGTATCCTCCCCTGTATCGCCCAGGGTGATGAGCCGCAGGAACAGTTGGCAAGCCACGTCTTGTTCGTCCTCTTTCAACCGCAGGTAGGTCTGCTCTGCATGCTGCGCCAGGGCACCCAGCACGCCGCCGATGGCGCGGTACGCATTTTGGGTCAGCAAAAGTCCTTCACGCCGCTGAAAGAGCTGGTCGAGCGTAAATTGTAGGAGCGGCAGCGCGCCAGGTTGATTGCGTACATCGAACAAGAGGTCGCCGACGAGATTGGTCTCGAATCCGACCTGCACATCTGAGAGGGCTGCCGGTCGTTCGATGGCGGCCTGCATCTCGTCGGTGGTCATCGGCAGCAGCAGGTACGTGTGCGACTCGATCAGTTTGCCCAGCTCACTGTAGACCAATGGCCGGTCATAGAAGTCCGCTCGCATCGTCAGGACGACGGAGAGCAGGCCGCGCGGTTCCGATGCTGCAACCGTGATCAAGTCGATGAACTTGCGTCGTTCGTCTTCGCGCTGCGTAAGTGTGAAAAGCTCCTCGAATTGGTCGATGAACAGCAGTGTGCGCTTGCCCACCTGCTGGATCATCAAGTGAAGCGCTCGTGCATCCTCATCGACCACCTGCAGGTCTTTGAGCACCTCGACGATGCTGCGGCGCGGCAGGATATGGGTCAGTGCGGTCGCCCGGTAGGACTCGCGGCAGCACGATCATTTCGGACATCGAGATCAATCGCGGCAGCAGGCCGGCCATCACCAACGAGGATTTGCCGCTGCCGCTCGCGCCAACGATCGCGGTTAGTCGCTGCCGGCTGTCCCGCGCCTGGTGAATGCGGGTCACGAGTTCATCGATCACCGACTCGCGACCGAAGTAGTCACGTTCATCCTGGGCCGTGAAGGGGTCTAGACCTTTGTACGGATTGCGTGGGGTGAAGCCTGAGGTGCCGTTTCGCAGCTCGTGCGCGGCTGTGCGACTGGACTCCGGCGCGATCAGACTCGTGATCGCGGTCGAGAGCTGGTGGACGGCTTCTTCGTACGCGGCTCCGCGTGCGTCGATCGCCTGGAAGCTGCCCAGCCCAAGAGGCACCGACTCCATCCACTCGTCGCCCTCGACCCAAACAGGATAGATCGTCCTGCGGTACATGCTGGCGATGCCCAGCTCATCTTTCACATAACGGGAACGGCGTGAAGAAGGTGTCGCGATCAGCAGGACAGCCTTTGCCCCCCGGATCGCCGTCCGGATGGCTTCCTCCCAGTCCGGCGTTCCCAGCTCGAGATCGAAGCGGTCGATCCAGGCGTCGATCCCTTGTTCGCGCAGGTCGCCGACAAGCCGGTTGACAAAGCTCGTATCAGTCCGCGAATATGTGACGAAAACATAGTTGCCGGAAGTCATAGTTTAACGCTACTAAGTAGTAACTCCATCTCATATTACTTCAAAATCATGCTTTCCCAACGTTGTCTTTTGGTATTACTTTTGTGAAAACAAGGCCTCGAGGCGCTGGCGTAAACTCGCAGTCTCGACGCCGCGCGCTGCTGCCAGCGGCAGCGTCGCCAGCGCAAGGGCGCGGTAGAGGGCGGCCGCGTCAGTGTCTAGCGCTTCGAGCGCGCGCAGGTGGGCATCGATCGTGCTCACGTCTCCGCGCACGAGCGGACCGGTCAGCGCGTCGGGGATGCCGTGCGCGGCGATGTTTTCAACCGTCGCACGGAGCAGAGCGGTCAGCGCGGCATCTGCCGCCGCTCGATCTGCGCCGATGCCGGTCATCAGCCGCTCTGCCAACGCGTAGAGCGCGACGGCATAATTGCTGGTGAAGACGAGCGCCGCATGGTAGAGCGGTTTCTGTCCCGGCGGGATGACCAGCATGCGTCCACCCAGCGCTTCGACCAGGGCGTACAACCATGCCCGCAGCGGCTCGGCGTCCGTCTCCACGGCAAAGGCGACGCCTGTTAAATCGACGACAGGTGTTCCAGTGAAAGGATACGCTGGATGCAGCGAGCCGGTCATCAAGCCCCGCTCTGAGAGCGGCGCGAGCACATCTTGGCCGTGCGCGCCGGACGTGTGGACGACGGCATGCCCCGGTAGATCGGCTGGGAGCTGACGGGCGAGGTCGGCGGCCAGCAGCGCGATCGCGTCATCCGACACGGTTAGCAGCGTGAGATCGGCGCGTTCGATCACTTCATGAGGATGGCTGACGCTCGGCGCGTGGACGGCTCGCGCCAATGCCGCCGATCGAACCTGATCGCGGCTGTAGACGGCAGCGATCTGCCAGCTCTGCGCACTGCACAACTGTGCCAGTGCCGAGCCGACCCTGCCCGCGCCAATGATGCCGACGCTCGGTCTCACTGCTCACGCTCCTGGCGGCGGCGTCCCGAGCGGTGTCGGGGATGGCAGCGGCTCGCTGATATAGATCGTCACTAGGCACGAGGCGCGCACGGTTGAGGTGATATCGAAAACGGACAGCCGGAATTGATACTCACCCGGCTCATAGGCTGCTGGGACGAACTGCCCCAGCTCGCCTATCGTCGGTACCGGGACGGTATTGGTCGAGGCGACCACAAAATTGCCGACCGACGGCACATTGACCTCCAGCCGGTAAAAGGCGAAGTTTTCAACATTAGCGACGCCGCGCACCGTGATCGGGTTGAAGACGAGCATTCCGTTGGCTGGCACTTGGAGCGACGCACGGTCAGGCTGGTCGCAGCCGATCACAGCGGGCGCGTTAGGCAGAATGGTGCCGACTGGGGTGGGCGTCAGTGTTGGGGTCGCTAACGACCGCTCGCCGAGGCCAGTATCGCCGATGACGACATTGCTGGTGTCGATCTCAAAGCCGCTCGGGGGCGGCGGTGTCGGTGTGCGGAAGACGCCATCGTCCTGGTCGATCACCTGCGCCAGCGCGGCTGCGTCGAGCTGGTCGCGCAGCGTCGGCGCGACGACCTGCTGTACGCCCAAGACGATGATCGCCGCCTCTAGCAGCAGCACCAACATCATCCATCCGTTGGAGTAGCGGAAGCGTGCTAGATCGCGTTCCAGTTCGTACTGCGTCGCGCGGTAGTCACTGCGTGCGCGCAGCAGACCGCGCAGTGCCAGCAGCGCGCCGAGCGCAATGAAGATGTACAGACCCAGCGCGATCTGTTCGACGAAAAAGACCAAGCCCGCCATCACAAGTCGCTTTCGCTCAGTCCTCGAGCTTGCGCATAACAGCGCGCAGGAGCGCCGTCATGCGCGGTGCAATCACTTTGCTCGCTTCCAGAACTTCTTCATGATTGGCGTCCCCTTCTGCGTCGTTCTGGTCGATACAGATATTGGTGATGCTGGAAAATGCCAGTACACGCATGCCGCCGTGACGCGCCACCAGCGTTTCGTGTACCGTGGACATGCCGACCGCATCGGCCCCGATCGATCGGAGCATCCGGATCTCAGCGGGTGTCTCGAACATCGGGCCAGAAACGCCCGCGTAGACGCCCTGGCGCAGCGGGATCTGAAGCTGCTGTGCGGCTTCGGCGGCCAGCTCGCGCAGGCGGCGGTCATATGCTTGGGCCATGCCGGGAAAGCGCAGTCCGAGCGAGTCGTCGTTCGGGCCGACCAGCGGGTTGTGTCCCGCCAGGCCGATGAAGTTGATGTGGTCGACCAGGGTCATAATGTCGCCGACATGGTACGTGCGGTTGATGCCGCCCGCTGCATTCGTCAGGATGACCGTTTCGATGCCGAGCGCGCGCATGACGCGGAGCGGAAACGTGATCTGCGCCGGGGAGTAGCCCTCGTAATAGTGGACGCGTCCACGCTGGACGACGACTGCCCGGCCTTCGAGATGCCCGATTACAAGTTCACCGGCGTGCCCGAACACGGTCGAAATGGGGAAGCCAGGGATCTCGGCATAGGGAATGACGACGGAGTCCTCGACCGTGTCCGCCAGGGGGCCTAACCCCGATCCCAACACCAGGCCGATGCCGGGCTGAAGCGATGTGTGCGCGCGTATCACATCGGCTGCATGTTGGATATCGGCTGCACTGGGGGTCACGATGAACTTCCTTTCGATGGACAGGACAAACTCATTATAGCAGGCGGCGTCGCTGCTTGAAGCGATCATGAAATTTTCGCGAAATCTAGTCTCTACACAGGGAAACTGATACAATATAGTTGTAAGCACGTACAGCATTTATGCGTTTGGGAGCTGGTTGCGCATGAACGTCATCGACGCCGAGCAAGCCATGTATGATTATGCCCAAGCGTATACCCGACTCTACAATCGGGCACCGCGCGACCTGCGTGCACTCGATCGCGAATGGGTGATCGTCAACGGCGCGCGGATGCGCGCCAGCGAACTTGAATACCTCACACATCAACTGCGCTTGGAATACAACCAGTCCCTTTCGCAGCGCAAAAGCATCGTCAATCGTCTGCTCAACTGGCTGAAACAGCAGTGAGCCAGAGGTGATGCTCTTTGACTGCGCTCAACAACGCTGCTGAATACGAGTAAATCACGCCAAAACTCGAACTTTCGCTCCGGTTCGTCGGTTTGAGGCGTTCTTTTCATACACCATCACTTCTTCACCCCAGCCCGGCGCGGCGCAGGGCGTTTGCGTAGGCCTCGGGCGTATCGACATCGAGCAGAACGCTGTCGTCGCAGTCGATGTACGCGATGGCGTCTGCATGGCGGTTGATGGCGTCGCGCGGGGCGCTGCCCGGCGGCAGCGCAAGCAGTTCCCCCCAGTAGCGGCGGTCGATCAGGATCGGATGTCCCCGCCGCATCTGATGGCTGGGGGCGACGATGCGGCCGCGTCCCTCGGCATAGGCCAGCAGCATGCGCTGCACGTTGACCTTCCGTATCAGCGGCTGATCGGCCAGCGCGATTATGGCTGCGCTCGTCCGCGGTTTCAGCGCGCGCAAACCGATCTGGAGTGATGACAGCATATCCCCCTCGGCATAGGCAGGGTTGTGGACGCAGCGCGCTCCTACGCTTTCTGCCGCCGTCCGCACCGCGTCCGCGTATGCACCGGTGATGACGACGACCTCATCCACGCCTGCAGCGCGCAGCGTGCGCACGACCTGCTCGATGATCACCCCATCACCCCAGGGCAGCAGCGGCTTCGGCTGCCCCATGCGCCGGCTCAGGCCTGCGGCGGGGACGATGGCGCTGACTCGGCGGTGCAGCTCGTGGATCGGCTCGTCGGACTGCACCGAACCGATCAGCACTCGGTCGAGGGATGACATACGCAGCGCTAGCGCCGCGCACTCGCCGGCGAGTGCGCGAGCGCGTGTGTCGTCAACACCGACTTGGTTGATCAATCCGGATACGGACACATCTGCATGAGGCAGCTCGTCGCAGCTTAGCGTGAGGGCGCGCGCGAAGACCGTCGTCGAAATCGGCGAGCCGAGCAGGACTCCCGCCGCTTCTGCCAGTGCACGTGCGTTGTATACATGTTCGTCGGTCAGCGGCTGGCCGAACGCCTGAAAGCCGGTGACATGCACCACGCGCGTCGTCTCGTTCGGGATGACCGGCTCGTGACTGTAAGGCGCTTTCAACGGCAGTCGGCGCGCACCGTCGGCTTCGACCAGCGCTACATCGGCTTCGGCCTCACGCATCAGATCGCCGAGCTGTTCCGGCGCAATGCCGAGCGCCTTGCCTCTGCGGAGGACCGTGTAGTAGAAGGCGAAACGATGCTGTTCCAGCGCCTCGGCCAGCGCTGCGCCGCTGAACGCTTGGTGACAGGCTGTCGGGAACAGCTCGATCTGTTCTGCGCCGAGTCGGGTCGTGGTGGTCGCAAGCACGCGCCAGCCATCGGCGGCCAGCTCGCGGCCAAGCGCAACCAGCGCCGATGTTTTGCCGCCCGCGCCGGTGAAAGCGACCACGTCTTGGCTGAGGATGTCGAGGGCGAGTCGCAGTCTCATGCCGTACAGCATACCGCGATCGCGCCCCCTAGCGCCAGCGAATAAGCGCCCGTTTGACGTCAGACTGCTCATATGCCTGGGATGTTCAACCCGCCGGAGGCAGTGCGATCAACCTCGCAAGCTGCGGCGCGCTCAAAATTGCTTCCAACACACCACCGCCGATGGCGAGCGACTTGTCGGAGATGGTAAAGCAGTGCCGGCGCTCGCCGCGCGGATCGAGATCGCCGATCTTCATGCCGGTGCGCGCGTAGACCTGCTCATGGATCAGCCCGCGCAGAACACCGTCAAAGGCGGCGGTGACAGACTGACCATCGATTTCGGCGATCTTCTGTCCGGCCGCCAGATGGTCGCCGATCTGCACGCAGGCGTGCACGTGTCCATCGACCGGCGCGCGCAGTACGCGCGAATGCGAGTGGCCGGCCATCATACCCGGCTCGCCTGTGTTCGGCTCGGCACATCCCTGCCAGATGACGCGCCCGAGATCGTGCCCCCGATTGGTCTCGATCACGGCGTGGCAGTCTTGGCCAGCCGTGAAACCCGGCCCAAGGCCGATCACCAAGGGCGCATCGTCTATGCGCGTCCCCAGGTTTGTCTTGACCATGCGCGCATCAACCGCGACAGCGGCATTTAGGCGGTGCAGCATATCGCCCTCTGGATCGACGATGACGGCGATCTCGCCCGCTTTAGTGACGGATGCGATCCGACCCGGTGTGGTGACGAGGCGTGCGCGGACACCCTCGATGATCATCTCGCCGCTGTAAACCGCCTCGCCAAAGCAGACGGCACGGCGCACGAACGCCGGCGTCGGCAGCTCGGCCACGACGAGCGGAAACCCGGCGCGCT
>CAYTME010000050.1:6932-19072 GCA_964438415.1 uncultured Pleurocapsa sp. | reverse complement strand
GTGACGCGGAATCTCCGATCGCCGGCGGTGAAGCGGGCGGTGCCGCGGAACGAGAGGGTCGTGATGTCGTTGGACTGCTGATACTGGGTGTTCTGCCAGTCGACGTTGAGTCCCTGGAACTGGCCGAGATCGCGCATCTGGCGGGAGAGGGCGAGCAAGTCGGCCTGGCTCATGTCCGGGGTGGTCAGGGCCCGGGCGTTGTTCAGATCACCTGCGGCAAGGCGTTCCACGAAGGGCTGGGCCTGGCTGCTGACGGTCATCACGACTGTGGCAGCCTTCATCCCACTTTACACGGCGCATGTGGCCAGCCAGATGACCGGCAGCGCTTCAGTGCTGTATGTGCGTCCGTTCGATCCAAATGGTGGCGGCCTCGATCAGATCTTCACGCTCGGTCTGCCGTTGGTCATCCTGGTCGCAGTTGGAGCGTTCGCTGCCCCGCTCTGGCATGAACTGCGGGTCGCATGGTCTTATCTGCGCCGCTTCGCCTTCATCGATGGGGATTAACAGAACAGCCGGTTGTACTGCTGAAGAAGGCGGACAAGCGTTTCACTCTCGTCGAGCAGCAGGCGTTCTGCATCGACCGGCTCAGGTGACATCTGGACAGAAATCGCGCTTGCCCACATCATCTCGCGGTCGAGCGGGCACGGCTGGTAAACAGTGGCGCTGAGGCCTTCGAAGCCTAGATTGGACAGCGTCAGATATAACAGGATGCCGCCCGATTGGTCGACCAGACGCCCGACGGAGAACGACTTCGGCGGCCCCAGCGCGAGCCACACATCGGCCAGCGGCAGCCCGGCGTTGAGATTGATGCTGCCGACGACGAGCTGATCCAGGCTGGGATGGATGGCGAAGCCAATCCTGCCGTCATCGCTTTCGATGTTGGGGTCGACGATCGACGGGGTAAAGGGGTATGCCTCACTCCAGCGCCAAGAGAAGAAGGTCGGCTGACTGCGGATCTCCGTTGTGCGAACTGGCTCGATCCACGGATCAGCCTCGAGGATGGCCAGCGCCACCTCGACACCCGTCGTGCCCGGCTGAATGCCGTGCCAGCATGGCATGGTACAGTCCGCGGCATCGAAGAATTCCGCCGTGCGATTGTGCGCTGGCTGCGCGACAATCGTCCCGATGCAGGCGATGAAAATCCCCGTCAAGACGGCCAGCAGACGTAGTAAGCGATGTGCCATTGTCTACAGCGCTGGGCAGATACGCGCGCCCCGCAGTGGGCAAGACCAGTCGAACGGGGAGGGCGGGCGCGTCTCGCCCTCTAACATGAGATAGTAGGCTGACCAGACACCCTCGGCGACCCAGCCGCGCTGTCCGTTCGGCAGTTCGACGCGGTACCAGTGCAGGGCGCGATTGCAGCTCGGCCCATCGAGCACGATCAGCCGCGTGCCGCGTGTGATGCGGGCGCGAATGCGCGTGCCAACGGCGGGCAGCGCACGCACGTTGAGCACGTCCACTGCTGGAGACACAACAGCGATCGCGCCTGAGTGCAGACGCGGTGATGGCGCGAATGCACATGGATTTGCTTGTGCCGGTGGCAGCACTGACAACATCGCTGCCAGCAGCAGGAGAATCAGCCAAGATCGGATCATCATACTTGCAATTGTACTGCGCAGTGCGTTCGCTGCGTACCAGCAGTAAGTGTATGGGCCGGTCGCGCCTTTTGCATTCCGCTGCACGATCGGGTTGAATTGATGCAGATCGCGTCGTCACCCAGGAAATTCTCTCTTGAGCGCTTCACATCGTGGCATCTTATACGGGCTGCTGGCCGCCGCCATCTGGGGCGGAATGTATGTCGTCTCCGACGTCGTTCTGCGAGTCATTCCACCATTCACGCTGCTGTCGATCCGGCTCATCCTAGGCGCGCTGGTGTTGGGGATCTTGTATTTTCTCCGTCAGAATACCGAGGTCCGGCTGACTGTTGTCACGCGCGGAGATGCATCAACCTTGCTTGCTCCACCTGTCCGACTGACAGGGCGTAACCTGGGCACGCTGATCGGCGTCGGTATGGTAGGTTTCGGCATCAGCGTCGGCGCGCAGTTCGTCGGCACGGATCTTTCGACAGCGGTCAACGGAGCGCTCATCACCAGCGCGTCACCAGCGTTCATCTTGGTCTTTGCCGCGCTGATCCTACGCGAGCCGCTGACTTTACGCCGGATTGGTGCCGTCGCGCTGGCGACTGTTGGGGTCGTCGTCATCATCGACCCAACGCAGGTCGATCTCAGCTCGGAGCTGTTCGCAGGTAATGCTGCGCTGGCGCTTGCTGCACTCACGTGGGGGTTGTATTCTGTGCTTGTGCGCCGTGTCAGTGCCGTCATCGATACGACGATCGTGACGGTCATCGCTTTCCTTGGCGGGCTGCTGCTCACCATCCCCGCATCGGTGGTTGAGCTTCAAACGCGGTCTGTGAGTGCGATCGATGTGCCTGTCGCGTTCGGCATCCTCTATCTCGGTGTCGTCTCGACAGCGGGCGCGATGTGGTTGTGGAACCGGGCGTTTGCGCTCGTGGATGCCGGCACCGCTTCGCTGACATTTTTCGCGCAGCCGCTCGTCGGCGCGCTGCTCGGAGCGGCGCTGCTCGGCCAGGAGCTTACTCCCAGCCGTCTCATCGGCGGCCTGCTGATCGCGATCGGGGTGCTGCTGGCCTTGCGCCGGGCGTGACAGAGAGCATTACTCATAACATACTAATTCTTAATTTATGTAAATTTGCTAACTGTGAGTGAGGAAGCCTCAAATTGGGGAGGGGAGATGTGGTTACGTCCTCATCATCATCGTCGACTCGATCGTCCAATTTTGAACGATTACGGGTTTTTTTAACCTGGTTAATTGAACCTCTGCCAAGTGTCAGCGATCCTAGGGTGCGCCGCAACGCTCGGATGGTCTCCGCCCTGCTGCTGACAATCTTCGTCGTCTCTGTCTTGATGATAGGGATCGACTACGTCTCTCGTTCTCCGGTGCTCGATGAACTCAGTCTTGACGCGCGCAGTCGTTTCACCATCGGCATTGTGGTTCTCTTCATTCCGCTTTACCTGTTGGCGCGCGCTGGGGGCTATCGAGCTGCTGCGCTGATCTACGCTTTCAGCTCTGCACCTGCCGTGCTGGTCGCCCAGGAGCTGCGCGGTCTTGGCGACCCAATTATACTCTATGAGTTCATCATCGGGACTTATTTGTTTGCGGTCATCATTAGTTCGGGCTGGTTATGGCGATTACTGGTTTTCAATATCGCTTGGATGATATTGACGGTGCTGATCGTGCCGAATGCTGGGTGGGCGGATATTGTTGCTCCGGTGACACTGCACCTGTACTCTGCGGTCATCATTGCGGTTGCGGCGGGCTTTGCGCGTCAAATCTACAACCAAGAACGCACTGTCTCTCAGCATAAGCATTGGGTGTGGAGTAAATGGACTGCACACAGCAGAGACGGCTGCTTCGAACTCGAACCCGATGGCAGCATCCGCCTTGTGGAAGGAGCACCGCTGAGCGATTGGGGCTGGACGCAGTCCAAACATCTTGGCCGCCGCTTTTCGGACTTCATCCACTCTCAGGACTCAGCCCGCTTTGAGAAAGCTTGCCGGGACGTTCGTCAATCTCGCAAGCCGGTGACGATCTCAGTGCGAGTCTCGCCCGATGCAGCCGACTATCGAGAGGTCGAACTGGTGCTCACACGGGATGAGTGCTCAGACGGGTGTCTGCTCATCATCGCGCGCGATCGTACCAGCCAGCGGATGCTGGAGCGGCTCGAGGCACGAGAATACCGATTGACAGCGCAGCGCGATCTTCTGCTCGATATGCTGCCTCAGGCAGCCTTCTTCATCAACACAGATGCCCAAGTCGTCAGCGCGAACCGGCGTGCGGTGCTTCTCTTCGGTACCGCGCATCGCGATTTTGTGGGTTCCTCTATCTGGGATTGGATGAACCAGGCAGGCGAGGAAGAGCGCGCGTTGGTCAGGCTGTGCGCTGAGCAAGGCACAGCCTCAGCGCCAATTGCAGCGTTGATGAAACCAAGCCAAGGGGCGGCCTTTCCCGCAGAGTACATAATTACGCCAGTGCACGATGAAATCGAGACGACACAACTGCTCGTGACTGTGATCGATCAGCGGGAGCAGAGAGTCGCTCAGCAGCGCAACGAGCTGCATGAGCAGGAACGCTTGATGATGCGCGCGCTCATTGACCATCTCCCATATGGGGTGTTCGTGAAAGATAAGCATTCTCGGTTTACTGTGGCTAACCGCGCGCTGGCAAATTGGTTTGGCGTACAGCCGCATGAAGTCGTCGGGACGTCTGACCATCGCTGGCTGCCGGCAGAACGCGCACAGCGGTTTATTCGCGAAGATGCTGAGATCATGAAAAGCGGTGAACCGATTATCGAACGGATCGATGAATGGAATGACACATCGGGCAGCCGCAGCTTGTTTCGATACAGCAAGTATCCCCTGTTCGATGCAGAAGGCAGAGTCATTGGCCTGATCGGTATTGCCGTCGATGTAACCCAACAGATACTGCGACAGGAACAGCTCGGCCGGGCTGAGCGCCGTCTGCGGCTGATCATCAATCAGATGCCGATGGCGCTGGTCGAGATCGACATGATGGGTCAGGTCGTTGTTTGGAATCCGGCTGCGGAGATTATCTTCGGCTATCGAGAGTCTGAAATCGTTGGCCAGCACATCCACGATCTGTTCTTTCCAGATGCGGTTCAGCGTCAGGTGCGTTACTGGTTCCGCGCCTGGAATCAGGGTCTGGAAATTGCAGCGCTCGACCAGACGACCCCCCAGATGAGCATGACCTCGGAATTCGAACGCAAAGATGGCTCACGAATTCACTGCGAGTGGGTGCTCTCGCTTTTACGCGACGAACGCAGCGTGGTCGTCGGCATGATCATGACCGCCCAAAATATCACAGAACGTCGCAATGCGGAGCATGAGCGCTTGCAATTTCTGGTCACGCAGACACGCTTGGAGACGATGCGCCAGCTTGTGCGCGCCATCTCGCACTACTTTCGCAATTATATGGCCCAGATCGAGCTGGCGCGCCACCTGATCGCGCGTCAGATACGCGCTGGTGATGCTCAAGCGGCTGTTACGCGGCTCGACATGATCAAGAATGGTATCGAACGCCTGACTGAACAGCTCGATAACTTGGGGACGGTGAGCGCCTTCGCACGGCCAGAAACTGCGCCGCGCAATCTGAACGAATTGGTCGATCACGCAATCGCCAGCGTCACATCGATGTCGTCCACGAAAGGGATCGCCATCCAGTTCCAGCAGTACGCTGAAAATGTCCCGGTTCAGGTCGATGCGCAGCAGATGCGTGATGCTTTACGCCACCTGTTGAGCAACAGCATCACCTTCACACCGAAGGGCGGGAGCATCTCCGTCGCGGTCGAGGTCGAGAGCGATCGGGCACGGATCGATATCATCGACAATGGTCCCGGCATGACGCGGGAACAGCTTGCCCGCGCATTCGATCTCTTCTACCGAGCAGAAGATGTGCATACGATCGATACAAGCGGCCTGGGTTTGGGTCTGAGCATCGCCAAGCTGGTGATTGAGGCACACGGCGGCCAAGTCGAGGCGAATTCGCAGCCCGGTGCCGGTACGCACTTCAAGGTCTGGCTTCCGCTCGCGCAGGTGTAGCAACTGCCGACGTCTGCTGCGATGAACAGACAAGTTCACGGCCTGTCCGCTAGAACTGCTGCCAGCCCGAATATCCTTTCCGCTTTCTCGCGCCCGAACGCATGTCAGCCACGCATTTACGGCTCGACGAACATGTAGCCGATGCCAAGCTGGTTTTGGATGTAGCGCGGGCTGTCTTGGCGTGGCTCGAGCTTCTTGCGCAGGCGGCTGATATTGACCCACAGGTACTGTGTCTCGTTGGCATATTCCGGCCCCCAAACCTTCTCTAAGAGCTGTTTGTGCGTGAGTACCTGCCCGCGATTGGTGATGAGGATATGCAGCAGGTCATACTCGATGCGCGTTAGCTCGAGTGGTTTGTTGGCAAGAAAGACCTCGCGGCGGGCGAAATCAACGTAAAGGTCACCAATTTGCAGCGGTTCGCGTGCGCGGTCGGTGATGTGTAGGCGCTTGAAGATCGTGTTCAGGCGCGCCATCATCTCTTCTTTGCTGATCGGGCGAGCGAGGTAGTCGTCTGCGCCAGCGTTCAAGCCGCGCACCTTGTCCGTCTCGGATACTTTATCCGCCAGTAGGATAATCGGCGTTTCTGTGCGGCTGTGAATACGCGAGCACAGGTCGATGCCATTCATGTCACGCAGATTGGTATCGATGATGACCAGGTCGAAGCGAGTCGCGTTGATATCGCGCAGTGCCTCTTCAGGCACGCGGTAGCTGATCACGTCGTATTCAGCCGCCGTCAGGGTCTCATTCAATTCCTTGACCAGTGATGAGCGTCCTTCGACGAGCAGGATCGTCTTGAGACCGCGTGTGGGCGCGCGCATCCCGGCATGTCGCGTAGGTGCATCTGGTTGAGCAGCTATCTCGACCGTGGATAGACGCTGCTGTGCTGCCGGGGCTATGCTCGTACCGCCTGGCAGCGCCAGCACGACCTCGTACTCGTCACCATCCTGAGCGACCAGCAGTCGCCCCCCATGCCTGTTGACCAGTTCGCTGCTCACGTACAGCGCAAAGGCTTCCGGTGTCACCTGGCCGCTGACGGTGCGCGGTCCGGCGAGCAGGGACTCAACGGCAGAAGCAGTCTGAGCAGAAAGGCCGCTGAACACCAGCGCAAGCTCTTTACCCCGCATCTCGGTATGGATCTTGAGCAGCTCCTGACCATGCATCAGCCCGACGAGCACATACAGCATGTTGCTGATCGCTCGCTCCAAACGGTATTCATCGCCCTTGATCTGAGGCACCTGACTGCGCAGGTCGAGGCGCACGGACTGTGCGTAGGGCAGGAAGACCCGCGTTTGCACCAGCCGCTGCACAATGCTGCCAATATCGACCAGATCACGGCTCAGGATCACGCCGCCCAGCTCCATATTGGCCAGATCGAGGAAATTGAGCCAAAGCTGGCCAAACTGTTCCACTCCGACCTCAAGCTCGCGCAGCAGTCGGTCGCGCTCGCGGTGGCTGAATGCCCCATGTTGTTCAGTGAGCATGCCGATTTGTGTCCGCATCTGGGCGTAGGGCATCCGCAGATGATCAGTGATCATTTCACGCAGCAGCGAGCGGGTTGCATCATCGCGGCCAGACTGCGCGCTGTCACGGATTAGACCGACCCAATTGAGCTTGCTGCTGTCGAGTGCCTCAATCTTGACGAATTCGATCGTGATGCTGGTGTCGCTGTCCGCCAAGATGAGATCGACGATCGGGTAATCTTCGTCTTCGACGTTTGGGCGAGATACCGTGGTCTGCGCCGTCTGCAGACTAGCGGCCGTTCGCTGGGGGTCGTTGGAGCGCGTGCTCAGCAGACGCAGGAGCGTTTCGACAGGCTTTTGAAGGACCTCTGAAGGTTGGATGCCGGTCATTTCACCAAACTGCGGGTTGCAGAAGGCGACATGATCGTGCTCATCGACGAAGAAGATGCCTTCGGAAATTGAGCGGATGATCGCCTCTAAGCGCGCCGACTTCTCCCACGTCTCCGTCGTCAGGGCGATGCGATAAAACATCTGCGCAGCGGTGCGCACGAGGTTCTCGATCAGGTTGATGTCTTCTTGAGTGAAGACTTTGCCCGCTCCCGCGCCGACGAACAGCCCGCCAACGAACACATCCGAGACGGTGATCGGCACGAACAAGACCTGCGGCGACATCATGGCGTGGAAGAGCGGCAGCAGCGGCCCGGTCTCGACTGCTCGCCCGTCGAACAGGCGTGGACTGGATGCATAGTCGGACGTTTCGACGACGTTCTGAATGATACCTTGCTTGAACATCTTGTTGAACACGCGGGCGGGTTCTTCACCACTGCAGTCGATCAGCAGCGTCTCGTTTGGCGTGATCGGGCTGTCGTAAAACCAAACCAGCGCTTGACCTGCGTGTGGTACTTCTTCCACCAGCTCGCGCAGCACTTGGGCGACCTCGTGGGCGCGGCTCAGGTTGGCGAAGCGCTCCCAACCTTTGAGGAGATGGCGGCTTGACTGCACGTTGACGTACTGCGCTTGGTACTGCGCGACCTTTTGCAGCGCGACCGCGAGCTGTGCCGCGAACGGCTCGAACACGATCAGGTCTTCACTGGTGAGCTTGACCCCATGTACGCCGCAAATGCCGAGCGCGCCCAGCGTTTGATCCTGATAGACGATCGGCATGATCATGACTGACTCGGCGTTTTCTAGCACCGGGATCGGCGTGTAGTTCGGGTTTTCGCGGATGTTGAGGAATATCTGTGTGATGTTGTTTTCGATCGTCCAGCAGAACGGATCATAGCGGTCGAAGCGGATGATGCCTTCATACAGCTTGTTGCGTTCGAGCGTCTGTTCACCTCCCGCGTAGACATGCAGCACGTCGTTCTCGCGCAGCGCGAAGACCACCCCGTACAGCCGGTATGTGGTCACCAGCAGATGCACGGCGTCGAGCATCAAGTTGTAATCGTCCTGGGCGTTGTAAAGCAGCCGGGAGAGCGCGGCAATCGGTTGTGCGTGCGCTGCGCCAGCGCGCGGTTTTGCAGGTGCTGCTTGAGCATCAAGCGCAGATGGTGCTCGATCTCGTTCGGTGACATCGATTGGGTGAGAAAATCATCTGCGCCCGCCTTGAAGAGCATGTCCTGCCGGTCTGTATCGAGCGTCTCGACGATGACGATCAGCGGGACGGTCGGGTTGCGGCGCTTCAATTCTTGGACGATGCGCGGTACATCTTTTTGGAAGGACATGTCGTCCACAACGATCAGATCGTAGCGCAGATTGTGCAGCGCGCGGACAGCTTCGGCAGCAGTGGGCACGGCGAAATAGTCGAAGCGATCCGCCGCGATGCTGGTGATCCAGTGATCGAGCTGCGCGCTGACGAGCATGACGGGCGCAGATTTCGTGGAAGTCGATTCGGGGATGAGATCAACCATAAGAGGATATCCAATAATCTAGCCATGATTCGATCAGTGTTTAGTTTAATGCATTTTTCCAACTTCGACTGCTCACGTTCTTCAACAACTGGCCAGACGATCTTGCTTCTGCCTGCACAACCTTGTGGTACACTCAACTCAAACTGGCACCGTGATCGAGTTGTGTGCGTGTATCGCGGGGGGGGGGGGAATAGGCATGCTGCACAAGACCGGAAAACTCAACACTGTCGCCGTGCGCAAGAAGCCGCGACCCCGTGAGACCGATACGCTCGATTTAGGGGCGCTTCGCCCATGGCGGATCGCGCTCCACATCAAGCAGGTCGATGTGCAGCTCATCTTCGATCTGACCGGCGAGGTCCTGCTTGGCCGCCGTGACCCGGAGAACAATACCGCACCCACCATCGACCTTTCCCCTTTTCGCGCCGAGGAATTTGGCGTCTCGCGCGGGCATTTGACGATGAGCTTGGAGGGCAACACGGTCGTCATCATCGATAACCGCAGCATGAACGGTACGCACTTGAACAGTAAGCAGCTTGAACCGAACAAACCGTACACGCTGCGTCACGGTGACGAATTGATGCTCGGTATGATGACCATGCAGGTAGAACTGCTCGTCAACCCGCTCGAACAATAGCGATATCGGCTACGAGCGGCGGCTGAGCAAAATCAAGGCGACACCGCCCACGATCAGCGCCATTGCGGGCAGCCCCAACGGCCCTAGTGTTTCACCGCCCAATCCGACACCAATGAACACCGCCACGATCGGGTTGACATAGGCATAGCTGCTCGCCACTGTTGGGCGCACGGTTTGCAGCAGGTAGGCGAATGCGCTGTAGGCGATCAGCGCGCCGAAAATGGTCAAATACAGCAGCGCCAGCACCGCCTCGGTCGTTGGAGCTTCCACAATTCGTTCGCCGCGCAAAATGCCAGCCAGTGACAGCACCAGCCCGGCGCACAGCAGTTCTGCCGCTGCGCCCATCAAGCCGGGTGCGGTTTTGATCTCGCGCTTCCAGACCATGCCGTATGACCAACTCAGCGCGGCCAACAGCACGATCAAGACCCCGGCACCATCGGCGGACAGCTCGTGATTCAGGTTGAGCAGCACAATCCCGCCGAGACCCAGCGCAATGCCCAGCCATTCGCGCGGCGCAGCCCGCCTGCCGCGCAGCGTCCACCAGATCGTCGCCCACAGCGGCATCGTCGCGATGATGAGTGCCGCCGCGCTCGACGAGATGTACTGCTCGGCGAAGGTCACACCGCCGTTGCCCATGCCTGGCAGCATGACGCCGAACAGCAGCGCCCAGCGCCATTGACGCAGCGTTGGCAGGGTGTGGCCGCGCCAGTGAAGTACCAACAGCATGATCGCACCGGCGGCGGCGAGGCGAACCCCCGCCATTAAGAGCGGTGGGAACGACTCGAGACCGATGCGGATGGCAAAATACGTTGAACCCCAAATGAAGTAAACGGCCAAGAGCGCAACGATGACCGGCAGAGACAGCAGGGCAGAGCGCGGACGAGCCGCATCGACAGCAGCACGAGACAAGAAGGGTTTCTCCAGTTTGGATTAGGCTTGTACTTCAGTCTAGCCAGTCCGCGCGCGGTCGGGTAGAGCCATTTCTCACACGCTGTATCAGTAAGGGATAGAACATCTCGCCCAAGTGAATGGTGAGGCCAGGCAGTAATACAGCCCTCGTGCCCCAAATTCAACAATTTCTGAATTTAAGAAACGCTAAGGCGCAAGCGTGCTGATTTGTGTTATCTTTCACATTAGACTGACTAGTCGGTTTAAGGTTTCGTGTGTGACCACGATGAGGAGATGCTGCCCGATGCAGGACTCAATTCCCGCTCGTGATCCGGAAGTGACGCGCAGCCGCATCCTGGATGCCGCGCTCGATGTGTTCGCGCGCAAAGGTTACCACGACGCCAGCGTCGACGAGATCGTTCAGGCGTCGAATTCATCGAAAGGCGCGGTCTACTTCCACTTCCCCAACAAGCAGCGGCTGTTCCTCGCGCTGGTCGACAAATTTGCCGATGTGCTCGAACGCAATGTGCAGCAGTCTGTCATGAGCGAGCAGGCGGGTATCCTGCGCGTGCGCTCTGCCTTGGAGACAGTGCTGCGCACCTTCGGTAAGTACCGCGCACCCGCGAAGATCCTCTTGATTCAGGCGGTCGGGTTGGGCAGCGCCTTCGAGGAGAAACGGCTGGAGATCCACCAGCGTTTCGCTCTTCTCATTCAGCACTACCTCGACCAGGCGGTCGAAGTCGGCGATATCGCGCCGATCGACACGCAGATGGTCGCCTTCGCCTGGATGGGCGCGATCAACGAGGTCGTCATCCGCTGGGTCTATACCGGTGAGCCGCACCCCGACCGCATTCTCGACACGCTGCTGCCGCTGCTCCTGCGCAGCGTCGGTTTCGAATCGTAAGTCAATCTCGGCCGCAATAGAGCGTCTAGGCTAGGCAAGCATGCACAACGGGAATCGTTCGAGGAACGGACATCATCCTCAACTGATCGCTGTCAGCCGCCCGATCGAAATCGACTCCCCATCCGCTTTCCTGCGCACCTTCAGGGGCGTGCCGCGCGTTTTTTGGCAGCGTGGTCAGTACGCCAGCGCCTTTGCTGGCGCGGGAGCTGCAGCAGTCGTGCGCGCGCAGGGCAGCACACGCTTCGAAGATATCCAGCAGGCTGCCCGCGCGGTGATGGCAGACGCACATTTCGAGACGACGGCTCCGCCAGAGGTGCGTCCGCGCTGGTTGGGGGGCTTCGCCTTCGCCGCCGCAGCGAGCATGGATCCGCTCTGGACGCCGTTTGGGGACGCACAGTTCATCTTGCCGCGTTACCTGCTCACGCGAGTCGGCGGTTTTCATTGGCTGACGCTCTGCGACTACGGCATGGGCAGCCGGGCTGAGCGGACTGCCGCACTACATGCTGAGCTTGACCGCCTACTCGAACGCAGCGGCGCAGACCTGGACACTTCACCCAGCGCGTCTGCGGCCGCGGTGGTCGAACGGACCGACCGCGAAACATGGATGTCTCAAGTTGAACGCGGCATTGGGCGAATCGGCGCTGGCGCGCTGCGCCAGATCGTCCTGGCGCGCGCGCTCGACGCGCAGCTCGACGCGCCGGTCGATCC
>CAYTME010000050.1:0-6918 GCA_964438415.1 uncultured Pleurocapsa sp. | reverse complement strand
AACAGCTCGAACAGAGCTATCCGACGGCCTATCGCTTTCTGATCGAGCCGCAGCCTGGCGCGGCGCTCTTCGGCGCGACGCCGGAGCTGCTCGTCCGCTTGGAGGACAGCGAGCTGCAGACGGCGGCTCTGGCGGGTTCCGCCGCCCGCGCGGCATCGCCCGATGAAGACGACCGCCTGGCTGCAGAGCTGCTGGCCAGCGCGAAAGACCGCCATGAGCACGCGCTGGTCGCCGATTGGCCGCGCGAGCGGCTGGAGCCGGTCAGCCGGGCGCTGGTGATCCCGGCTGAGCCGGTTGTCGTCAAGTTGAAGCACATCCAGCATCTCTACACACCTGTGCAGGCGACGCTGCGCGCTCGCAGGCATGTCCTCGCGATCGTAGAGCGGCTGCACCCGACGCCTGCGCTCGGCGGATGGCCGCAGCGAGAAGCCGAGATGGTCATCCCGCAGATCGAGACGCTGGGACGCGGTTGGTATGCCGCCCCGGTCGGCTGGTTCGATGCTGACGGCAATGGCGAGTTCGCCGTCGCCATACGCTCAGCGGTCATGCTCGGCGAGCAGGTGCGGCTTTACGCGGGCGCGGGCATCGTTAGAGACAGCGACCCCGCGCGCGAGTGGGACGAGACGGCGCTCAAGCTTAAGCCGATGCTCAGCGCGTTGGGGCTGGCCGATGTGCCTGCCCCGCTGACGATGCCCGATCCTCAGCCGAGTCAGGCGGTTCTGAGTTTGGCGGATCTATCCCACACGTGAATTCAACCTCGGAAATGGTCATCATGCCTATGCAATTCCGAACTCTCAATCCCAAACCTGCAACCCAGACCACCATCTACGCCCCCAATCGCAACTACGTCTGGACGTACACCTTCGTTCAGGCGCTGGTTGAAGCGGGGCTGCGCAGCGTCGTCATCGCGCCCGGCTCGCGCTCGACGCCGCTGACGATGGCGTTCGCACAGCATCCCGCCATGCGCGTTTACTCGCACGTCGATGAGCGCGGCGCGGCCTTCATGGCGCTCGGCCTGGCGCTCTCGGAGGACGCCCCAGCGGCGGTCGTGTGCTCATCCGGGACGGCAGCCGCCAATTTCTACCCAGCGGTCGTCGAGGCGCATTACGCGCATGTGCCCTTGCTGGTGCTGACGGCAGACCGTCCACACGAGCTGCGCGAGAGCGGTGCCAATCAGACAGTCGATCAAGTCAAAATGTACGGCGATCACGTGCTGTGGGCATACGATGTGGCGCTGCCGGAGGTCGATCCGTCGGAGCTGGCGCTGCGCAATCTGCGCACGCTGGCCGCGCGCGCCTACGCGCTGGCCGACGGGATGCCGAAAGGCCCAGTGCATCTCAATTTCCCGTTCCGCAAGCCGCTCGAACCGACCGAGGTCGTCGGTGAAGGCCGCCAGATCGCATGGGGAATGCCTTCAGCTCAAGCCCCGGCGAACGCAGCGAGTGCGACCGACTCGCCCGTCCATACACCGGGGCGCGCGGCTGTCCACATCGAACGCGGTGAACTGCACCCCACCTCTTCCCAGATCGAGCGGCTGGTGGGCATACTGGGCGAGGCGGAGCGCGTGCTCGTCGTCTGCGGGCCGCGCTGTCCCGGCGGCGATTTCGCCGCCAAGGTGGACTTGCTGGCGGCCGCCTGCGGATTCGTCGTGCTGGCGGATGTGCTGTCCGGTATGCGTTATCAACCCGACCTGACCAACATCATCGGCGACTACGAGCTGTTCATCAACGCGGCCCACGACTGGGAAGCGCCGAATGTCGTGCTGCATTTCGGGGCCATGCCGACTTCGCAGCCCCTGCTCGATTATCTGTCGGCCATCCAACCGCGGCATCGCATCGGCATCAGCGCCGACGGCGTGTGGACGGATTTCGAGCATCGTCTCGATCTATGGCTGCATGCCGATCCCACTCACGTCTGCGCTGCGTTGGTCGATCGGCTCGCGGGTAGGGGAAGCGATCGCCTTTGGTATGACCGGTTCGCACACGCGGACATGAACATCGTGAGGACGTTTTTGCACGCGCAGGACGAGATCGATTTTTTCGATGCGCTCGTCCCCTGGCAGGTCATCTCGGCGCTGCCAGATGGCGGACGCCTGTTTCTCGCCAGCAGCTTGACCGTGCGCCACGTCGATCAATTCGGTTTCACAGCACCGAAGGCGATCCGCGTCTTCTGCAATCGCGGCGCGAGCGGCATCGACGGCACCATCAGCAGCGCGCTCGGCGTGGCGGCGCAGGAGCCGGATGCGCCGACGGTGCTCATCATCGGCGATCTGGCCTTCTATCACGACATGAATGCGCTGCTCGCGGCCAGACGAAACGGCATCGACAACCTCATCATCGTCCTGCTTGACAACGACGGCGGGCAGATCTTCCGCCGCCTGCCGATCAATGACCCAGTGTTCGAGCCGGCATTCACCGACCTGTTCATCACGCCGCACGGCCTGACGTTCGAGCATACAGCCGCTCAGTTCGGCTTTGCCTATGCGCGCGCTGACGACATGGTGACTTTTCGCGCGGCGATCTCATCCGCGCTCGCAAGCGGTCAGCCGAGCATCATCGAGGTGGTGACGGACGCAGAAGAGGACGCACACCGGCGAAAGGCGCTGATGGATCGCATTGCAGGGCAGTTGGACGTGACGCGTGATGAGGTGAGCGGGTGACGAGGCGATGAAGTGCACAGCCTCGCTGCTGTCCTGCTGGCGTCGCCCGCAGTATCGGCCTGAAAAGCTGTATCGTGAAACATGAAGATAAACATCCATAATCGAAACCGACTGCTGCTGAAAAGGAGTCCCCATGACCGACCAGACCACGCCTGCCATCGAGCCGCGCCAGATGATCCGCGCAGCGGACTGGCAGACCGTCCGTGAATATTCGGAGATCACGTATGAAAAGACCGAAGGCATCGCGCGCATCGCGTTCAACCGCCCAGATGTGCGCAACGCCTTCACGCCGGATACCATCCGTGAGATGACCGAGGCTTTCATGCATGTTTGGGAAGACCCAGATGTCGGCGTCATCCTGCTGACGGGCAACGGCCCGGCCAAAGATGGTAAATGGGCGTTCTGCAGCGGCGGCGATCAGAAAGTGCGCGGCGACGCGGGCTACGTGGGCAGCGACAAAGTGCCGCGCCTCAACGTGCTGCCGCTCCAGCGCATCATCCGCACGATCCCGAAAGTCGTCATCGCACTTGTACCGGGCTACGCCATCGGCGGCGGGCATGTGCTGCACGTCATCTGCGACCTGACGATCGCGGCAGATAACGCCATCTTCGGCCAGACCGGGCCGCGCGTCGGCAGCTTCGACGGCGGCTACGGCAGCAGCTACCTGAGCCGCATCGTCGGCCAAAAGAAAGCGCGCGAAATCTGGTATCTATGCCGTCAGTACGACGCCCAGCAGGCGCTGGATATGGGACTGGTCAATACGGTGGTGCCGCTGGAACAGCTCGAGGTCGAGGGCGTGCAGTGGGCGCGCGAAATCTTGCAGCATTCGCCGCTGGCGATCCGTATCCTCAAGGCGGCCATGAACGCCGATGTGGACGGCCAGACCGGCATCCAGCAGCTCGCCGGCGATGCGACGCTGCTGTTCTACATGACTGAAGAGGGGCAGGAGGGTCGCAACGCCTACGTCCAGAAGCGCAAGCCGAACTATCGCAAGTATCCCTGGAGGCCGTAGCGGAGGTAGTAATCTTCGATGCCTAAAGGCTTCACCCAACCCGACTGGCTGAGCGCCGCTGCGCGCGAAGCGCCGGATGCACCTGCGCTGGTGCAGGGCGAAAACATTTGGACATACGCCGAGCTGAGCCGCCGCGCAGACGAGATCGCGGGCGGATTTGCGGCGGCGGGCATCGCGCGCGGCGACCGCGTTGGCCTCCTGCTGCCCAACAGCTTCGAGCACGTCGCGTTCGTTTGGGGGGCTTGGCGCTGCGGCGCGACCGTCGTCGCACTCAACCTGCGTCTCACGCCGGGCGAGGTGGCCGACCAGGTGGCGCGCTCTGATTGTCAATACGTCGTGATCGACGCCTCGCTTGACGCGACCTATGCCGCGCGGATGCCCGCGGCTTGCTGCACCCTCCAGCTGCCCGATCGCGAAACGAGCGTTGTTGGCGGTATTGCGACTGGGGTGCTGCCCTCCGCTCCGCCTGCCAGCGACAGCGATCAGCCGCCCCCGGAGTTCACGCGTCAGGATATCGCGCTCGTCATGTTCACGAGCGGCACCAGTGGGCAGCCGAAAGGCGTGCAGCTCACGTTCAACAACCTTTACTACGCTGCGATGGCCTCGACGCTGCGGCTGGGCAACCCGCCCGGCGACCGTTGGCTGCTGACGCTGCCGCTTTACCATATCGGGGGGCTGTCGATGCTGGTGCGCACCTGTTTGTGCCGCGCGCCCATCATCGTGCTGAGCCGCTTCGACCCCGCTGCGCTGCTGGCAGCGGCACAGCGTCACCAGGCGACGCTCATCTCGCTTGTGCCGACAATGCTGTATCGTGTGCTCCATGCGCAAAATGCGCTGGAGCCGCCGTTCCCACCCAGTGTGCGTCTCGTGCTGCTCGGTGGGGCGGCTGCTGATCCCGATCTGCTGGCAGAGGCATACCGGCGCGGCGTGCCAGTTGCCACGACCTACGGCCTGACCGAGGCGTGCTCGCAGGTCTGCACCGCCCTGCCGGACGAGGTGCGGACCAAGCCGGGCACAGTCGGCAGGGCGCTGCCGTTCATGCGCGTGCGCATCGTCGGCGAAGGTGGCCGCGCACAGCCGCCGGGCGAGGTGGGTGAGATCGTTGTCCAGGGGCCGAACGTGATGTTCGGCTACCTCGGCGACACACCGCCCGATATTCCACTGACAAAATGGGGAACGCCAGAACGTCTGCCGTATCAAGACGGCTTCCCGACAGGCGATCTGGGTTATCTCGATGACGATGGTGACTTATTCGTGCTCACGCGGCGCAGCGATCTAATCGTCAGCGGCGGAGAGAACGTGTACCCGGCGGAGGTCGAGCGCGTTCTGCGTGAGCATCCCGCCATTGCCGATGTGTGCGTCGTCGGGCTGCCGAGTGCCGAGTGGGGGCAGCAGGTGGCCGCCGCCGTCTTGCGTGCGCAGATAGGCTTCGCCGAGATCGAGGCGTTTGCGCGCACGAGGCTGGGCGGCTACAAAGTCCCGCGCGTTTGGCGCTTCGTCGCGGCGCTGCCGCTCAACGCAGCCGGCAAGATCGATCGCGCGGCGGTGGTGGGGTTGTTTGGGTAAGCTGTTTTACGTCCCAGGCGGCTCGGGCCAGCGGTAGAACCACAGATCGTCTTCGAGCTGGCCGTAAAACGGCGCGAGCAGTTCCAGCTCGACCGGTTCCACGTCGAACAGCTCGCGGTTCGCCTCGCCTGACAGGTTAGGATAGATCGTCAGATTCGGACAGTCGGCTTCGATGCCGGACGTTAGCGTCCAGCCGAAGCCGCTGAAACGCTGGACGCGGTACCAGACCCGGTCTTCGGTCACGCCCATGATGCGCACTCGCGCGCCAAGGCGCAGGTCGCCGATCACGGCATAACCCAAACTCGTCCCAGCGCGGATGTTGAGGACGCCTTCCTGCGCGCGCACAACCCCCTCACAGGTGGACGACAGCCCGATCATGCGTGCGCCGTTGTAAGGTGGGCTGATCGGGATGATCTCAGCGCTGCTCAACCCCACGACCATCCCTCTGGCGGCATCCGCCGTGTACAGCGGCTGGCCCCAAATCGGTAGAAAATCGACCGAACCCTCCGCGACCGTGATCACGGTCGCGCGCTCCAAGCTGCTCCAGAGCGCGAACCATCCGCGCCGTGCGCGTGCCGTGCCGCGCTCAGTTTCGATGGTCAGGAGCAGGCGCGTCGACTCGCTCGTGTGGAGGCGCTGCACGCTGTGCCCATCGATTCGCAGGCGCAGCGCATAGGTGCCGTCTCGCAGCCGCTCGTTGGCCAGAACGGTGAGCCGGCTCTCCGGCAGCAGCAGCAGCTCGAGACTGTCGGCGAAAGTGAGCAGCGCTCGCCCGCGGCGATCGGTCTGCACGGCATCACCCGTCGTGATGGCGAAGACGCTGTTTTCGGACAGCGCGCGCACCCCATCCGTACCCGCCAAGCTGAAGACTGCCTGCGGATTGACGACGCGCACTGAAGCGCCGATGCCCTCCTGCGCCTGCAGCGGCGCGGAGATCAACAGCACGAATAGGATGGCTAGGCTGCTCCTAGCCATGGGGCAGATGATTCGAAGCAGACAGACCGGGTAGCTCGATAAAGAACGTGGTGCCAACGCCTTCTTCACTTTCGCACCAGACTCGACCACCGCATTTCTCGACCACCGACTTGACGATGCTCAGTCCAAGGCCAGTACCAGGGATTTCGCTGGTCGCGCGCGTCTTGACCCGGTAGAACTCCGTGAACAGCTTGGCCTGCGCCTCTTCCGGGATGCCGATGCCCGTATCCTCCACCTCTAAACGGACGAAGCCGTTCGCCGCAGGGAGGAGCCTCAGTGTGATCGTGCCGTTTTCGAGCGTATATTTGACCGCATTGCTGACCAGGTTGGCCACCACTTGGCTCATCTGGCCTCGATGTGCCGAGATGGGGGGGACATCTTCGATTTCGACCGTCAGTGTCTGCTGCTTGCTCACACAGTCAGGCTCATAGCGGGCCGCCACTTCACGCACGACTGAGGCTAGGTCGACCGGCTCGCTGGGGAATTCGAGCGCGCGGATTTGTTCCAAATCCATCACGTCGGCCAGGATCGTCTGCATCAAGCGCGCCGTTTCCTCGATGCGATCGACGAAGCGGGTCGTGCGCGCATCCATCGCCTGCCCCTGCTTGCGCAGGAACGATGTGTAGATGAATAGGGACGACAGCGGGTTGCGCGGTAGTCATGTGAGATTATCTCGCACCTGCAGACGAGAAGAGCGGCGTGAGCA
>CAYTME010000049.1:16799-19079 GCA_964438415.1 uncultured Pleurocapsa sp. | reverse complement strand
CGGCTGTCGAGTGCAGGCGTCTCGGTGAGGACGCCGGTGCGCGCGCGGACGCGGTGACCATCCGTCGCCGGGTTCAAGCCAAAGACGCGCGCCGCGCCCGCCGTTGGCGCAATCACGCCATTGAGCATGCGCACGGTCGTCGTCTTGCCTGCGCCGTTCGGCCCCAAGAGGGCGAGCACCTGGCCCGCCTCGACCGAGAGCGACACCCGATCGACAGCCGTGAAGTCGTGATAGATCTTCGTCAGTTCGTGCGCTTCTATCATGTTTCTTGATCCAATACCGACACATCGGGCTGACGCATACGCGCCCGCCCGACCTTCAGGGTATCACAAAATTGATCGCCGTTTATGCATAGGAGCGGCTTGAATGAAGTCCTCAATGCTGGGTGGATGCGGTCACCGCGGCAGCATCCCGGCTTGTAAAAGCGCGAGCAGAGCGCGTAGATCGTCCACAATCAGATCGGGCGCGCTGCTTTCGAGTTCGCCCGGCTGCGTATAACCCGTGCGCACCGCGACCGCCAGCGCGCCGATGGCGCGCGCGCAGCGCACGTCGGCCGCTGTATCGCCGATGACGACCACGTGCTCCGGCGCGAAAGTGCGGCCGTAATGCGCGTTCGCCCGCGCCAGCGCCAGCGGAGCCAGCGTATCCCGGTCCCTCGACTCGCTGCCGAACGCGCCGGTGGGAAAATGGTCAGGATCGAAGCCAGCAGCCCGCAGCTTGAGCGGTGCACTGCTGCGGCAGTTGCCCGTGATCAGCCCCAAGCGCACATCGGCGCGCCGGCGCAGATCGGCGATCAGATCGTGCGCGCCGGGGCAGGCCTCGACATCGAATTCGCCGATCCGCTGCGCCATGTGCCGCCCGATGGCGCGGTCGAATTCCGGCAGCATCCGCTCGATGGCCGGCTCATCGAAGCCGAGCGGCGTCAGCAGCTCGATCAGCGTCTGCCAGTCGGTCTTGCCGCCGAAATGGTGCGCATCGATGGCGGCGGAGACGCCGAAAACGTCCTCGATGGCGAGGCGCATGGCCGCGCGCCCCGCCCCACGCGGCCAGAGGAGCGTGCCATCGATATCGAAAAGAAACAGACGCGAAGGCGTGCTCACCCGCTTCACCAACCCCAAGTCCCCGGCCCGCCCTTGAACGGCCCGACGATCCGGCTCGTGATCCATCCGCCGTAGAAGTCGCCCGCCTGCGCCTGCACCTGCTCGTCGCCGACGTAGCAAGCATCGACACGGCTGGCGTAAAAAGCCAGGTGATCCTTGATCGCCTCGTAGCCGCGGCGCGGATCGGGGTAGCTCCACGCGGCGTTATTTGACGTGCGCTCACCGACGCGCAGCGTCCAGTAGCTGGCGGCACCTTTGTATTCGCAGTAGGTGTGATAACCAAGCACCGGCGCGAGCAGATCCATGCGCACATCGTCCGGCGGGATGTAATAGGCAGGTGGGTGGCTCGTCTCTAACACGCGCAGGCCGCGCGTCGTCTCGGCGATCGTCTCGCCGTTGAAGACCACGCGCAGGCGCTCGGCGACCGGCTCGACGCGCGGCGGCCGCGGGTAATCCCAAACAGACTCTTGGCCGGGCTGCGGTTCAATGCGACGATTTCCGAACATAGGATACCTCACAAATACCCCTGCACGATCTGGACGAGCTGGCGCGCCCGGTGGCGCATCGTGTGCTCTTTGCGCACACGCGCCATTGCTGCGCCGGCGATGCGCTGCCGTTCGAGATCGTGCGCCAGCAGATGGCGATAGCGGTCGATCGCTTCTTCGGCGGACTGCACGATGATGATCTCGTGCTCCGGCTCGAACCACGTCTCGACCCCGGCGTACGGATTGCCGACGATGCAGCAGCCCATGCTCGCCAGCTCGAACGGACGCGACGACGACGAGGCATGGATGCTGGCGTGCGCCGTGCGTGTGATGCACAGATTGATTTTGCTGCGGCAGGCGTACTCGCGCATCTTATTGAAGCTCAAATACGGCAGCAGCTCCGCGCGCCCCAGCTCGCCCAGGTTCTTGCCCCGCACGGCAAAGCGCGCATCGTGCAGCGCCAGGCTGGGCTGGGTGATCATGGCGTCGATCCACTGCTCGCGGTACTCGCGCCCGTGCCCGTAGAAGAATGCGTCGATATCCTGCGCCGCCACGCGCACCGGGCTGAAGACATCGGTATCGACACCGTAGTAAACCGTATGCACCGCCCGTGCGCCCAGCGCCAGCAGATACTCGGCCCCCCCGGCGCTGTTGCTGATGAAGGCTGTGTACTCCGCCGGGTTGGCACCCTGGTA
>CAYTME010000049.1:13837-16762 GCA_964438415.1 uncultured Pleurocapsa sp. | reverse complement strand
GCGCAGCTAGGGCAGATTGGGCAGGCTGGCAGGCACATCACCGTCATAGTAAAAGACCGGTTTGTTATGTCTGCGCACTAGCTCGGCAGGCACGCCGGCGAGCTGGTTGAGCGGCACGGTCAGGAAAATCAACGCGTCGATATCCGGCTCGCGCGTGAGCAGCTTATCGAGATGCGCCAGCCACAGCGGCGCGATCAAGCGCTGCGCCGCCTCGCGCACCAGCCGGTCGGATGCGCTCTCGGCATCGCCGCCGGTCGGCGTGCGCGATTCGGCCTGCACGGGCGGGCGCAGGCGCCGCCACAGATCGCGTGCGCCCTTGAACAGATCGCCCTGACGCCGGGCGGGATTGGGCGCAGCCCGCCACCACAGCGACTCGACCGCCGGCCCCTGGTAGGGCGTCGCGATCACTTCGACGCCGACCTCGTAGAGCGCCTTCAGAAGCTGCCACCACGCGGGGGTCGCGCTGAAAGGCTGCGTCAGATCGAGCGATGAGACGGCGACCAGCAGCTTCATCGCCCCACCTTCTCCACCCCGATCTGCGGGCACAGATCGCGCACGGGGCAGATCTTGCAGCGCGGATACGTCGGCAGGCAGATCGCACGTCCGAAGCGCACCATGAGATCGTTCCAGCCTGCCCATAAGTCGCGCGGCAGCCGCAGCTTGAGCAGCTCGTTGGCGCGCGGAGGCTGCTTCGTCTCGCGCGGGATCAACCCCATCCGGATGCCGATGCGCAGCACATGGACATCGACCGTGATATCTTCCGACCGGCCAAAGCCGACGGCCAGCGTCAGCACGGCGACTTTCCAGCCGACGCCTTTCAATGCCATCAACTCCTCGACGGTCTCCGGCACTTCCCCACCGCGCTCCACCAGGGCGCGGCAGATCTCGCGGACGTACGTCGTCTTGACCAGCGGGTACGACACGCGCCGGATCGCAGCCAAGATCTGCTCGTCGCTCAACGCGAGCATGGCCGCCGGGGTTTCGGCCAGCGCGAACAGCGCGCGCGCCGCCGCCAGCGTGTGCTCCTCGCGCGTCTGCGCGCTCAGCATCGACGCGATCAGCGCCTTGAACGGCTGGCCGACGAAATTCGAAAGCGCGGTCCGCTCCCAGCGCCCGCGTTCGGCAGCCTCATGGATCCGCGTGTAGATCGCCCGCGCCTGGGCATGTTCCGGCGTCTCTTGCACGGCGCTATTCATCCACGTAGCCCAGCGCGCGCAGATGTTCCAGCACCTCGTCGCTCATCTCGCGGTGTTCGGCTGCGCCTGTGCGCCCATTTTCGACCGTTTGGACGAAACGTTCGAGCTGCTGCGCCAGCAGCGCCGTCAATTCCGGCTCTTGGTCGATCAGATTGCGCGTCTCGGCGGGATCGGCAGCCAGATCGTAAAGCGCCACCGGTGCATCGCCCGCGGTCATCAGCTTGTGACGGCCTGTGTGAACGGCGCGCCACGTCAGCGACAGCCGCAGCCGCTCGATGCTGGCCGGGTCGCGGTGCTCCAAGACGTGCAAAAAGGTCGTCGGCGGCACCGCTTCGGCATAGGCGATGCCACCTTCAGGATCATCGCCGCGCACCGTCCGCAGCAGCGACAGCTCGCGGGCGTCTGAATGCCCAGCGCCCGCGACATCGAGCAGGGTATGGAAGATGCGCCGCGTCGACACGCTGTCCGTCACCAGTCCGCCGACCGGCACCCGATCCGCCCCACGCAGCAGCAGCGGCACATGCACGAGTTCCTGATGCGTCGCAAAACCATGCCCGAATAGATCGTGTTCGCCCAAACCTTCCCCGTGATCGGCGGTGATGACGACGAAGGTATTCGCGAGCGCACCGCTCGTCTCCAGATAGGCCAGCAGCCTGCCCAACAGTTCATCTTGATAGGCGATCTCGGCGTCGTAGAACGCGTCGAACGCTTGGCGCTGCCAATCGGTGTACGGTTCCGGCGGCGGGCTGGCCCAGGCCGCGCCATCGGCGTTGAAACGCCCGATGAACTGGTAGGCGCGGCGGTCTCCGCGCAGCTCCGGCGCGATGCGGTCGAGAAAGCCCTGCGGCGGTTGGTAGGGCAAATGCGGCTGCATCAAGTTCAAGAACAGGAACAGCGGACGCTCCGCGCCGCCAGCCAAGTACGCGCCCCAATAGTCGATCACATCGGCGATCGAGTTGGCGGTGCTGCCTTTGAAATTGATGTATTTCGACCAGATCGGCACCCAAAGCGGGTGCAGCGCCAGCCGGAACAGCCAGTCGTGCCGGGCGAACTGGTTGCCGACCTCGCGCGCAAACGGGCGAAAACGGCGCATGAACGCGCGGTAAAGCTGGCTGCGCTGCGCCTCGTTCGGTCGCTGCGGCACGGCGCTGGCATAGTTGTAGAACTCTGCAAAGCCTCGCTGGAGGTCATGATCGAGCACGCCGACGAGCGGATTGTTGCAAAAAGCGACCGTGTGGTAGCCGTGAAAACGCAGCAGCTCCGCGGCGGTCGCGAACGTGGCGGCCAGACGACTGCTGCTCTGTGTGACCTGGTGCGATGTCGGGTAGACGCCGGTGAACATCGAGGCGTGGGAAGGCACCGTCCACTGCGCCGCCGCGACTGCGCGCTCGAAGCGCGTCGATTGGGCGGCGAACGCATCCAACTGCGGTGAGGTCGGGCGCGCATACCCGTAGACGCCCAGCCGATCCCGGCGCAGCGTATCGAGAACGATGAACAGGATATGGGGTTGGCTTGAAGTCATTTCAGCAGACAGCTATCATTTTCCGTCAATGCGCCTCGATTGTAGCACATCCCAACACTGGATGCGGATGGGGTGCATTTGGATCTCGGGGCAAGACCGCTGCGCCGAGCGCTCAAACGGCTCGGCTGGGTTGTTCGAGCGCGCAGAAGGCGCTCCGGCCTTTGCGCATGGTTTTCATCATCCTTTCGGCGGCTTGTTTCGCCAATG
>CAYTME010000049.1:1573-13767 GCA_964438415.1 uncultured Pleurocapsa sp. | reverse complement strand
ATGACAGCACAGGAGCGAAGGAACATGCAGGATTGGCGCGCGGCGCTCGTACAAGTCGGTTGGTTAGGTAGTGTCGAAGCGATGCAGTCGCAGTACCGTGAGCTGGTCGCCCAGGCGGCGGCGCACGGAGCGCGGCTCGTCTGCCTGCCGGAGTTCTCGCTCATCCCATACTTCCCAGGCACGACCGATCCGCGAGGGTTCGATTGGGCGGAGCCGCTGCCCGGCGGCGTCTCTGAGCGGACATTCGCTGAGCTGGCGCGCTCCTACAACGTCACGTTGATCGGCAGCCTGTTCGAGCGCGATGCCGAAGGCCGGTACTGGGACACCGCCACCATCCACGCACCGACGGGCGAGATGATCGGCGCGACGCGCAAGATCCACATCCCATCCGGCGAGGGTTACAACGAGACGCACTTCTTCGGCGGCGGCAGCGAATACCCCGTCTTCGACATCGGCGCCCTCCACGTCGCGACGCCCACCTGCTACGACCAGTGGTTCCCAGAGCTGGCGCGCATCTACTCGCTTAACGGCGCAGAATTCATTTTCTACCCGACGGCCATCGGCAGCGAGCCGACCGATCCGCACATCGACACCGCCGAGAGCTGGCAGACGGTCATGCGCGGTCACGCCATCGCGAACGGCGTCTACATCGGTGCAGCCAACCGCGTCGGGGTCGAAAACGGCGTCACCTTTTACGGCAGCAGCTTCGTTTGCGACCCGACCGGGCGCATCCTGGCGCAGGCCGAGCGCGCCGCGACCGAGGTGCTGGTCGTCGATCTCAGCGCGCACCAGCTTGAACATTGGCGAACGCTCTTCCCGCTGCTGCGCCAGCGCCGCCCAGAAACCTACCACCGCATCAGCGAGGCGTGAATTCACGAGCCGTTGTAGACGAGCCAATCGGCATACATGCCGCCCATGTTCGTCAGTTGGCGCACAGCCCGGCTTTCGACCTCCATCAGGTACAGCTCATCCCTACCGCTCACATCGGATGTGAAGATGAGGTACTGCATGTCCGGGCTGTAGAGCGCGCCCCATTCGTAGCCGGGGCCGTCGTACAAGAGGCGCTGGCCGCTGCCATCCAATCCCATCGTCATCAGCGCCGCTTCGCCATTGCCGACGGTCAAGTAGATGATGTGGCTGCCATCCGGCGCGAACACAGGCGACCAGTCGCGCACGCCGTTGTTCGTCAGCGCTGCAGCCGCCCCGCTGCCGCGCTCCAGGCGCATGATGTTCCATGTCGAGCCGTTTTCCGGCTCGCCGCCAGTGAAGATGATGTACCGATCATCACGGCTCCAGCGCGGATGGCTGTTGCGCAGACCGTCGGAGTAGATCACGGTTTGCTCGCTGCCATCTGGCCGGATCTGATACAGATCGTGCGAGCCATCGCCGCGGGTATCCGATGAGTAGATGATCCAGCGGCCGTCCGGCGACCACGAGGGAATACGTTCGGTCACGTCGTTGAAGGTGAGCTGGCGCAGGCCGCCGCCGCTGGCGTCCATCAGAAAGAGTTCATAGTCGCCATCGCGGCTGCTGACAAAGACGATCTGGCGGCCATCCGGCGACACCTGCGGATACATGTCGATGCCCGGATCGGTCGTCAAGCGCACTTCTTCGCGCGTGCGCAAATCCATCCGGTACAGATCGAAGTTACCGCCGCGCTCGGCGAAGAAAACGATCCGCGCATCCGGGATGCCGCCGACCACTGGCGGGGTCGCGGTCGAACGCACCCCGATCGGGGCGATGCTCGCTTCCGCATCGTGGTTGGGCGACTCGGTCGGTCGTCCCTCCAGATCGCCCTCAAGCAGCCCCGGCAGCGGCGTCACCGAGGGAATCGGAGACCGCGGCTCTGCTGTCGCCGTCAGCCTCTCGATCAGGGCGGCCTCCTCAAGCTGCGCATTGCTGACAATGACGGCGGCCACCAGCAGCGCCAGCAGCCCACAGCCGATCGCCCCACCGACGGCGGCGCTGATCAGCACGCTGCCCCCGCGCTGACGGCGTCTGACCGGCTGCGCCTTGCCCGATGTCGGCGGAGGATAGTACGCAGGCACCGCCGACGGCGCGGGCGGGGGCAGCGGCACACCGCCGGGATGTGTATCCGCCATCGCGGTGGGCGGCACGGGCGCGCTCAACGCAGCCTGGATCGCCTCAGCCAGACTGACGGCGTTGGGATAGCGTTCTTCGCGCCGCTTGCTCAGAGCGCGGTAAATCACCTGTTCGAGCGCAGGCGGTATCTCCGGGTTGAGGCTGCGCGGTGGCGGCGGCGGCTGCGTTACCTGCATGACGGCGATGCTGTAGGGGGTGTCGCTTTCGAACGGGCGTCTGCCAGTCGCCATCTCGAACAGCATGACGCCCAGGGCATAGATGTCGCTGCGCCCGTCGATCTCCTGCCCCTGCGCTTGTTCGGGACTCATGTAGCTGGGCGTGCCGACGACTCCCTGAGTGGTGATGCCGATATTGGTATTCTCGCTCATGATGCGGGCGATGCCGAAATCGGTCAGGTACGCGCCGCCGCCGTCATCCATCAGCACGTTGCTCGGCTTGATATCGCGGTGCAGCACGTGTTTGCTGTGCGCGTAATCGAGCGCGGGCGCGATCTGGCTGACGATGCTGGCGATCTGCTTGAAAGGCAGCGGCCCGTGCGCGAGGAGATCATCGACCGAGCCGCCGGACATATAGCGCATGACGATATACGGCTGGCCGTTGTGCTCGCCGTAATCGTGGACGGGGACGATATTGCGGTGTTCGAGCCGGCTGATGATGCGGACTTCACGGTTGAAGCGCTGCAAGTAGGTGTCGTCGTTCAGGAACTGCCTGGGCAGCACCTTGATGGCGACGATCCGGTTCATCGAGACCTGCTGCGCCCGAAAAACTGTTGCCATGCCGCCGCGCCCGATCTCGTCGAGGATCTCGTAGCCACCGATCCGTTGTCCGATAAGTTCGTCGGTCATGGAAATTCGCCCGGCTGATCGTGCGCTAGGGCGATTATATGCAGCGCCGCTCGTTTGCACAATCGCCCTGGTGAACGCAAACGGCCTCACACCCCACACCGCGTGCCGCATTTTGCGCTACACTATGCACGGCGCTGGTCAAAAGTCGAAAGCTGCGACTGATGCATCCACTGACCATCCTCCAACACGCGCAGCGCACCATCGTCGAGGCCGTCGAGGGCATCCCAGAAGGCGAGTGGGATACGCCCGGCGTCTGCGGTTTCTGGTCGGTCAAGCAGGTGATCGGCCATCTGATCGGCTGGGAGCACTACGCCGAGCAGTTCCTCGCGCCGTTCGCGGGCGTCAGCATGTCGTCGCCGCATCTGGCCGACGCGCAAGCCCTGAGCGAGGATGCCTTCAACGACAAGTACGGCACACAGGCCGCCAGCCGGGCACCCGCCGAGCTGATGGCCGAATACCTGGCCGTCCACGAGCGCATCATGGCGCTCGCCGCGGCTATCCCGGATGAGACATGGCACCGATCGGGCACACTGCCCTGGTCGAGCGACAGCGATCTGGAAGATTTCATCGTCTACACAACTTACGGCCACAAATACGAACACGCCGCGCAGATCGCGGTTTTTCGCGACCGCCTGCGCCATCAATGAAAGCGCAACCCGATGACCATGACCTCGCCGATCTCTCACGCGCTCGTCTTGCCAGATCAAGACTTCTTCGCTTGGTACCGCGCGGCGCAGACCTACCTGCGCACGTTCGAGCGCGTGGTCGTCGTCCGCTCGCCGGCGGGGAACGATCTCAATCGCTACCGTGACGTGACGGCGGTGCAGGCACCCGGCGTCTGGATCAACAACGACGCCGTCCAGCACATCCGGCGCGCCTACCCGAACGTCATCCGCATTGACTTGATCCGCGCCAATACGCCCGATGCGCTGCGCGCCCAGCTCGATGAACGTGCCGCCCGCAAAGATCGGTTCGCCGAGTGGCTGAAAGACGGCCACATCGACGCGCGCTTCGTCATCATGTGGCCGAGCGATGCCCAACCGGCCCGCATCGTGCGCGCCTTCGACGCCAATCTGGGCGATGGGCGGCGCAACGAGGGCATCGATGTCTTCACGACGCCCGGCGCGAACATCCGCGCCGCCGCCAGCGGCACCGTGAGCGTCATCATGCGCCAGCCGACGGCGCTCGGCTACGGCCAGTACGTGCAGGTCGCCACCGTCTTCGACGGCCAAACGCATGTGCTCACGTACGGCCACCTGCGCACGATCAACGTCGCCCTCGGACAAGCGGTGACGGTCGGGCAGGTCATCGGCCAAGCAGCCGGAGCCTTCAGCCGTCTGGTCGTCCAGCAGCCCGGCAGCGGGGCGAGCGGCTATATCCTGCCCGACATCGTCGATCCAACACGCATGGTCTACTGGGAGATGCTGCGCTTACGCCCCAGTGTCGATGGTCTGCGCATCCGTGAGCGTCCCGGCATTCAATTCAAGGCGTTGGGTCAAGTCTACGTGCTCGATACGCTCGAGTCGCTGGAGATGCACGGACGCACGCTCCAGAAGCTTGGCGAAACCGAGTCGTGGATCAAAGTGCGCACGCCGAGCCGGACTGAGGGCTACGCCGCCGCCTGGTTTCTGCAGACGATCCCGCCCGACCTGCTCACAGCCAATATCAACGGCATGAACCTCGATCTGCGCCATGTGCGCGGCGGCCCGGCGCCGAGCCGGCTCGGCGGCCTGGGCTGGCTGCGAATGCCCTACAAAGCCACGCCGTCGCAGGGCTTTCCATCTCTCAACGAGGCGCACGCCTTCTACGACAGCCGGCTGGAGGCCTACGCGCGCGCGGGCTTCAAAGTCATGCTGATCCTGACGCATCAGACCTACGGCGAGGGGGCGGGTTTCTTCTGGCCGAGCATGTACGCCCAAGACCGCGCTCGCTGGCGCGAATATGTGCCCCGGCTGGCCGATGTCTGCCGCCAAATCGCCGCACGCTACGCCGGGCGCAACATCGTCGCCGCCTACCAGATCTGGAACGAGCAGGATACGCCCGCATCGCTGGCGCAGGTCGCCATCCCGATCCAGCCGGAAGATTACGCCTACATGCTGACGGAGTGCATCAAAGCGATCCGCTCGGTCGATCAGCAGGCCAAAATCATCACCGGCGGGCACATGAGCGGCCCGCTCAACGGAGCCAATTACGCCCGCGCCACCATCGCCGCCATGCCTGTCGGCATCCTCCCCGATGGGATCGCCTGCCACTCCTACGGGCGCGGCGCGCCGGACAGCCCCGACCGCTTCAAGAACTACGGCCTGATCGACGACGATATCAGCCGCTATGGCGGCATCCTGCGCACCCAGCCGATCTGGATCACCGAGTACGGCGTGCTCGACCATCCTGAAATCCCGGTGGAAGAGGTCGCCGATTACGGAGTCAGCTTCATCAATCATCTGCGCACGAACTTCCCTCGGCGCGTCGCGGCGGCGATCTGGTATGCTTGGGCCGACGGGATGCACAACGGCTACGGGCTGGTCGATCACAGCGATCAACCCAAGCAGCCGCTGCATGACCGCTATCTGCGCGCATGAACAAGCTGCACCGGCGCATCGTCGTCCTGCTGCCCGTCCTGCTGTTTGGGGGCTGGTTTGTCATCGAACAGCTCCCGGTCTGGACAGCGCCGCCGCCACCCGCCGAGCGCTATCCAGCCCTGACGCTGCTGTCTGCCGGCTGCGAGGCAGCGCACATCCTAGCGCGCTACGATGCGACCGCCGATCCACAGGCACCGCACATGATCGGCGAGGAGCAGGCGCAGCGCAGCGCGGAGGCGGCGATCGCAGAACATGTGCCTGGTGCGCGCGCGCGCTGGTCGCTGCTGCCGCAGCTCATGCGCGCCGATTTCGACGAGGGTGCGGCCTGGATCGGCCTGATCGCGCTCGACAACGAGACGGCGGGCTTGGCGCGTTCGGCGCTGGTCGCCATCGGCGCGCAGTCGGGAGAACCGCTCGTGCTGGTCATGATCAACGGCATCAGCGCCGATGCCGTCGGCTGCGGCACTTACACACCACCGCCGCAGGGTCTGCGCGCGCGGCTGCGCCCTTACCTGCCGCTGATCGCGCTCGCGGGTTATGTGGGGCTGGCGGCTGCGGCTGGCGTCGTCCTGCCGCGGCTGCGCCGCCGCTCGTGAGCCTTGTGCGCCGTTTTGTGGAGACGGGAGCCGATTACAATGACCGAACCTCAAGCCGACAGCCTGCGCGCGCTGGCCGACTCGACCGCCGCGTTTTACGCCAGGTTCGGCGTGCAGCCCACACTTGCGGACACGATCCAGAACTTTCAAGAAGAAGTGCAGGAGCTGATCGAAGCGGCGCGCAGCGCAAGCGACCGAGCGCACATCGCCGAGGAAGCCGCCGATGTCTTCGTCACGGCGCTCGGCATCTGTTTGGCATCGGGCGTCGATATCGATCTGCTGGCGCAGCAGGTCTACGCCGTCATCGCCAAAAATGACGCCAAAACGCAGGCGACACACGTCTATCACAACGGCAAGATCCGCCGCCGCGCATCGCGCGGACCTGCCCATGAAGGGACATCCCCATGATCGCGCCGCTGTTCACCCGGGATCGCATCCGGCTGAACGCCTTCGGTCCCGAAGACGTGCCGACCCTTCAGCGCTGGTACCAAGACAGCGAATTCGTGCGCCTGTTCGAGAGTTCACCCGCGGCACCGCGCAGCGAGCACCAGCTTCGACGCTGGATCGAAGATGAGGATCGCAGCCGCGAGTCATTCTTGTTCGCCATCCGCACGCTCGATACCGATTCGCTGATCGGTCTGGTGCATCTCGACTACATCCAGTGGAGTCACGGCGTTTCGTGGCTCGCCATCGGCATCGGCGAGCCGGCCTATCGCGGCTACGGCTACGGCTACGAAGCGATGACGGCGGCGCTGCAGTTCGCTTTTGACGAGATCAATCTGCACCGCGTCCAGCTCACCGTGTTCAGCTACAATATCCACGCGATGCACCTGTACGAAAAACTCGGCTTCAAACGCGAGGGCATCTTCCGCGAGGCCATTCATCGCGACGGGCAGCGCCACGATATGTACCTGTACGGCATCCTCCGGCATGAATGGGAAGCCGCGCAGCAGCCCAACCGCTAAAACTCGCGCACCTGGATGAAACGCACCAGCGCCACGTTGTACTCGCAGACATCGCGCGTGAGGAATGTGTACGGCTCTGAAAGCGGCGTGACGCCATCAGGTGCGAGAAGCTGCACAGCGAACGGCTGGGCGACAGGTTCCTCGGCGACTTGGATCAGAAAACCGCCCGCGCCGTATGTGTTGTCGCTGCCGCTGAGCAGCCGCGAGTCGATCGCCTCACCGGTGACCCAGACGATATAGTCATTGAGCGGTCTGCCGTCGAAATCGACGACCGACCCGGCGATACCAGCGAATCTGCATCCCGCCGTACTCGCGTTGGCGCGGAAGAGGATGCCCGACCGGATGAGCGCGAACGGGGGTGGCGGCGGCGTGGCGCTGGGCGTCCCCGCCAGCAGCGTCAGCGTCGCGTCCGGCGTCGCGAGCGGATCGATGGTCGCAGGAAGGGGTGCGATCTGCTCCGCGGGCAGCGCGGTGAAGGTCGCCGTCGGGCGCGGTGTATGCGTCAGCGTGACGGTGGGCGTCGAGGTGGGCAGCGGCGTCTCCGAGACGATCACCGGCGGCGGCAGCGGCGGCGCAAGCGGATTGAGCGGCGAATAGGGGTTGTTCCAGATGAAAATGAAATAGGCTCCGGCAGCCAACGCGCCGAGGATGAAAAGCAGCGCGATCGCATCGCGCCAGGGGGAGCCGCGCCGGCGCCTGGCCGCTGCGGCCGGCTGTACACGCCGCCTTTGAGGGCGGGCAGGCGGACGCTCTTGATCTGGCAGGGGAGGAAAGCGTTCCGCGCGCGCTTCCGATCGACTGGTTCGCGCAGGTTTCGGCGGCGGGAGAGGCTCTGGTTCGTGCGCCTCCGAGTAGGGCTGCGTCTCTTCGACATCGGAGCGCGGCTCCTGCGGCAGGCTGTCCGGCGGGAACGACAGATCGCGAGCGTCGATTTTAGACTTGCGGTCGCGCGGGGACACCCGCCGTACCCCGCCCGCCCCCTGATCGCGCTCGTCCGCCATCACAGCCCCCCAACGTGAAACGCGCCTGCACCTTCGTTATAGCACCGCGCGCGACGCATCGCAACCGGCATCAGAAGGGGCGTGTCTGGATGAAATTCACCAGCGCGAGGTTGCGCGCGCAGTCACCCGGAAAGGCGACGGTCACCTGCGGCGAGATCGTCGTGCCCGCCGGAGTTTGCAGCGAGACGATGACAGACGTGTCGAGCGCGATCTCCCAGCCGCCCGCGCCGTAAAAGGTATTGCTGCCGCTGACGGTGAAATTTTCGAAGTTCTGCCCCAGGACTTGCACGCGGATGCCATTCAAAGGCTCGCCGTTGACATCGAATACCTGACCGCCGATGCCCTGAAAGCTGCACCCGGCGCTGTTGGCAAAATTGAGGGTGAAGCTCGGCCCGCCGCCGCGCACATCGAATGGATACGGCGAAGGCGTCGGCCCGGTCGGCGCGGGGAGCGGCGTCGGCCGGTATTCGTCGGCGTCGCCGTCGGCAGATCGGTCGGGGTTGGGCCGGGTGTGTTGGTGATGGTCAAGCTGGGCGTGATCGTGAGGGTCGGCGATGGGGTGAAGGTCTCAGTTGGCGGGATCGGGGTGTTGGACGGCACGGGTGTGATGCTGGGTACCAGCGTTTGGGTCGCAGTCGGGGTGAACGTCGGCAGATCAGTCGCGGTGGCTGTTGCCGACGGGGTTAGCGTCGGCAGCAGCCCAACCGCGATGGTGGGTATTTCGATGGCAGCGCCCTGCTCGACCGGCTGTGCACCGAGCAGCAGCCAGAGCACGACGATGCAGGCGACGATGGACAGCAGCAAAAACACGATACTGATCAGATTGTAAATGCGCGACGATCCACTCGACATGAACCCGCAGCCTCCCCGTGTACGATGCCGACCAAAACCTTACAGATAACGCTGCACCTGCGCGCCGGCGACCAGCGCCGCCAGCCACAGCTCGAACTGCCGCTGCGCCAGCAGCGCGCGCCGTTCCTCATCGACCGGACGATTGGCGCGCTCCAGTGTTTGAATGATGTGGAAGCCGAGCGACGTGCGCACCGGCCCAGCGATTTGCAGCGGCTCCAGGGAGAAAGCGACGGTCGCCAGCGCCGGGTCGACCAGCTCATCCTGAGTGAACCAGCCCAGATCACCGCCGTTTTCGCGCGTGGTCGTATCTCTAGAGAGCGCGGCCAAGGCGGCGAAATCGGCCCCATTGCGGAGCTGCTCCAGGATGCTGTTGGCCTCCTGCTCGGTATCGACCAGGATATGGCGGGCGCGCACATGCGGCACTTCCCCTGCCAACCCAGCCGTGACGACATCGCGCATCCGCGCGGTGATGAGCGTCGCACGCAGCGAGTCGCGGAATTCACCTTCGGTGTACAGATTGTCGGACAGCCACTGCTGCCAGGCCTCGGCGCTGCCCGCCATCTGCGCGATCGCGGCAACTTCGGCATCGATCTGCGCCTCGTCGATGGTGATGCCCTGCCGAGCCGCCTCCTGCGCGATCAGCACCTGCTCGATCATGGTGTCGAGGACGATCGTGCGCAGAGCAGGGTTGTCTGTTTCGCCGGTCTGCTGCTGGTAGCGCGCCAGCTCACGCTCGAACCTGTCGCGGCGGATGCCTTCACCGTTGATGCTGGCGACCAGCTCCAGCCCCGCCGAGTCGGTTGGCAGGACAACAGGGGTCGCGGTCGGTGGGGTCACATCTGCCACAGCGCAGGCGGTCAAGATCAGCAGGCTGGTGCAGGACAGGAGGACAAGACGAAGGGGCGATATCGGCTGCACGCGGCGTCCTCTCAGCGTTCGGGTTGGGGCATTGCTCGAAATGCATAAGACCATTTGTGTATTATAGCCGCAATCATGCCGCCGCGCACAAAAGAAAACGGAAGGCACCGCGCCTTCCGCTGAGCCGACGCAGACGGACTCGGAACGCGATCAGGCCATGATATTCTATCGGCGGAACAAGTAGATCGTCAGGCAGATCAAGCCTGCCAGCCACACCAAGACCAGCCTTGTTCGGTCAGGCGGTAGTAGCGGCGCATCCGCCCGTTCTCCTCCTGCTCGAACGACTCGATCATGCCTTGATCGGCCAACCCGTGCAGCGCCGGATACAACGTGCCCTCTTTGAAATCGAGCACTCCCTGCGACTGCTGGCGAATCGCCTTCGCGATCTGGTAGCCGTGACTCGGCCCACGCGAAAGCACAAACAGGATGAGCAGCGGTAGGCTCCCTTTCAAGTTCATCGCCACAGCTCTTATACATCGAATTCCTATGTATAGGATGGAGAAGATGCCGTCTTCTGTCACGATGATTTTTCGCGTGCGGTGTAAAGCAAATGGGCAGTCAGCACATGAATCGGCAGATGTTCACATCGACTCCGGTCACCGCTTTAGAGATCTGAAGTCAGCCTCACCTTTGCTCAATCGTGGAGGGTCACATGAAACGTCTGCCAGAACGCATCTTCGGAGATCGCTTGGGGTTGATCGGGCGGTTGGCCGCCCTCGTTGTCGCTGCCGGCGTCATCGGCGGCGTGCTCTTTTTCGGCTGCAGCCCGTCACCCAGCGATCCTCCGCCCGGCTGTTTTCCCGCAGGCACGCAGTGCAGAGTCGCTGTTCAGAACGAGGTCTACTGCTGCGGCGGGCAGCAGGTGACGGGGAGGAGCGTCGGTTGGTGCATCGGCTGGTGGGATGGGATCCCCTGCCGGTAGGGCGATACGGAGGTACAACGCCAGAAATCGAACAGCTCCCCTTTTCAGTGTATGTCGCGCAGCGCAAGCGACAATGCTACAATAGCGTGACTACACGGACGCCAACGGGAGTGATGTCGATGCCGCAGTGGGCTTCTTTCGACGCTTTTCTGGAAGATACCAACCGCGCCAAGACCGATCGCGAACGTCAGATGATGGTCGATGAGCTGCTGGCGGAACGCTCGCAATGGCCCTGGATTGAAGAGAACCGCGCGGTCTTCATCTATATCGGATCCGACGCGCACAATGTCGCACTTAATCTCGATATCATCCCAACCGACCCGCCGTTCGCGCCGATGACGCGCATCATGGGGACGAACATGTGGTACGTCACCCGCGAACTCGCGCCGGACGACCTGCTCGACTATTTGATCGCCGTCGATGATCCGATGACGCCGCTGGCGCAGGAAACCGACATCGTCGGGCGCATCAGCCGTCATTGGCGGCACGACCCGCTCAACCCGACGCAGATGCTGACCGTGCACATGCCCGTCTCGGTCGTGCGCATGCCGCACGCGCGTCCCTTCCCCGATTGGGATCGGATGCCGCGGGTGCCGCGCGGCACGGTTGACGAATACACCATCGACAGCGAGGCGCTGCAGTTCACGGGGCGCAAAGTCTGGGTATACACGCCGCACGGCTACGAAGGCTCCGGCTTGGCGTACCCTCTGCTGATCTTGCAGGATGGGCAGTGGGGTGCCGGATCGCTGCTGGTGGATGAGATCGCCGATGCGCTGATCAAACACGAGCGCCTGCAGCCGCTGGTGATCGCGATGGTGCAGAGCGGCAGCCAGGCCGAACGCGACCGTGAGTACATCAGCAATGACGCCCACTTCGACTTTCTGATGCACGAGCTGCTGCCCTTCATGCAGACGCAGTTTCGCATCGACAGCGGTCACATCGGCATCGGCGGCGTCGCGGTCGGGGCGGCAGCGGCCATCCATGCTGCGCTGCGCAATCCAGCGGTCTTCTCCAGCCTGATCATGATCTCGCCGCCGCTCGGCAAAGGCACCTATGCCGATCTCGTCAAGCAGTACATCCCGCGCTTTGCCGAGGCTGAAATGCTGCCGCGCCGCATCTTCCAGTCGGTCGGGCGCTACGAGGCGGCCGCCCGCTTCCACAAACCGGCGCTGCTGCTGCGCGATATCCTGAATACCAAGCCGGGCATCTACTACCGCTTCGTCGAAACCGGCAGCGGTCACGGGTTGGTCGGCTTCCGCAGCATCCTGCCGGAGGCGCTCGCGTGGGCCTTTCCAGGCGCAGCCTTCAGTTAAAGGCCAGCCGCACCCGGATCGCCCGGTGATCGGAGCCGAGTGAGAGCGGCCAAGTATCCATCTCGACCGTCTGTAAGCGGGCGTTGAGAAACGCGAAATC
>CAYTME010000049.1:0-1509 GCA_964438415.1 uncultured Pleurocapsa sp. | reverse complement strand
CGCGCCCGATGCGCATCGGTGTACTCAGCAGACAAGCGTTCGTAAGGTTCTGACCATTCGGTCAGGTTGAAATCGCCCATCAGCAGCACACCGTCGGCTTCGTTCGCCGCCGCCGCCAGCACGCCATCGAGCTGAGACCCGCGCGTATCGAAGTCGATATCGACGCCGGGGCGCGCCGGGCCGCGAAATGCACTGCGCAGGTGGATGTTGTAAAGTGCCAGCCGCCGCCCCCCATGCGCGACGGCGGTGCGCAGATACCCATCTTCGATGCTGCGCGTGACCGGCTCCGCGAACGGCAGCCGGCTGAGCACAAGCCAACCGCGCCAGTCGCGCCGGATGAAGCGCTGCGCCGGATAGTCGTCCCAAAAAGCGGCGCGCAGCCGCGAGGCTGTGCCGAGCGTCGCGTCCTGGATCAAGACGATATCCGCCTCGCTCTGACGGATGACATCCGCGACCACCTCTGCCAGCCCGCCGGCGACGTTGTAGCTGAGCACCGTCAGCTCGGCACCCGCCGGCATCAGCGCCGGCCGCGGCAGGAACTGAGGCGCGTAGTACACGATCAGCAGCGCGGCGGGCAGCAGATTGAGCAGCCCGAGCAGCCGGCGCTCACCGAGCAGACGCAGCGGCGCGATCAGCAAGCAGGCGGCCAAGATGTAATGCAGGACTGTATTGGCCAGAGCGACCGGCGGCCAACTTTCACCGAGCCAAGCGCGCAGCAGCAGCAGCGCGATGACCGCCGCGCCATAGATATCGAACAGGATGAAGAGACCGCGCCGCACCTGTCTCGTTCGGGCGCGGACGGCGGGTGAGGCGGTGCGGTTCAACCTGTGTGCAGTCTCCATCTCGGCTCCGCAGCTAGAAGCTTTCGACTTTCAGGTTGTAGCACCTCGCGCTCACAGCCGCCTAAACTAAAAAGGAAATGGCGCGATCTAACGCGCCGTCCGCAAGCAGCCGCGCTGCTCGGTCTCACTCGACGCCGCGCATGCGCGGGTCGAGCGCATCGCGCAGTCCATCGCCCAGGAAATTGAAGGCGAACATGACCAAGAACAGCGCCAGTGCCGGGAAGATGGCCTGATTCGGGTAGCTGTTGATCACACGCGAGCCTTCCGAGATCATGCTGCCCCAGCTCGGCATCGGCACCTGCACGCCCAGCCCGATGAAGCTCAGGAAGGCCTCATAGGAGATGTACTGCGGGATCGTCAGCGTCTCGGCGACGATCAGCGGGCCGAGGATATTGGGCAGGATGTGCCGCCACATGATGCGCGGCGTCGTCGCGCCCATCGCCCGCGCCGACTCGATATACTCTTTCTCGCGCGCAGAGAGCACCTGCCCGCGCACGAGCCGCGCCATCTGCATCCACGATGTGAGGCCGATGCCGATGAAGATGAACAGCATGCCGCCCGTGCTGCGGTCGAGCTGGCCGAGCGTGTACGCGAGTGTGCCGGGTTCAGGCGTGGCCGTGCTGAAGCGGAAGAACGTCATCAAGAGGATGATGAACAGCAGTGTCGG
>CAYTME010000048.1:15426-19764 GCA_964438415.1 uncultured Pleurocapsa sp. | reverse complement strand
GCATCATCCTGCTGCGCGACAGCGCCGCAGTCGCCGAGCATACGACCGCGGGCACCGATCCGCACTGTTTCACCGAGCTTGCACCCGGCGATTATGTGGCGAGCGCCGCCCCGCCCGATGGCTTCGGTTTGACGACGCCCGATCAACTGCGCCTGCGCGTGACCGCCGGCAGCACGGTGACGATCGCTTTCGGGGCAGCGCGCGGCTTTCAGCCGTCTGCCCCGCCGCTGGACAGCAGCGCTCCCCAGCCAGAAGTCGCCAGCGAGACGACAGCGACTGCCGCCAATCCGCTGCTCGATAACCTCGGCATTCTCGCACTCGCAGCGGCGGGGGTCGCGCTGGTGGCGGGCACCGCAGTGACGCTCCTGCTGAGAAGGCACTGATATTGTGAAAGCGCGCTGGCTCAGCCTGATCCTGATCGGCTTCCTGATTTGGGCGAGCGCGAGCGCGTTCGCTCAAACCGGCGGTCAATTCTGCGTGCGCGCCTTCGAGGATCGCGATGGCGACGGGACGTGGGACGGCGGTGCCAGCGAACCCCTGCTGACGCGCGATATCGCCATCAATCTCTTGAATGACGATGGGGTTGTGGTCGCGTCCGGACTCTTGGAAGACTCGCCGACCGCGGCGCAGGGCGTGCTCTGTTTCGCATTCCTGCCCGCCGGGCAGTACACGGTCATCGTCACCAGCGCTGAGCTGACGCCGACGACAGGCACGAGCTTCACGGCGCTGGTCGAGGAGAACGGTCAGCCCGTCGTGTTCGAGTTTGGCGCGCAGATAACTCCGGCGCAAGCGCAAGTCGAGGACAGCCAGTCCGAGCCGGTTGGGGCGGCAGACAACCTCGTGCGCATCGCGCTGGCGGCGGGCGGCGCGTTCCTCGCGGCCCTGGTCATGATCGTGCTGGGCATTCTGGTCTATTCCCTGTTCGTCCGCCGCCGGACGCCCGCGCCCACCGGCACCCGCACAGCGCGGGCAGCGACGACCGGCTCCATGCGCGCAGTGAAGGTGGAAAGCGACGAGCAGGATCGCTGAGCCAGGATCGCGTCACCGGGCCGGTGCCGCCGCTCAGACCGCGCATCACTATTTGTCGAAGATCCTATCTCGCGCAGCAGAAGGATACACCGTCGGGCGGGCAGCACCAGTGCGGCGCAGCGGCGCTGATCGTCTGTCCAGCCAGCGCGGGTATGCCGAACGAGTCGGCTTCGTCGAGCGCGTCAGCGCGCAGCAGCCGGCGGTACTCGGCCTGTACCTGCGCCGGCGTGAAATGGTGGCCGCAGCGCGCGCAGCGCTGTGCAAGCGGCAGGCCGTCGCGCGGATCGAGCGTCCCCACTCGGCGGCCCACGTCAGGATGCCGCTGGATGTACTCCGTCACGCCGCGCACGACCATCGAGTCATGCCAATTATCGCGCCCGAACGCCTCATGAAAACGCAGTCCGCAGCCGGCAGTATGCCGCCCGTCGAGCGCGAAGGCCAGGCTGCGCCAGCCGCAGCGCACACACGCAAGCTCGAACAGGACGACACGCCGCTCCGGCAGCGGCTACGCCGCCGCTCAACAGCTTGATGACGAACTCTTGCAGAGGATGGCTGCGGCCGTTCAGACGCACGCTGAAATCGGCGGCAGCGCTGGCGACCAGGTGAAAGAGCGGCAGCTCACGCGCGGCGCTCGGTCGGCGCTGCCCGGCGGAAGCGCTGGCGAGCTGCTGCGGCGGGCGGCGAAAGAACCAGCAGCCGCGCACCCCGTCGCGCTCGTAGCGGGCTTGGCGGGCGAGACAGTCTTGCAAAGACAGGCGGCTCCACTGCACCTCAAAAGCGATGCGAACGCTGCCGCGCGCGACCAGCACATCGGCGCGCCAGTCAGCGCCCGCCACCTCGGTCGAGGCGTCGCAGCCCGCCAGCCGCGCCGCATTCACGATCTCGGTTTTCGCCTTGAGATGCTCGAACGTCTCGCCGCCGAGATCGCAGTCGGGCGCGGCGCGTTTGTGGGCGAAGTGCTGCGTCCCCAGCGGACTGCGGCGCATGAAGCCTTCCGCGCCGCAGCATGGCAGGACGATGCGGCTCTCGCCAGCGATCTGGTTACCGCGCAAGGCGTCCCAACCGCTCTCGCTCACGAGCGGGGCGATGACCTCCTGCCCGTCGACGTAAGCACGCAGCGGCATCGGCAGCGCGGTGCGTGCTACTGCCCGGCCAGCAGCGGCTGCAGATCTGGCCCGACGACGACCATCACATCCTCGGTCGTCGCGCCGTCAGCGCCCGGCTGTACACGATCGGGCGGCAGACCCAGCAGCGCCGCCAGATAGCGCGCCGTCCACACCCTGCCCGTGTAATCCCGGACGATGGTCGGGGCGCTGTTGGGCGCAGCCGTATTGCCCAGCGCGACGACGCGGACGCCGCGGCTCGCCAGCCAATCGCGCGTTTGGCTCGCAAGCCCTGGGACATCGGTATTGTTGAAGACGACGATATCCGCGTTTTCGGCCTCGGCGCGCGTGCGCAGGTCGGAGAGCGAGAGATCGCCCTGCGGGTTAAACACCTGCTGCAGCAGGAAGTTGATCCCCGACTGACGCGGGATGAGCACCTGATCGCCGGAGCTGGTCTGCGCCAGATCGACATACAGATTGTCGATCACGCCGAACGTGATATTCGTGCTGGGGATCTCCTGCGCCAACTGCGCCAGCGTCAGCATTTGGTTGAGCGACAAATTGGTCTGGATACTGCTCGATACTTCGTCCCAGAGCGTCGGGATCTGAGTGATGATGTTGGCCAGCCCGCCCGCCGTCAGCACTTCATCGCGGAAAGCGCGCAGTACTTCCTGCTGCCGCCGCGCCCGGTCGAAATCGCCGCCGAAGGTGGCGCGTGTGCGCGCGTACTGAAGCAGACGCTCGGCGTCGAGCCGCTGGCAGCCAGGCTCGAAGCGCACGGCGATCGTGCCGTAGCCCGCGTCGGGATAATCGGGATCGTCGATCAGCTCGGTCGGGCAGACTTCGACGCCGCCGGGCGTCAGCGTATTGACCACGCGCGTGAAGACATCGAAATTGATCAGCACGTAGTTATCGACATCGATCCCTAAGTTGAATTCGACAGTCGCCGCCGCCAGCGCCGGGCCACCGCCGGGATAGCCGTTGATATCGCCCAGCTCGTTGGCGGTATTGATGCGCCCGCTGCGGAAACCGGGGATCGTCACCCACAAGTCGCGCGGGATCGACAGCACGCCTGCCCGCCTGCGCGCCGGATCGAGACTGACCAAGATCATCGTATCGGTGCGGAACGGTCCGCGCTCATCGCCGCGCTGGTCGATCCCGAGGACGAGTATGGTGACGCGGCGCGGATCGGCCAGTTCGGGAATATCGGCCAGCGGGTTGAGCGTCGGGGTGGGCAGGATGGACGCTTCCGGCGTCACGTCAGCCTGTACGGCGCTCGCGTCACCGGTCGGCACCTGGGCGACTGCGCGCGTCGGCAGCGGGGTCGGCTGCTCGCGAGTGAAATCGTCGAACGACCCCGACTGGATGCCTGTCCGTCCGAGATCGGAAGCGATGGTGCGCGCGACGGAAAAACCCGCCGCGGAGCACAAGATCGTCGCGATGACCAGCGCAGCCACGCCGAGCAAAAATGTCAGCGGTGATAAACGCATACCGACTCACCTACCCAAACTGCAACCTCGGCATTATAGCGCAGGCCGATTCCCTGAGAAGCCTACGCTTGATCTGCGCTGCGCTGCGCGTTCCAATAGCGTATGATCAACAGTATGCACAGCATTCCAATCAAAGGATGCACATCATGTTCGAAAAACTGCGCAAGATCGATTGGTCATCCCTCGAAATTGCCAGCGGCCCGGCGAGCGCTGTCCCCGACATGATCGAAGATTTGACCTCGGACGATCCCGACGTGGTCGAGGAGGCGCTGATCGACCTGAGCAGCAGCATCTGGGAGCACGGCATCGTCTTCGATGCGACCATCGCCGCCATCCCCTTTCTGATCGAGCTGCTCGACAGCGATCGGGCGAGCGACCCGGCAGGCGTGATCGACCTGCTGGCGCAGATCGCCGAAAGCCGCGACCTGGAGGAGGTGACGCTGCCGCCCGCGCATGAATATCACTTCATGCCTGAACAGGGAGAGGTCTACACCAAAGACGAGCAGGAGATGCAGTGGTCACAAGAAGCCTACGACGCGATCGGCAAAGGCGTCCCCGTCTTCCTGCGCCTGCTCGACCATGACGACCCGTATGTGCGTTCGAGCACGGCAGCGCTGCTGGAACTCTACCCTGCTGCCGCCGCACAGAGCGCGCCCGCGCTGCGCACCGCCATCGAGCGTGCGGACGATGTCGCGGCCGCAAGCGCCCTGCTGCGG
>CAYTME010000048.1:1622-15416 GCA_964438415.1 uncultured Pleurocapsa sp. | reverse complement strand
AGGTTTGCCACGCGTATTGTTATTACCTGGCCGCTGCGCGACCTGCTCACAAAAGCCGTCATGGTCGAAAGCGAGCGCGCGCAGTACGTCGAGTTCTTCACCGATTTGTACGCCGAGGAGACCGAGCCGAGCCTCAAGCTGGCCGCTGCCATCGCGGCCATACGCCTAAAATCGCCTGATGAGCAGATCGACCCGCAGATGCTGGAGGCCATCACGGACGCCGTGATCGATCCCAGTCCGTATGCCGATTACAGTGAGGACACGCTCGAACACCCGGTGCAGGAAGCGCTGGCGCTGCTGCTCGATGCGCCCGAGCCGCTGCGCACCGAGGCCCTGCTGAAGGCAGTCCACGCCGGTAAAGACCCGGCCAACACCCGTTCGATCGCGCTGGCGCTGCTGGTCACCGCGTTCGGGCGCGAACCGCTCGACAAGCAGACGATCGAACGCCCGGATGGGTCGCGCATCCTCAATCCGGCAGTCTTGAGCGGGCAGGCGGGAGCCGAGGCGCAGATCCCGCTGCGCACGAGCCTCACCGCCGAACAGCGCCAAATCGTCGAGGCGCTGCTCGACAGCGATGCTTTTTGGACTGCGCCGGGCAGCCTGCTCTATATCTTCGGCCTGCCGATGCAGCGGAGTGCGCTCCTGGAATACTTGGACGATCCGCAGGCATTCGCTAGCCGGAATTGAGGCGGGCCGATGCGCCTTCCCGACAGCACCCACATCGCCTATGCCCATCTGCAGGTGCGCGATCTCGACACATCGCTCGCTTTCTACAGCGGCGCGCTCGGCCTTCATGTCATCGAGCGGCGGCCGACGTCGGCCCGGCTTTCCGCCACCGGCCAGCCGCCGCACCTGATCCAGCTCACGGCCGTGCCCGCGGCGGTCGCCAAGCCGCCGCGCACAACCGGTTTGTACCATGTCGCCATCCGTCTCCCGACGCGCGCCGCCCTAGCGCGGCTGTTCTACCGGCTGGTGAGGCTGAATACGCCATTTCAAGGCTTCGCCGATCATCTCGTCAGCGAGGCGCTCTACCTGCGCGACCCGGACGGCAACGGCGTCGAGCTCTATCGCGACCGCCCGCGTGAGCAGTGGCCGCGACAAGGCGATCAGATCGAGATGGCAACCGATCCGTTGGATCATCCGGCGCTGCTGGCTGAAGGCGAACACAGCGCCCATGAGTGGCAGGGCATCGATCCGGCTGCCGACATCGGCCACATCCACCTGCAAGTCAGCGATCTGGGGCGCGCTAAGGCGTTCTACGTCGATGCGCTGGGCATGACGGTCACGCAGCGGTCATACCCTGGCGCGCTGTTCGTGGCAGCAGGCGGCTATCATCACCATCTTGGCCTCAACACCTGGGCCGGGCGAGGAGCAGCGCCGCCGCCGGACAACGCGGTTGGCCTGCGCAGCTTCGGCATCGCCATCGATGAACGCGCCGCGTGGGAGGCCGCCGCAGCTCGGCTGAATGCTGAGCTGGACAGCGGCGGGCAGATCGCCCACGCGCGTGACGCCGACGGCGCCCGAGTCGAGCTGGTGCTCACGCCAAACCCTGCGCCTCCCCATCCGCCAGCGCGATGATCAGCCGCAGGGCAGCATCAGCGCTCTGCTGCTTGACCGCCTCGCGGTCACCCTGCCAAATATGCCGTTCGATGCGCAGCGCGCCGCTGCGCGTCAGCGCGCCGATATACGTCAGGCCGACCGGCTTTTCGGGCGTGCCGCCATCCGGCCCTGCGATCCCGGTCACAGCGACGGCTGCATCGGCGTCGAAACGCGCCAGCGCACCGCGCACCATCGCCTCGGCCGTCTGCGCACTGACGGCGCCGAAGGCGATCAGCGTTTCTTCCGGCACATCCAAGAGCGACTGCTTGACATCGTTGGCATAGGCGACAATGCCGCCCAGCATGTAAGCCGAACTACCGGGGATGTTTGTCAGCCGGTGGGCGATCAACCCCCCCGTGCACGACTCGGCGGTGCAAATGCGCCAGCCCAGACGCTTGAGCAGCGCGCCTGCCTGCGCTTCCAGACGCGGATCGGACATGTGCGTGACATCCTTGTAAGCTCTGGTGTCGAAGTCAACTACCGAGACTCATTTTAACTTTTCTGATTATAATGTGGGATAAGAGGCGGCAGGTATGGGATAATGAGGGATAACTGGCGTGAAAGGGCGTTGGGGATGGCGGCCGCTGACAATGTCCCTTTTCATCAGCGTGCTCGTGATTGCCTGCAACGTAGTCAACAGCATCAGCTCAACGCTCACCCCTTCGAGCGCCCCGCGCGTGACCCTGACGCTGAGACAATCGCGCGCGCCCACCGAGATCCCGAACCAACCGCAGACCGCCGAAACGAACACGTTTACGACCGCGGAGGGAGCCAGTCCCAGCATCGTGCAGACGCCCCTCACCCCTGCACCGCTCCCCTCACTGGCGCTGATCGTGGCGCAGCCGCGCTGCCAAGCGACCACAGCGGAAACCTCCGTATGTCTGGGGCTGGTACATAATCCACTCAGCCAGCCCGTCCAGCAGGTGACGGTGCGCGTCCGCCTGCACGTTGCAGGCCAAGTGTACGAGCAGATCACGGCGGTGGAGCAGGCTTTCATCCCCTCCGGACACAGCGCACCGTACCGAACTCTGTTTCATTCCAATCATCAAAATGCTTATCTGGTGGACAGCCAATTGATCAGCGCTGAGGTTGTGGTCGATGAAACGCAGTATATCGTGCTGCAAATTCAGGATTTTCGGGTGCAGGTGATCGGTGAGCGCTACGAGATCGCCGCGACGCTCGTGAATGCTGAGGCCGACAGCGCGCTGGCTGCCGTCGCCGTCATCACCCTGCAAGATGACGAGGGCCGGCTGGCCGGCTACCGCGTCGTGCCTCTGCAGCCCGTCATCCGGCCTGGCGACCGCATCGCTTTCCGCAGTGAGGTGATCCCCCAAATACCGGGCGCGCATCTGCGCTCATCTTTGCATGTCGAAGCCCTGCGCGCCGCCTCGTGAGTTGATCGCCAGTGGTCGGTTCGCGATCTGCCATGCACGTGTCACCGCACACGGCTATAATCTAGGGGTGAATGTTTTCGTCGTGGAGAAGGGCTGTGTATGATGCGATGGCGTCATCCATTGATAACTGCGGGACTTGCGCTGCTGCTGATCGCGGGAACGGTGTTCGCCAGTCCATCGCCCCAAAGCGCACCCCTCGAACAACTGGTGCTCGATGCACGGCTCGACCTCGAAGTGCTGGCCGATGTCGTGCTCTCTGCTGGATCGCGTCCGCAGGGCTGGAACGGCAGCGCCGACATCCGCGCCGCGACGGTCGTCAACGACCTTTGGTTCGATAACGAGCTGCTGGCCAACGTCGTCTTCGGCGATGGACTGCGACCGGATGACTGGATCGGTGCGACCGCGCCGATCGCCCCGATCTTGGCGCGCAATGTGCGCCACGATTTGGAGCTGACGGCCGACCAAGTGCTCGGCAGCGGTCAGCGGCCGGAGACTTGGCGCGGCGGCCCGCCTGTGCTCCGCTGCAGCCGCAATCTCCAGAACGTGCTCACCCTGCTGACCACATTCTACGACCTGCAGACAACAGTCTCGCCCACCTCGTTCAATTACTGCGCTGCTATCGCCGCCGATATCGAAGACGAGCTGAACAACATCTACTTCGGCACCCAGATCGGCGACCAGCCGCTCCCCGATCCGATCGCGCTGATCGTGGCCACGCGCGGCGATCTCGAGCGCCTGGCCGATGAGCGGCTGGGGCTGAACACGCGACCCGACTCGTGGCTCGGCAACCGCGACGCGCAGTCATCCACCCTGATCAACGATGTCTTCATCGACTTGCAGCGCCTAGCCGATGCGCTGTTGGGCATCAACGTCCGGCCGGACGGCTGGCTGGCCACCCCCGGCTCGACGCCGCAGGCCGCCTACTTCTTCATCCGCCATGATCTCGAACTGCTGGCCGATGTGACGCTCGCGCCCGACACGAGGCCGACCGGCTGGCAGGGCATGCTGCCGCTGGCGCGCTGCCTGCCGCTGGAGCAGCAGTTGATCTTCATCACGACGGTGCAGTACGGCCTCTCGCTCGAAGCGATCGACCCGCGAGCCGTCGATTTCTGCGCCCAGGCGGTCAGCGCGGCCAATTTGCGCGTCGAAAACCCGCCCATCGTCGAAGCAGCGGCGGAAGAAGAAGGACCGCGGGAAACCCTGTGGCGGTCGGAAAACGCCTTCGCCTATCTCGATGTCGCTGCGACGCAGTACATGGGCATCATGCCTGAAGGCACAGAATTCCGCGCCCTCTACCGCAATTTCAATGAGTCGACGATGATGTTCGTCGCCGGGGAAGACTTCGCGCTCTACATCGATCAGCGCTGGACAAACCTGCCTGAACCGATCTACCGCCGTCTGCAAACGCTCGAAGGCGTGCGCCCGATCGCCTTCTGCAACGCCTACTGGTGCAGTGGTCCTGGCCCCACGCCAACGCCGACCGGCGGCGGTCCGCTGGTGGCGCTGCTGATCGATGTCACGCCCGGCGCGCCCCCACCGGATGCCCAGGTCATTTCCGGTGTCAAAACACAGGTATCGTGGACGAACGTGCGCGTGACCTACGTCGCCGACAACGCCACCACGCGAAGCGCCCAAGTGACGCTCGAGGTCTGTGAGCAGCGCGCCGATATCGCGTCCGCCTGCGAGCCGGTAACGCGCGTCTTCGACAATGCCACCGGCACCGAGCGGCCTGTCATCGGCCTCTCGAACGGCCTGATCATCGAGGCCGCCACGCGCTTCTCGACCGATGTCTGGATCAGCGATCCCACCATCCGATGAGGACGCTGACTGCGCGCGGGACGCTCGACCGGGCGTCCTGCGCGCCGCATGCACCAATTGACCGAACGTCTCCTATCGAGAAACGACACGACCGCTTATGTTAAAACGCTTGTCCATCCTGCTGCTGGCGATCCTCTTGACCGGCCTGATCGGCAGCCTCTACGCGCAGGACGATCCTGCCACGCCGCTGCCGCCGGACGACCCCAGCGGCCTCGACGGCACACCGGAGCCGCTGCCGACCCGCAGTCCCCGCCCGGCCCCGAGCCAAGTCCTCACCGACGCGCGCGCGACGCTCACGCTGTACTTTCCCAATCTGAGGCAGGGCATCGTCGGCTTGGCGCACGTGCAGGGCCGCGATGTCACCGGTGCGACAGCGATCTGGCTGAACCGGCTGGTCGATTTCTTCCCGATCGAGGATGATGGGCTGTATGGTCTGCTGGCTGTCGGCATGGAGCAGACGCCGCGCCGCGATTACGCGCTGGTCGTCAGCGTCACTTTCGCCGATGGCACCCGAGAAACGCTCAACACCCAAATCGAGATCGGCCTCGGCGGCTTCATCCGCCAGGAAGTCATCATCCCACCGGACAAGGGCTACCTGCTCGACGCCGAGACCGAACGCAACGAGCTGGCCCGTCTCGACGGTTTGCTGTCCACCTTTACCCCGGAACGCTACTGGGATGAGACCGGGTTCGCCATGCCGATCCCATCGGCGCTCACATCGCCATTTGGGGCCTTCCGCGTCTTCAACTCCACGCTCAATACACGCCATACGGGGTGGGATATCCGCTGCACGACCGGCACACCCGTGCTCGCCTCCGCCGCCGGGACGGTCCTCTTCGCGGGGACGCTGCCGATACGCGGCAACCATGTCATCATCGATCACGGCTACGGCGTCATGTCGGGTTACTCACACTTGTCAGTCGTCAACGTCACGCGCGGCCAGACGATCGCCAAAGGCCAGGTCATCGGTATGACCGGCAGCACGGGGCGCACCAGCGGGCCGCATTTCCATTGGGAGATGTCGGTCAACGGCGAGTGGATCGACAGTGTGCAGTTCTTGCGGATGTGGATGCCCTGAGCCGCTCCAGCGCTCAGCGGAGGGGCGGCAGCAGGACGCGAAAGACCGAACCAACGCCGATCTCCGACTCGACCTCGATGCCGCCGCCGTGCTGCTCGACAATCTCTTTGACGATCGCCAGGCCGAGTCCGCTGCCTGGGATGCCCGCCTCTTCTGCGCGCCGCCCGCGGTAGAACCGTGTGAACAGCCGCGGCAGATCTTCCGGCGCGATGCCGATCCCGGTATCTGCAACTGCGAAGACCACGCGCTGCGCGGACTCATCCCACGTGGTCGACAAGGCGACACTGCCCTGGCGTGTGTACTTGACCGCGTTACCGATCAGGTTTTGCAGCACCCGCTCTAGATGTGCGTAGTCTCCGAGAACGTGCGGCAGCGGCTCGTGGGGACTCCACGTCAGCTCCAGGCCAGCCGCGACAGCGGTTTCGAGCTGATGCTCCAGAACCTGCTCGGCCAGCAGATTCAGATCGACTGGCGCGAAGTGATCCGCCGGATTCGACATGTAGATGCGCGTCAAATCGAGAATACTCTCGATCATCTGTCCGAGCCGGCGCACCTGCCGCCGCACTTCGCTCACATGGCGGTCACGGTTTTCCGGGGCGTCACGGTCAATTAAGTCCAATTTGACCATGATACTGGCCAAAGGCGCGCGCAGCTCATGCGCCACGTCGCTGACGAAGCGGGTCTTGAGCAGATCGATTTCTTGAAGGCGGCGGTTGGCCTGTTCGAGCGCGTGTGTGCGTTTGATCAGCTCATCGTGGACGGCCATCATCTCGCCGGTGAAAAAATCGAGCATCTGGCGCACGTCGCTCGTATTCTCTTCCTGCACCGGGATCACGATCGTATCGGGCTGACTCTGTTCTCGTAGCTCACGCGCCGCGCCGGACAAGCTTAATTTGCTCGTCACGACTCTAGCCGAGACGGTCACCGGCGGCTGTTCAGGTGATGATCTGTGGTCGGGTGTCTGCGAAAATACCGTCATCAAAGGTCTTCCATCTCGACAATCTGCCGCTTTCAGCAGCCGTGCGCAGCGCACAACATGGCCTGAAATTGATTGTAATTTCGAGATGGAGCGGGCGCGCACAAAGATTGCGCTGCATCACAAAACATTAACTTTGGACGCGGCAGCGTGGGACAGACGCTACCCAGTGCGTCAGCCCTGCACGAAGTAGCGGTTGGCTTGTAGGCGCGTTCCGAAGCGGGTGTGGAGCGCCGCCCCCAACCCGATCGAGAGCACGGCGATCAACCCGACCGCCGCGGCCAGACCCAGAATGGGAGTCAACAGAAGCAGGTTGGCCCCGATGCCGATGACGAGACTGCCCACCAGCGCCGCCACCACCGGCGGCGTTTGCACCCGCACTCGGCGCAGCAGCCAATCGCCGACGATCAGGCAGCAGGCCGCCGCCCCCACTGCCGCCAGCGCACCGACCACCAGCAGCAGAATCAGCGCGACCGGCGCGAGCGCGAGCAGCAGCGCCGGGCCGAACCACGACAGCAGGCCGATGCCCCCACCGATGCCGGCGACCAGCGCCAGCACAGCCAAGCCGAGCAGCGCCAGCATGCGCGGCTGCCGCCGGATGGCCTGCTCCATCTGGCCGATCTGTCGCGGCACCGCGATCACGACCAAGGCGGACAGCCCGGCAAAGAGCAGCGTCCCCCCTAGCAGAAAGACCGCTGAACTGATGCTTGGGCTGGCGCTGAACTGCTCCGGACATTTGCCGAGCGGCGTGCGCGCCGACTCCGCACGCTCATCGAACAGGGCATCGGGCATGACGCCGCAGACACCGACCGTGCCGGCGAGCTGGGCGGCCGGGCCGACCGTGAGCGCGTCGGCGCTCACCACCAGGTCGCCGTTCACCTGTCCCTGAAGATCGACCGTGCTGCCGATCAAACTGGCGGCACCATCGACCCGTGCCTGCGCACCGAGGACGATGCTGCCGCCGATGACCGTCAGGTCGCCGCCGATGTAGCCATCGATTTGCACCGGCGCACCGGAGAGATTGACCACCGCCGCATCGCCGTCAACCCGGCTGGCAGCGCTCAACACGACATCCGACTGGCCGAAAACGACCAACGAGTCGCGACGGTCGTCGAGCCGGTACGGTTCGGCGCTGGTGACGACATCGCTGTCGACCTGCAGCGTCACTTCAAGACCAGGGCGCAGCAGCAGCGCGAGCAGCACCAGGCCGACCAGGATGGCACCTAAGACGAGCAGATTGCGACGACCGTGCATCGGGCTTCTCACGGTGACTCCTATCGCTCAGAGGCTCCGGCGTTTCGCTCTTGGCCGACGTAGCGCGCCAGCCACAGAAGCGCAAGCGGGATTAAGGCGACGACGACGACCGAGCCTTGCGGGTACGCCTGCACGAGATCGCGCGCGGACTGCACCAGCGTTTCCAAGCCGTTCATCAGGAAGATGAGCAGGTCGGACAAGCTCTTGAGCAGTGCGCTCAACGCCGCCGCATTGCCGACGTTGTTCAGGATGATCCAGCCGAGCGCGGCCAGCAGCGGCATCAGCAGCAGCGCCAGCAGCGCCAGCGAGAGCGAAAGCGCCAGCCCCGCCGTTTGCGAAAGCGGCTGTACCTGAACGCCCTCCGCCAGCCGCCGCATCAACTTCATGACGAAGCGTTCGGGGTCGGGGCTGGGTTCCAACGGAGCGGCGCGCAGCAGCCGGTCGACCTGCTTGAGGCGGGTGAAGACTTCGGCATCTTCCGGCGCGCTGTCGAGCTGCGCGAACAACTCCTGCCGCGCCTCGATCGACAGCGCATCGTCCAACGCCTCTTGCATCAGGCGGCGATGCCGTTGGTTGGCCATTACACATTCTCCAGTAGCAGTTTACCCATACCGGGCGAGGTCTTCGGGTCGATCTGTTCGGCCAGCATTTGCCGCGCCCGGAACAGCCTGCTCTTGATCGCGCTTTCCGTCGTATCCAGAATATCGGCGATCTCTACATACGAATAGTCGTACCAATAGCGCAGCACCACGGCTGCCCGGTAATCCGGCGGCAGCCTGCTCAGCATGTTCTGGATCGCCTCGCTCCGTTCGCGCAGGATCGACGCTTCTTCGGGTTCCGGTTCGTCCTCGCGCAGGGTGAGATTCGGCAGCGGATCGTCGAGCGAGAGCCACTGCATCCGCCGCCGCCGAATGCGATCGATACAGTAGTTGGAGGCGATCGTCAGCAGCCAGGTTTTGAACGAGCGCGCGGGGTCATAGCGATTCAAGTGCAAGTAGGCGCGCAGGAACGCTTCTTGCGCTGCATCTTCCGCTTCTCCGCGATCGTAAAGCATGCGATAGCACAGGTTATAAACGGCATCCTGATAGGTATAGACCAGCTCGGCAAATGCATTCTGATCGCCTTCAAGCGCGGCACTCACCCATTCAAGGATCACCGGATCGGACGTTGTCACTGGTCTGCTCCCAGTATCTGGGTCGATGGTTGTGAAGTACCTGCTCGCCCTCGCGTGCCTCGTTTATCTGTTGTCAGCTTATACGCATGCAGGTTGCGTCAGCTTGGTGGCCGCCCGCGAAACGATCCACAACCATCTCGTCCGCGCGGCCAAAATGCCGATACCAACATCCTTAATATGACTCGAAAGATGGCGTTTGGGTAGTTACAGCAATCCTACCCTGCGCTCTCGCTCCGTGTGATGCACGCATCCTGAACGCCCGACCAACTATCCTGGCATTTTAACATTACGCCTTTGAGCGGCATGTTACAATCTGGCGCATGAAACGAAATCCCGTGCCCCTCCTCATGCTCATCACCGCGCTGCTAGGCCTGGCGCTGGCGGCGCTGGCCTGCAATCTGACCGACACCTCGGCACCGCCGACGCTGGCTCTACGCCCGACGATGACGCCGCCGCCGACCATCGGCTACGTGACGCTCAGCCCGGAGGAGCTGCCTCAAGTGGTGGCGACCGCCGCGCCCAGGTCAGAAGCGCAGATGCTCGGCTTGATCAACCAGGTGCAGACCGACCGCCTGATGCTGCACGTCCGCTCGCTCGTTAACATGGGCACCCGCCACATCTTGTCGCCGACCAATCTGGCTGATCGCGGCATCGGTGCAGCGCGCGACTACATTCTGAACGAGTTCAATCAGATTTCGACCGCATCGCGCGGGGTCTTTCGCGTCCTCCAGCAGGATTTCCCGGTCACGTTCGGCGGCAGCACGACGATCGGCACCAACATTATCGGCATCATACCCGGTTCCGAGATCGGAGCGGGGGTGATCGTCATCGGCGCACACTACGACAGCATCACGCTCGACGTGATGGATGCCAATGCCTACGCTCCCGGCGCAAATGACAACGCCAGCGGGGTGGCGGCGCTGATCGAAGTCGCGCGCATCTTGGCTCCGCGCAGCTACCGCGCCACCATCGTCTTCGTGGCCTTTTCTGCTGAGGAGATCGGACGCGAGGGGAGCAAGGTCTTCGTCGATCAGTACGTCCGCGCCAACAATCTCGATGTGCGTGCCATGCTGAACATGGACATCATCGGCAGCAGCACCGCCCCCAATGGCGCGATCGACCCGAACAGCATCCGCGTCTTTTCCGCCGACCCAAACAACTCGCCCTCGCGCCAGCTCGCGCGCAGCACCGGGCTGTTGGCTCAACAGTACATGGGCAGCCTGCGCGTCTTGGTCGAAAACGCCCCTGACCGTCCCACGCGCTACAGCGATCACCTGAGCTTCAGCGAAGCGGGGTATCCCGCCGTGCGTTTCATCGAGACGCTCGAAGACACGGCGCGCCAGCACACCGACTTGGACAATCTCGACGACATCCAGCCCGGCTACCTGACGCAGAATACGCAGATGATGATCTCGCTGGCGGTCTCGCTGGCGGACGGCCCGCGCCCACCTTCGAACATCACGCTGCGTGAAGAAGGCGGCGGCATCCGCACGCTGATCTGGGATCCGGTGCCAGACGCCGCCGCCTATCTGATCGCTTTTCGCGCCCCCGGAGCGACCCAGTACACCAACAGCCTGCTTTGGCCGGATGTCGGCAGCCGCAGCGTCACCTGGGACGGCTTCACGCCGCAGAACTTCGAAGCGATCGCTATCGCCGCTCAGAACCGATCGGGCATCATCGGGCCGCCGTCCGCGGAATACATCATCGTGCGCTGAGGTGCGCTCAGCTCGCGCTGTCCGATGCGCCGCCGCTCCCGCTCAGCAGCCGGCGCCGGCGCTCGTCGAGCTGACGCTCGATCTCGCCCCCGCGCACGACCTCGTCGATCTGGTCGGCGATGTTGCGCGTCGCCATCTCCAAGCGCGCATCTTCGGTATCGAGCCGTCCGCGGATCTGATCGGCCAGTGTGCTGATCTCGCGGTCGCTGACGGTCGCCAGTCCGTCCAGGCTCTTGATCGTGCGCGTCGTCACCTTCTTAGCCTCAGTCAGCTCGATCAAGGCACGCAGGTGCTCGCGCTCCTGGCGGATCGCGGTCAGGCGCGACTCCAATTTCAGGCGCATATCGAGCATCGCCTGATACTGGCGCTCCTGCTCCTGCCACTGCTCGTAATACTCCTGGGCGAGCTGCTGTTTCGTATTCAGCTCGGCCTGCGCCGCTGCCGCCAGGTCATCTTTACCCTTCAGAATAAGCGTATCGATGTCGCGGTCGAGCTTCTCCGCGGCGGCGGCGAATTCTTCATATTTGCGCTTGAGCGTCTTGACCGTGCCGCCCACCGTCGCGGCAGAGTCCTCCAGCGCTTCGAGATTGCGTTCCGCCTCGCGGATGTATTCATCCATGACGGCGACCGAATTCTGTTCGAGCGCGCGATCGACAATGCTGTGCAGATTGGCACTGACCAGCGTGCGGACTTTATCGAAGAGCGACGTCATCTGCCCGTGTCTCCTCACGAATGCTGAGCGAGTCTTGCGTACACTGAGTTACGCCCCACAGTGTAACATAGTTGCGCGTATCTAGGCGCAATCTCACCGCGCGGCGCGCGGACAATCTATCTGCTGCCCTCGCAAGATTCGCCCACAAACCATCTGCCATCCAGCCGAGGCGCGCGGTAAAATCAAGGTATGATGCGCTGCACGAAGACAAGGAGTTGAGACAGCATGATGACAACGACACTGCGCCGCTGGGTGAGCGGCATCAGCCTGCTGGCGCTGTTGGTCTTGGCGACGGCGGTGCGAGCGCAGGAGGAGAGCGCCGCCGCCAGCGACGTGCCTGCCGGCCTCGGCATCGGGATCGTGTTCTTCGGCGTGGCTGCCGTCGCCGTCGTCGGCCTGGTCATGATCCTGAATGCGCGCGCAGAAAACCATGACCGTTCGTGACTCGATCTTGTGACAAGCGTCACAATTTGAGCTATAATGTCGTCAAGTGGAAGTGGGTGGAGAATTTGTCGTAATGGCTCAGGCAGCCTGGGAAAAACCGGGTCGTATTGCAGTCTCCAGCAAACCCAACGGTGAGCGCACCAAGTTCCTCGTCGGCGGGCTGCTCATCTTGGCCGCCGTTGTCTACCTGATCTTCAGCGGGATGCAGGCGGGCGCGCGCTTTTTCATCACCGTCGATGAATTGGTGCACAATGCCTTCTATCAAGGCCAGCCGGTGCGCGTTTCCGGTGCCGTGCTCGGCGACACGATCGTGTACGACGAAGCGACTCTGACGATCGATTTCACCGTCGTCCACATTCCCGAAGGTCAGGACGTCACGGGCCAAACGCTGCATGAAGCGGTCAACAACCCCGCCCTGACGCGGATGCATGTGCGCGTCGTCAACCAGGTCAAACCCGATCTGCTGCGTCACGAGGCGCAGGCGATCATGACCGGCACGCTCAGCGACGACGGCGTCTTCTACGCGACCGAACTCAATCTCAAATGCCCCAGCCGCTTCATCGAGGGCGGCCCCGGCGCGCTTGAAGCGGCGGCGGAGGTCTGAGACAAAGGGATGCTGGCGGAGATCGGTCTGGTATGCCAGTTTCTGGCTTTTTCGGCATCCGTGTACGCAGCGGTCGCGGCCCTGATCGGCGTGCGCACCGGTCGTGAGCGCTGGGTCATCAGCGCGCGCACAGCCGCGCTGGCGGCCTTCCCGCTGCTGCTTGGCGCGGCGACCGCGCTGCTGGTCGCGCTCATCACGCAGCAGTATCAAATCAGCTACGTCTGGCAGGTGACGGATCCGAGCACGCCGATGTTTTACCGCATCACGGCGCTGTGGGGTTCGCAGCAGGGATCCCTGCTCTTTTGGTGCGTCATCATGAGCCTGTTCTCGGCGGGCGCGCTGGTGCTCAACTGGCGCGAGCAGCATCGGCTGATGCCCTACACGATCGTCTACTTGATGGCGTCGCTCGCCTTCTTCGTCGGTCTGTCGTTCTTCCTGGAAAACCCGTTCGCGCGCTATTGGATCGCCCCGCAGAACCCGCCCCAGGCCCCGGTCCAACCGTTCCTGCTCATCCCGACGGGTGCGCAGATGCCGCCGCTCGACCAACTGGCAGCGACTGCCAACGGCCTCAACCCGCTGCTGCGCCATTTCGGGATGATCATCCATCCGCCGATGCTCTACCTCGGCTTCGTCGGTTTCCTCGTCCCCTTCGCGGTCGCGGTGGCGGCGCTCGCTTCCGGCGATCTGACGACCAACTGGATCAAGGCGACGCGCCGCTGGACGCTGGTCGCCTGGCTGTTCCTCAGCCTCGGCTTGATCTTGGGCGGGCGTTGGGCCTATGACGTGCTCGGCTGGGGCGGCTACTGGGGCTGGGATCCGGTCGAAAATGCCGCCTTCATCCCCTGGCTGGTCGGCACGGCCTTCCTGCACAGCGTCATGATCCAAGAAAAACGCGGCATGTTGAAGACGTGGAACATGTTCCTCGTCATCTTCACATTTTCCGCCGTGCTTTTCGGCACATTCGCCACGCGCAGCGGCCTGATCGAAAGTGTGCACAGTTTTGCGCGCAGCGAGATCGGCCTGCCG
>CAYTME010000048.1:377-1556 GCA_964438415.1 uncultured Pleurocapsa sp. | reverse complement strand
GGACTGCTGCGCGATGAGCATGCGTTCACCGGCTGGCTCAGCCGCGAGTCGCTGTTCGTGCTCAACAACGTCGTGTTCGTCGCGCTCGCGCTCGCCATCTTCTGGGGCAGCTTCGGCGCGCCGATCGTCAGTGCGCTGTTCCTGGTCACCGAGATCACGCTCGGCGCGCCCTACTTCCATCAGGTGACGATCCCGCTCTTCATCGCCATGTACATCCTGATGGGGGTCGCGCCGCTGGCCGCCTGGGGCGCGATGAGCCTGCGCGCGCTCGGCCGCAGCCTGCTCGTGCCGCTGGCGCTGACGGGCATCGGGCTGGTGGCGGCCTTTGCTTTGGGCGCGCAGTCACTCGGCGCTCTGCTCGGCTACGGCGTCGTGCTGCTGGCCGGCTTCGTAGCCGTCTACGAGATCTACCGCGGCGTGCAGGCGCGGCGTCGCAGCAGCGGCCAGCCGTTTCTTGCCGCGCTGCTCGCCATCCTCGGACGCAACCGGCGGCGCTACGGCGGATTCGTCGTGCACCTGGGCATCGTCGTCATCGGCATCGGCGTGATCGGCAGCAGCGTCTTCCAGCAGGATACGATCCGCCAGCTCCGCCAGGGCGAAACGCTGACGATCGGGGCGTACACGCTCCGTTTTGAGGGTATGGCGCTGGGACAGATCGCCGACGACGGCCGCCTGATGGACATCGCCAATGTGACAGTGCTGCGCGACGGCCAGCCGGTCGCGGCGCTGCGCCCGCGCATCGATCAGTACCCCAGCATGCCCATCACCATTGCGGGCGCGCACAGCACGCTCGAAAACGATGTCTACGTGCTGCTGGCCGGCTACGACCGGGTGAGCGGGACGACAGCCACCCTGCATGTCTACCTGAACCCGCTCATCAACCTGGTTTGGTGGGGCGGGCTGATCCTGATCGTCGGCACCGCGATCGCCGCTTGGAAAGATGAGCGCGTCCCCGTCCGCGCGCGCCAATCCGCACCCACGGGGCTGACCGCCCCGGCCAGGGTGTGAGCGAAAGGCGTTAGCGATGCAGCCAACACGCGCTCTGCTGCTGCTGATCGCCTGCCTGAGTTCGGCGCTGGCGATCGTCCTGCCGGCGCGGGCACAAGAGGAGCCGGTGACGCTCGATCAGGTCAACGCAGTCGCGCGCCAGCTCTACTGCCCGGTCTGCCCGAACGAGAC
>CAYTME010000048.1:0-313 GCA_964438415.1 uncultured Pleurocapsa sp. | reverse complement strand
GGGCGCACGCGCGAGCAGATCGTCGCCGATTTTGCCATGCGCTACGGTGAGCGCGTGCTGCCCACGCCGCAGGACCCGCTGCTGCGCGGCCTGGCGATCTATATCCCGTATCTGCTGCTGATCGCCGCCGCCGGCGCTGCCCTGTTCACGCTGGTGCGCTGGCGCGCAGCGCAGCGTCCCTCCGCGCCGCAGCCAGCCGCGCCAGAGGCGGTCGATACGGACTACCGCGCACGCCTCGAACGCGATCTGGAGGCGTGAGCTGCCGATGACCGACCTCGATCTCGGTGATTGGAATGATGTCATCCAGACCAAC
>CAYTME010000047.1:13924-19840 GCA_964438415.1 uncultured Pleurocapsa sp. | reverse complement strand
GGTCATCACAGAGGCACCGCACGGCACCGCACCGAGCTTGCAAGGCAAGAACATCGCCAACCCGATGGCGATGATCTTGGCGGGGGCGGCGCTGCTGCGCTACGTGCGCACCGAAAAAGCCGAGCGCGCCAGCCGCGCCATTTACGAGGCGACACTCGAAGCGGTCAATGACGGCACGCGCACGCCCGACTTGGGCGGACAGGCATCGACCACCGACTACACCAATGAGGTGATCCGTCGGGTGCGCGCCAAGCTGGACGTCTGGCAGTCGCTCGGCTGACGACCTGGCTCAGCGGATCACCGTCCCGACGTCTGAATTGCCCATCACGGCGTGCATCAAGTCGTCATCGTTGAAAAAGTTGACGACCATGATCGGCATGGCATTCTCTTGACACAAGGTAAACGCCGTCATATCCATCACGCCGAGCCGCTGATCGATGACCTGCTGGTACGTGAGCTGCGCATAGCGGACAGCGGACGGATCTTTCTTGGGATCGGCACTGTAGACGCCGTTGACTTTGGTCGCCTTGATGACGATATCGGCGTTGATCTCCATCGCCCGCAGCGCAGCGGCAGTGTCGGTGGTGAAATACGGGTTGCCCGTCCCACCCGCGATGATGACGACGCGCCCCTTCTCCATATGCCGGATGGCGCGCAGCCGAATGTAAGGTTCGGCGACCTTGTTCATCTCGATGGCGCTCTGCACGCGCGATGTCACCCCAACTCGGCGCAGCCCATCTTGCAGCGCCAACGCATTCATGACCGTGCCCAGCATCCCCATGTGGTCGGCGGTGCTCTGCTCCATGCCCAGCTTGACGCCGACCGCGCCGCGCCACAGATTGCCCGCGCCGATCACCAGGCCGATCTGCACCCCCAAGTCATACACCTGCTTGATCTTGTACGCGATGGCCTCGACCGCCTGCGGATCAATGCCGCTGCCCGCGGCACCCGCCAGCGCTTCGCCGCTGAGTTTGAGCAAAATGCGCTTGTATGCGGGCTGCCCTGTCGTCTGGCTGTTCATGTCTGCGCGCTCCTCTCAGGTCAATCTGTGCACAACTCAAAGCGGCAAAAAAAAGGGACTAGTCGAATCACTAATCCCTCATCTCGATCTCATTCCGCGCTGCTGAACGGCATCACGCGAGAGCTACGCACTTTCCTGACCGTCGTCAGCGGCATCCTCGCCCAGCGCGAAGCGAGCGAAGCGGCGGATGACGATGCTCTCTCCCAATTCGGCCACCACTTCCGAGAGCAGACTGGAGATCGTCTTGCTGTCGTCCTTCAGGAAAGGCTGCTCCATGAGCACGATCTCCTGATAGAACTTCTCCATCCGCCCATCGACGATCTTCTCGATGACCGCCTCGGGTTTATTGGGGCTTTCTTCCAGCGTGCGCCGGCGCATCAGGCCGCGCTCAGCCTCGACGACGGCAGCCGGCACGTCTTCACGCCGGATGTACTGGGGGGCGAGATTGGCGATGTGCAGTGCGATATCGCGCGCGAACGAGCGGAACGACTCGGTGTTTGCGACAAAATCCGTCTCGCAGTTGACTTCGACCATGACACCCAGACGACGATTGAAGTGGAGATACGACTCGATCACCCCTTCGTTCATGGTGCGTCCCGCACCCAGTTTCTTCGCCGCCTTCGCCAGGCCGCGCTCACGCAGGTACTCGATCGCCTTGGCCATGTCGCCGCCATTGGCTTCCAGCGCCTTCTTGCAGTCGAGCGGCCCAACCCCAGTCGCATCGCGCAGGGTCTTCACCATCTGTGCCGTGATTTCCGCCATTATTGATCCTTATTGAGCCTTGCTTATTCGTCCTCGTCCTCGAACAGCTTCGCATTCTTGAGCTTAGCGATCGTCGATGCGCCGAAGTAGCGGCTGTCGTCATCCCCTTCTTCAACGACCGTTTCCGGCGCATAACCGCTCTCGGCTGTCAGCATCTCCTCGCCAGCCAGTTCATCACCCTTGCGCATTTGCTGGCCTTCGATGCACGCATCGGCAAACGCCGCCAGCACGAGTTTGATCGCGCGCACGGCATCGTCGTTGCCCGGGATGATGTAATCGATCTCATCAGGGTCTGTGTTGGTATCGGCGAGCGCGAGCACCGGAATGCCGAGCGTGTTGGCTTCTTTGACCGCTGTCGCTTCTCGGCGGGTATCGACCACGATCAGCAGATCGGGCAGCCGGCGCATGTTGCGGATGCCGCCCAAACGCTGCTGCAAGTTCTCAATCTTGCGGTTGAGCACCAGCGCTTCTTTCTTGGGCAGCAGATCGAATTCCCCACCGTCACGGCGGCGCTCCAGCTTCTTCAGCGCATCAATACGCTCACGGATCGTGCGCCAGTTGGTGAGCGTGCCGCCGAGCCAGCGTACATTGATATACGGCATGCCGCAGCGTTCGGCCTCGCGCATGATCGCCTCTTGCGCCTGCCGCTTGGTGCCCAAGAACAGCACGACGCCCCCGCGCGCGACCAGATCGCGGATCATGTCATAATACTGATTGAGGTTGACCAGCGTCTGCTGGAGATCGATGATGTGAATGCCATTGCGTTCGGTGAAGATGAAAGGCTTCATCTTCGGGTTCCACTTCGTGGTGCGATGGCCGAAGTGCATGCCCGTTTCGAGCAGCTGCTTCATCGTGACTTGCGAAGGCATGGGTGTCAGGCTCCTGTTGACGTGTGTTTAGGCGTTCACGCCCATCCACTTCGATGCTCAATCTCGCTCGCGCAAGACAACACAGCAGCGAATCCGGGCGTGTGAAATTGGCGCATGAGGAAACCTCATGCGCGCGGAGCGGATTGTAGCACAGCGGACTCAGTGTCACAAGGGCGCGGGAAACAGGGAGTGCTGAATCTTGAGGATATGGATCGCATTCTCCTGCTGAGAATTACCTGTCGTATCCGCGTTATTCAGCACTGCCGGAAACAGGCGAGGCTCGGCGCTGAACGCGTTTGATTCTCGATCCCAGGTCTTGACAGATTGTGCAATGTGTATATATGATGTAGGTTCGCACTTAGCCTGATTTGGCCAACATCGCTAGACATGGTTGTCGCACCTTCTCCGCAACACCCTTTCTGATGGAAACGGAACTCGTGTTTCCAGTGAAGAACCGTATCGTTCATTCTGTACAGTACAGAGCCAGTTGTCGCTAAGACAAGAGGAGCGGTACCTTGCAACGCTTCGCGCGCGTCAAGAACTATGCACGTTTCCCCGATGTTCAAGAACTGCCGTCCTTGATCGCAGTCCAACTCGAGTCGTTCCGCTGGTTCATCGAGGAAGGGTTGGCCGAGCTTTTCGACGAGATCAGCCCGATCGAAAGCTACAACGGCGACCTCAAACTCTACTTCCCCGGCAGGAGCACTGAAGCGCAGGAACTCGGTCTGCGCTACTGGTTCGAAGAACCGAAGTACAGTGAAGAGATCTGCCTGGAACGCGACCTGTCTTACGCAGCGCCGCTTTATGTGCGCGTTGGCCTGGTCAACCGCGAGGCGGGCGATGAGGTGATCGTATCGGACATTTTCATGGGCGATTTCCCGCTCATGACCGAAAAGGGCACCTTCATCATCAACGGCACCGAGCGCGTCGTCGTCAGCCAGTTGATCCGCTCGCCAGGCGTCTATTTCGACTCGGAAGAGGATCGCACGACCGGCCGCACCCTGGCCAACGCCAAGCTGATACCCGACCGCGGCGCGTGGATGGAATTCGAGACGATCAAGTTCAACCGCAAGCGCACGGTTCCGGTCACCATCCTGCTGCGTGCGCTCGCCGCCGTCAGCGACGAAATGCCGGATGACACGACCCGCCTCGGCACAGCCAGCGATGAGGAACTGCTGGCGCTCTACGCCCACGTCGACGACAATCCGGATCGTCCCTTCATCGCCAATTCGATCAAGAACGAACCCCAGTGGGAGCTGAAGCGCGATCAGACCATCGCCCAAGCCGCGCTGATCGAGTTCTTCAAGCGCATGCGCCCCGGTGATCCGGCGACGCTCGACAACGCCCGTGAGTATCTCGTCAGCCAGCTTTTCGACCAGCGCCGCTATGACCTCGAACGGGTCGGGCGTTACAAGCTGAATCAGCGCCTGCACCCCGAAAACCCGATCCCCCGCCGCGTGCGCACGGTGACCAAGCTCGACATCATCCACCTGATCGAGCGCATGATCATGATCAACAATGGGCGGGCACGGCGCGACGATATCGATCATCTCGGTAATCGCCGCGTCAAGACCGTGGGCGAGCTGATCCAAAACAAGCTGCGCGTCGGGCTGCGCCGCACCGAACGGGTCGTCAAGGAGCGCATGTCCACCCGCGAAACCAACAGCGTGACCCCGCTGGCGCTGATCAACATCCGTCCGGTTGTGGCGGCCATCCGCGAGTTCTTCGGCTCGTCGCAGCTTTCGCAGTTTATGGAACAGACCAACCCGCTGGCCGAGCTGACCCACAAGCGCACGCTGTCGGCATTGGGGCCGGGTGGTCTGCGCCGCGAGCGCGCCGGTTTCGACGTGCGCGATGTGCACATCAGCCACTACGGGCGCATCTGCCCGATCGAGACGCCGGAAGGTCCGAACATCGGCCTGATCGGCCGGCTGGCCAGCTACGCCAAAGTCAATGAGTACGGGTTCATCGAAACGCCGTACCGCGAGGTGATCAAATTCCTGCCGCCATCCGATCCGGATATCATCGGGCGCATCGTGCGTGACGATGTCGTCGACAGCAAAGGCAGCACGCTGGCTGAAGACGGCGCGGTCATCACCGAAGCGATGGTGCGCAAGTTCATCAACGCCGGCCTCGAGTCGATCCCGATCATGCCGTTCGTCAGCGATGGCATTCGCTACTTGGCCGCTGACGAAGAAGATCAGTTCGTCATCGCGCAGGCCAACGCCCCGCTCGACTCTCGCCGGCAGTTCATCAGTGATCGCGTGTCAGCACGCCACAATCAGAAATTCCTGTTCACCTCTTCGCGGCGCATCGATTACATGGATATCGCGCCGCGCCAGATTGTGGGCATCAGCGCTGCCTTGATCCCCTTCTTGGAGCACGATGACGCCAACCGCGCGCTCATGGGATCGAACATGCAGCGCCAAGCGGTGCCGCTGCTCGCGCCGGATGTCCCGATCGTGAGCACGGGCATGGAAGACCTGGCGGCCTACGACAGCGGCCAGGTGCTCCTGTCGGATGTCGAGGGCGAAGTCATCAGCGCGGAGGGCGACCGCATCATCATCCGCACGACCAACGGTGACGAACGCATCTACCGCCTGCGCAAATACAACCGCTCCAATCAATCGACGTGCGTCGATCAGCGGCCGGTCGTGACCAAGGGCCAGTTCGTCCGCCGCCGTGATGTGATCGCCGACAGCTCTTCGACCACTTACGGCAACCTTGCGCTCGGTCACGACGTGTTGGGCGCTTTCCTCTCCTGGGCCGGCGGCAACTACGAAGATGCGCTGCTCATCAGCGAGGCGCTGCTGCGCGAGGACAAATTCACCAGCATCCACATCGAAAAGCATGAGGTGGACGCGCGCGACACCAAGTTGGGGCCGGAAGAGATCACCTACGACATCCCGAATGTCGGCGAAGAAGCGCTCAAAGACCTCGATGAGTTCGGCATCGTGCGCATCGGCGCAGAGGTCGGGCCGAACGATATCTTAGTCGGCAAGATCACGCCCAAGGGCGAAAAAGAACTCCGCCCGGAAGAGAAGCTGCTGCGCGCGATCTTCGGTGAGAAGGCGCGTGAGGTGAAAGACTCGTCTCTGCGCTTGCCGCACGGCGAAAAAGGCAAGGTCGTCGATGTCAAGACCTTCACCCGCGACGAACATCCCGACCTGCCCGCCGGCGTCGAGAAGATGGTGCGCGTCAGCGTCGCGCAGAAGCGCAAGCTGTCGGTCGGCGACAAGATGGCCGGGCGTCACGGCAACAAGG
>CAYTME010000047.1:8209-13821 GCA_964438415.1 uncultured Pleurocapsa sp. | reverse complement strand
TATGAACATCGGTCAGGTTTTGGAGATCCATCTCGGCTGGGCCGCCGACCGGCTCGGCTTCCGCGCCATCACGCCGGTCTTCGACGGCGCGAAGGAAGACGAAATCCAGGCCGAGCTGGGACGCGCCTGGCTCATCGACCGCGCTTGGTACGAAATCACTGAACGCGCCTTCGATTGGATCCGAGAGTTGGGCTACAACGCCGAAGAACTCGAAGACGATGCCGAAGTGCGCCGCCTCTACATCCATCAGTGGCTTTCGCCGCTGCCCGATTACGATGTGGATGCGATTCTGCAAGATGAAGTCTATGCACGCCGCTCGGTGCTCAGCGAATGGCTGCGCGAGAAAGGCTACAACCCAGATGACATCCTGCTGTGGGACACGACGGGCGTCGAGCTGGCTGAACGCAAGCGCCGCGACCGCAACGCCTACGATGTCTCGCTGCGCGAGTGGATCAAGTGGGCGGCCCCGGAAATCGAGGTCCCGGACGGCGTCAGCGGCACCGATCTGCTGCCTTACGCCGACCGTGCCATGTTCGTCAGCGGTCACCCCGTGCCGATCTACGGCAAGCAGACGCTGTACGACGGACGCACGGGCGAACCGTTCGATCAGCCGGTCACCGTCGGCATCATCCACATGCTGAAGCTGGCGCATCTGGTCGAGGACAAGGTGCACGCGCGCTCGACCGGCCCGTACAGCCTGGTCACCCAGCAGCCGTTGGGCGGCAAGGCGCAGTTCGGCGGCCAGCGTTTCGGGGAGATGGAAGTCTGGGCGCTCGAAGCCTACGGCGCAGCCTACACGCTGCAGGAGATGCTCACCGTCAAATCCGACGATGTGCAGGGGCGCGTCAAGACTTATGAAGCCATCATCAAGGGTGAGCCGATCGAGGAGCCTGGCATCCCCACCAGCTTCCGTGTGCTCGTCAAGGAGCTGCAGTCGCTCGGCTTGGCGGTCGAAGCGATCACCGATACGGGTGAGGTCATCCGCTTCGGCAAAGACGAGGAGCGCCGCGTGACTTCGAAACCGACCGGATCTGCCGGCTTCTTCAGCGTCACCAGCGCCGATCTGGTCGAGGAACAGCCCTAGCGGGCAGCGCCCGACGATCGTCCACACCAGGGGCACTCACGGGTGCCCCTGACTCTTATCCGGATCGCCCCATGCACGTCACACCGCTGCACGCTTGGGATCTGAGTCCCGCCGAGGCCATCCGCCTGCAGTCCGAACTGGCGCAGCGCCTGATCTGCGATCGTCCGCTCGACCTGAACACTGTGCGCTTGGTGGCCGGGGTCGATGTCAGCGTCAAGAACGAGGTGTCGCAGGCGGCGGTCGTCGTCCTCTCCCTGCCTGACCTGGCGGTGGTGGAAACGGTCACGGCGCGCCGGCCCACGCCTTTCCCGTACATCCCCGGTCTGCTCAGCTTCCGCGAGGGACCGGTGCTGGTCGAAGCGTTTCAGCGGCTGGAAACGACGCCCGATGTGTTCATCTTCGACGGCATGGGGCGTGCTCACCCGCGCCGGATCGGCATTGCGGCGCATCTAGGTTTGTGGATCGAGCGCCCGACGATCGGCTGCGGCAAGACTCGCCTGATCGGGCAGTACGCGGAACCAGCGCACCAGCGCGGGAGCTTCAGCCACCTCCTCGACCATGACGAGCTGATCGGCGTCGTACTGCGCACGAAGGCGGGCGTCAAGCCCGTCTACATATCGGTCGGCCATTTGGCCGATCTGGATACGTCAATCGAGCTGATCCTGCGCTGCACCACCCGCTGCCGGCTGCCAGAGCCGATCCGCGCCGCCCATCACGCTGCTGGTATATTGTCATAGGGTCCCATGAGCGAGCTGCGCAGCCCCGACTGCAAGATATACATCGACACGGAGCTGAGCGATCGAGAGCTGACAGGGCTGATCATGCAGATCATCAGCGATGCGGAGGACAGTACGGGCGTCGAGATCGCGCTCTACCGCAGCGAAGATCACGATACCAAACGGCGCACCCAATTCCCCGATGGCTTCCTGTACTTCCGCTACTATCTCGATGTCTATGTGGATACCGAGCAGCACACTCGTGTGATCGGCACACTGCTGCGATCATTGTGGGAGCTCGACATCCCGGCGGTCGCTGCCAGCCCGTTCGAGCATCTGCTGCCTGAACGCGGCGGCTACCGCAGCCGGGCAGTTCCCTGGCCGCGCTGATCAGCCGAATGCCGCCGCCAGATCGTCCAGCGTCTCGAAGATGGACGTCGAGGGCAGCCCATGCGCCTCCGCTTGTGCCCGCGTCGAGACGCCCGTCAGCACGAGTGCCGTCTGCATCCCGACTCGCTGTGCGCCGAGGATGTCCGTTTCGATGCGGTCACCGATCATGAGCGTTCGCCCCGCGGTTTGACCCAGACGCGCCAGCGCGTTCTCGAACATGGGCGCGTTTGGCTTGCCCATCACGAGCGGCTGCCGGTCAGTCGCGGCGACCAGCGCGGCGATGACGCTGCCGGCACCGGGTGCCAGCCCTTCGGGAGTCGGGATCGTGCGGTCGTCATTCGTGCCGATGAACTCCGCCCCCGCGCGGATCAGCAGCGCCGCCCGCGTCAGTTTGGCATAGGTGAGCTGCGTGTCCAGGCCGGCGATGACGATCGCCGCCTGATCCGAAAGGATGAAACCCGCCTCCTCAGCCAGCGCGCGCAGGCCGTCTCCGCCGACGATATGCACAGGAGTCCCCTGCGGGTAGCGCTGGCGCAGATAATCGATCGTGGTCGTCCCTGAGGTGAGGATCTGCTGTGTCTGCACCCCGTCGACTCCTAGACGCGCGAATTTCGCGACATAATCGGCGGGGGTCTTCATGCTGTTGTTGGTCGCCAGCATGAACGGCAGCCCGCGCTCGCGCAGCAGATCGAACCAGCGGTGCACGCCCGGCAGCAGATCGTCGGTACGCCAGAGCACACCGTCCATATCCATGACGACAGCAGAGATCGAGGTTGTGTCCATATACACCCGTATGAAGCGAAATCCACAGAGCGAGCTGTAAAAGAATAGCATCATGTCAAGTGTACGCCCCGACCTGCCGCTTTGCCAGCCGAGCCGCCGATCGACGGTTTGGCTGCTCCTCATCCTCGCCCTCTTGATCCAAGGCTGCGCCGCGCGCGGACCAAGCCAGTCATTCACGATTGAGGCACTGCTGATCGAGGAGTCTTTCGGCTCCGACTCGACTTGGGAAACCTACGCCGACCCCGTGCTCAAGGTCGACCTGCGCGTTGCGGAGGGTGTCTACCGCATCGAGGCGCGCGACGGCGGCTTCATGTGGGGTCTCGGCGGCGGCGTTCAAGCGGACACCGTCATCGAGGTCGAAAGCGATCAGCGATCGGATTACGCTGACAACGCCTACGGCGTCATGTGCCGCGCCAGCCCGAGCGCTAACGGCAGCGGCTACTACTTTCTGATCAGCGGCGATGGCTACTACACGATCCGGCGCGGTGCTGGGCGAGAGATCACAGCGCTCATCCCCTGGACAGCGACCGACGCCATCCGGCAGGGACGCGCACGCAACCGCATTCGGGCGGTCTGCATTGGCGATTATCTGGCCTTATTCGTCAACGACCGCTTCGTCGACGAAACGCGCGATCGCCTCTACCATCAAGGTTTGACCGGCCTGGTCGCCGGCGTGCCCGCAGGCGGCGAGGTGATCGTCGCTTTCGACAACCTACTCGTCTTCACAGCCTCTGACGCGAACGGCGGTTAGCGCGCCGGGATGATCAGCTCCTGCCCGACAGCCAGCCGATCCGGATTGGCCAGGTTGTTCGCATTGACGATATCCCGCACCGTGACGCCGAACCGCTGGGCGATGGTGAACAAGGTGTCACCGGGCTGCACGATGTAGACCTGCTGTGTCTGCGCGGGCGATGCAGGCGCGGGCGTGCTCGCCTCCGTCGGCTCGACGACCGCAGCCGCCGTATCGTCGGCACACCCTGGCAGATTGATCTCCTGGCCGGGCTGCAAGATCGGCGCCTCTCCCGTCAGATCGGGGTTGGCCGCGCGCACCTCAGCGAGCGTGAAGCCGTTTTCCATCGCGATTCGGAACAGATTGTCTCCAGGCCGGACGACGTAGATGCACTGGCTGTCGCTCTGTGACGTGAACAAGTCCGTCGGAGTTGCGAAGCCCAACGGGGCGACACCGCCCTGAGCGGTCGGCGTCGCAGTTGGCACGACGATCGTCACCAGACCGAGCGGCACGCCCGGCGTGATGAACTGCGGCGTCTCGCCGGGCGTGCCGCTCGGTCTGGTGACGATCGTCACCAGACCGAGCGGCTCGACCACGGGCGGCAGCGCGGTCGCGGTCGGTTGGAGCGCATCGAGCGGCTGGCCTAGCTGCTGCGTTGGCCGCGTTTGCGGCGAGATGATCGTGATCGGCGGCAGAGTCGGGCTGGCAAGCACCAGCGGATCGCTCGCGGGGGTCACTTCCCCGTCAACACTTCCGATCTCCTGGCTGGGAATGGACTCGATGGATGTCGGCTGAACCGCTTCGCCCGCCGGCCGGAAACAGCCGGCCAGCGGCAGACCCACGATTATCAGCGCCATCACTCGGAGCACCTTCATACTCGGCCCATCCTTCAACACACCAGAGCAAGCCGGTGTTTCGCTCTACCTGACATTACCACATCAGGATACACCAATTCGGGCGGCGCGGATACCTTTTCGTTCGCCACGCGCGGTTGCGGTATGATATTTGTGAACACATTCGATCGGACGCCGCTGGCAGTATGGAAAGGTCCATGGCAGCAGTCGTGAACAAGAAGCGCATTTTGGTCGTCGATGATGATGTGGAGCTGCAGCAATTGGTGCGCGTCCTCCTCGGCCGCAATGATATGGATGTGATCACCGCCGGCAATGCTTCGGAGGCGGCGCAGGTATTGTCGCCCCCCCCGATACCCGACCTGATGCTGCTCGATTTGATGCTGCCCGATCAAAGCGGCATGTCTTTCCTGCGCGAGCTGCGCGCCCGCCGAGTCTTCGATACGCTGCCCATCATCGTGCTGTCCGCTTTGGTCGATCCCAACCAGATCCGCGACGCGCTCGACTCGGGAGCGGATCGCTATCTGACAAAGCCATACATTGCCAACAATTTGGTCGCTTACGTGACTGACGTGCTGCGCACGGGCCGCCGCTAATCGAGTTTGTGTACGGGCGGCAGCAGCCGGTAGACATCGAAACTGCCCAACCGAACATCGAGCGCCGGCTCGAAGCCGGCCTCCGCGAGCGCCTCCAGCCATGGGCGCGGTGCCTCCCAGCGCGGTGCGATGAAATAACGGGGCGCCGGATCGGGCTGCAGAAGCGCGTCGGCAGCGAGCACCTCCGGCGTCGGGTAGTACACGCGCCGCTTGTCTGTCCACTGGCCGAGGTAAAAATCGAGTTCCCAACCGAGCCACCGGTCATACAGGATCGTCCCCAAAGGCAGGGCGTCGAGATACTGCGCCAAGCGGTCGATACCGTCGTGTTTGCCGCGATCAGCTCCAACTCCGAGCTGGCCATCCGCGGCGGCGTGCGCGCTGCCGAAGATGACGAGTAGCACGACGATCGACGCGGCGGCGAGTTCCTGCGCCGGCAGCCGACGCCGCCACCAATGCAGCAGC
>CAYTME010000047.1:7952-8164 GCA_964438415.1 uncultured Pleurocapsa sp. | reverse complement strand
CGGCAGCAGATAGCGGTCGTAGATGCCGCTGCCCGACAGCCAATGCAGCAGCCCGTAGGCGATGCTCCATCCCGCCAGCAGCGCGTCGATCGACAGCCCGCCCGATCGTCGTCGAAACGCACGCGCAGCCCACGCGGCCGCCGCCAGCGCGACGAAAAGCCAAGTTGCCGGATGCAGCATCGAACTGAAATAGGCTGCCCAATCCGCCAAAC
>CAYTME010000047.1:0-7939 GCA_964438415.1 uncultured Pleurocapsa sp. | reverse complement strand
GATCTCGTCCGGCGCGACCGGACGAAACGGGTCGTTGTTGGCGAAACCGAGGGCGAACACGCCCGTCGGCTGCGCGCGCGCGGTATCCCAGATGAGAAGCGCGAGCGCGACGGCCGCGCTCGGCCACAGGAGCTGCGCCAGCTTACGCCAGTTCATGCCGGAGCGCAGTCCGATCAAGCCGAAGACCAGCGGCGCGAACAGCAGCGCCTGCGGCTTGCTGGCGAAACCGAAGGCCAGACAGACGCCCGCACACAGCGCGCGCTTAGCGCAGCCGCCAGCCAGAAGAGCATCAGCCCGTCGGTGAAGGCGGTGGCGCTGAACGCGACCAGCAGCGGCGACAGCGCCGCCAGAAGTGCTGCCAGCAGCCCCGTCTCGCCATCGTAGAGCCGCCGCGCTGCCGCGTAGATCAGCGTGATGATCATCACGCTCGTGAATGCCGCCGGCGCGCGCGCGGCCAGCTCAGCCAAGCGCATACGCAGATCCGGCAGCCCATCAGGACGCCATTCAGTGAACGGGATCATGGCCAGTGCAGCCGCGTAAATCGACAGCGGCGGCTTATCCAGCGCGCCGGGCAGCAGCCATTCGCCATTGAGCGCGGCGCGCCGGGCGAACGTGCTGAAAAGCGCCTCGTCCGGGTGCAGGCGCGCGTCCGCCGCCAGCCCCTGCCAGCGCGGCCAGACCCCGATCAGCAGGATGACGCCCAAGATTGCCAGCCGCCGATCTGCCGGTTGAGTGGTGGTGTTTCGATCCATCATGCGGTCTCGCGCAATCCCATACCAGACCCTATAATATCCGGCGTCCCATTCGTGACTGCCTGGACATCAACATGACACAACCTTTGACGTTTCAGCAAATCATCATGAAGCTGCACGCCTTTTGGGCCGAGCAGGGCTGCGTGCTGTGGCAGCCGCACAATGTGCAGGTCGGCGCGGGCACCAATAACCCCGCGACCCTGCTGCGCGTGCTCGGTCGAGAACCGTGGCGCGTGGCATATGTCGAGCCGAGCGTGCGCCCCGACGACGGCCGCTACGGCGATAATCCGAACCGGATGCAGTATTACTACCAATATCAGGTCATCCTGAAGCCCGATCCGGGCAATCCTCAAGAGCTGTACTTGCAGTCGCTCGAAGCGCTCGGCATCAACCCGCGCGAGCACGATATCCGCTTCGTCGAGGATAACTGGGAAAGCCCCGCCCTCGGCGCTTGGGGTCTCGGTTGGGAAGTCTGGCTGGATGGGCAGGAGATCACGCAGTTCACCTACTTCCAGCAGGCCGGCGGCATCGAGCTGAACCCGGTCGCGGTCGAGATCACCTACGGTCTGGAGCGCATCGCGCTGCCGCTCCAGGGCAAAAACGCCGTCTGGCAGATCGACTGGATGGACAACGGCCTAACATACGGCGATATGCTGCTGCGCGCCGAGATCGAACACTGCACCTATTACTTCGAAGTCGCCGATATCGACGGTCTGCGACAAACCTATGAAGTCTACGAGCGCGAGAGCAAACGCGCCCTGGAAGCGGGACTGGTCGCGCCTGCCTACGATTACATCCTGAAATGCAGCCACCTTTTCAACGTCCTCGATACACGCGGCGCGATCGGCGTGACCGAACGCGCCAGCTATTTCCGCCGGATGCGCGAGATGACACGCCGGGTGGCGCGCGCCTTCCTGCAGCAGCGCCAAGAGATGGAGTTTCCGCTCGACAAGCTGTCCAGCGCCTGGGCAGCGCTCGCCCCGACCGCAGCGCCCGCCGCTGACAGCGCGCCAGGCGACGCACCCGCCGACTTCCTGCTCGAGATCGGCGTGGAGGAACTGCCGTCCGACGATGCCGCCGCGGCGCTCGACCAACTGCGCGCGCTCGCTCCGGCGCTGTTCGATGACCTGCGCCTCGATCACGGCGCGATCGAGGTCTACGCAACGCCGCGGCGGCTCGTGATCGCGGCGCAGCAGGTCGCACCACGCCAGCACGACCTAGAACGCGTCGAGCGCGGCCCCTCGGCGCAGATCGCGTTCGATGCCGAAGGTAAACCGACCAAAGCAGCGCAGGGATTCGCGCGCGGCAAAGGCATCGCGGTCGAGGCACTGCGCATCGAAGACCTTGACGGGGGGCGCTATGTCGTCGCCACCGTGCGCGAGGTCGGGCGTCCGGCGCTCGATGTGCTGGCGGAAAAGCTGCCAGGCCTGATCGCGAGCATCAAATTCGGCAAATCGATGCGCTGGAACGAGAGCAACGCCGCCTTCTCACGCCCGATCCGCTGGATCGCGGCGCTGCTGGGCGAGCGCGTCGTGCCGTTCACCTACGCCGGCGTCGCCAGCGGGCGCACGACCCGCGGCCTGCGCCCGTATGGGTCACCAGAACAGACCATCAAGCACGTCAAGGATTATCGAAAAGCGCTGGAGAAGCAGGGCATTATCCTCAACAGCGAGGAGCGGCGTGCGGCGATCGCCGAACAGATCGCGGCGCTGGCGCGCGCGGTCAGCGGCCGGGCGCTGGCCGATGACGCGCTCCTGGACGAAGTCACCTATCTCGTCGAGGCGCCGACCGCCCTGCGCGGCACGTTCGAGGAGCGCTATCTCCAGCTCCCGCGCGAGGTATTGGTGACGGTCATGCGCAAGAAACAGCGCTACTTCGCCATCGAAGACGAGAACGGCAACCTGATGCCCTATTTCATCGCTGTGCGCAATGGGGACGGTGAGCACCTCGATCTCGTCACAGATGGCAACGAGCAGGTGCTGCGCGCGCGCTTCAGCGATGCCGATTACTTCTTCAGCAGCGACATCCAGAAGCGGATCGATGATTTCCTGCCTCGCCTGAGCACGCTGACCTTTCAGGAACAGCTCGGCTCGATGCTGGACAAGAATGAACGTCTCGCTCGCCTGGTCGAGCCGCTGGCCGCCGTGCTGCACATGCCGTCGGCCGCCACCGCGGTCGCCAAGCAGGCCGCGCACATCCTCAAAGCCGACCTGGCAACCCAGATGGTCATCGAAATGACCTCGCTGCAAGGCACGATGGGGCGCGAGTACGCGCTGCGCAGCGGCTATCCGCAGGCGGTCGCCGATGCCATCTACGAGCACTGGCTGCCGCGCAGCGCCGGTGACAGCCTGCCGCAGTCTGAGCCGGGCGTTCTGCTGGCCATCGCGGACCGGCTCGACAGTCTGGTCGGCCTGTTCGCCGCCGGTCTCGCGCCCCAAGCGACCGCCGACCCGTACGGCCTGCGCCGCGCGGCGTTGGGCATCATCCAGATCCTTGTCGACCGCCGGATCGATGTCGATCTGCGCCGTGCGATCGCCATCACAGCGGAGGCACAGCCGCTCGCGGTCTCGGAAGACGTATCCTCGCAGGTGCTGGACTTCATCGCCACACGTCTGCGCGCGTGGCTGGAGGAACAAGCGTGGCCGCACGATGTGATCGCGGCGGTGCTGGCACAGCAGGCGCACAACCCCTACCGCGCGCTCGAAGGCGTGCGCCAGCTCAACGAATGGGTGCAGCGCGACGCCTGGCAGCGTGTTCTCGAAGGCTTCGCTCGCTGCGTGCGCATCACCCGCGCCGAGCCAGCGCATTATCCCGTCGATGAGGCGCTGCTGACGGAAACAGCCGAGGTGAGTCTGTACCGCGCATATCGCGCGGCGGCTGATCAGCTCAGCGAGAACGGCAATGTCGATGCGTTCCTGCGCGCCTTCGAGCCGATGCTGTCCGCCGTGACCACCTTTTTTGACGAGGTGCTCGTCAATGCCGAGGATCGCGCCGTCCGGCAGAACCGCATCGGGCTGCTGCAGGCGATCAGCGCTATGCAAACGAACCGCGCCGATCTGAGCTGTTTGACCGGCTTCTGACCGGCGAGATGCTCGGGCAAGCGCCGCCCATCAAGTCGCGCGGCGGCGCTGCCTGCGCGCCCATGTGATCTCATGGCCCACATACGGCAGAATGGGCGACAGCTCGGTCGGGAAGTGCTCAACGTAAAACATGAGCAGGATTTCGCGGGCGCGCGTCATGGCGGTGAACATCCGCCGCCGCATCTCGCTGATGAACGTCTCGTCCGGCTGGCCGCCGTCATGCTCGAACATCGAGTGAATTTGCGGGATGATCACGACCGTGAATTCCAGCCCCTTCATCTCTTTGAAGGATTTGACGCGCACACCCGTCCGTGCAAGCGGCGACCAGCGCTTGAGCATCCAACTGCGGTGGCAGAGCACCGCGATCTCGCTCGGTGGAATGCCCGACGCGCTGAGCTGTGCGGCATATTGATAGATCAGCCGCGTTTCGCGCACCGCATCTTGACAGTTGATCAGCGTCGGCAGATCGCCAGACCGCAGGTGTTCCGACTCTAAGTCGGGTTTGGGAATGTCGTTGGATCGGCTCAACGAAGGATCGGCATAGACCAAGCTGAACGCCGCGCGCGCGATTTCGAGCGTATTGCGGAAGGGCACACGCAGCGTACGCGAATGGCCGACCACATCGACCCCGCGTCTGCGCCATGAGAAGGCGCGAAACAGGCTCTGGGTCGGGTCGTCGCACAAGAAGAGCGTCCCGCCCGGTTTGAGCAGGCGTTTGCTCAACTCGATCCAAGTCGGCGCGAAGTCCTGCGCCTCATCGATCAAAACGTTGTCGTAAGCCTGGTAAAGCGGATGCCGGTGATCGAGCGCATACAGCGCCCGGCGCGACAAATCGGGGAAGTCGAGGTAATCCTGCCGTGTGCAGGCCTGCAAGTAGAGGTCGAAGATCTGATTGATGGCGCGCCGTTTGCCGCGGCTGAGCGCGCGCACACGCCCTTCACGCTCGACGATCAGATACTTTTCGTTGTCGAGCAGGTTCAGATCTTTGCGCCATTCGATCTCTTCAGCCACAAATTCGGCGCTGAAGTCATTCTGCTGGATCAAACGGACGACCTGCGGCTGCTGCTCGAGCCAAGCTTGGATGTCGATCGGCTGACGCCAAGCGTCGCCCAAGATCGTGCAGCAGACATCGGTAAAGGTAGCGATATCGAGCTGCGGGGTCGATGAGATGCGCAGCCTCAGATCGGCGATCAATTCGGCATTGTAGGCCATCGCCAAATGCCGCTGGTCGGGATAAGTCTCGGCCAGGTGCTGCGCGCGCCGAGCCAGCACCAACGACTTGCCGCTGCCGGCCACACCGCGCACCAGACGCACCGCGAAATTGTCAGCCGCCTCAGTCGCCTCCTTTGGCATCATGAGCGGCATCTCGTGGGTATCGCGAATGTTCTTGCCGTTGGTCTTCACGCTCTCGAACGCGACGCGCGCCTGCTCCACCGAGAGCGTACCGACGTCATTGCCGGCGTGATCGCGGACGATGAGCGCAGAATCGAGCACGCCGCGCATGATATCGAGCAGATCGCGCCCCAACGCCTCGATCGGTTCGGGCATCATCGGCAGTTTGCGCAGCGCTCGCTCGAAACGAGTGACGTTCAAGTCTTGCTGGCACAGCAGCCGATCAGCCGACCAGATACCGCTGTCGGTGAAACGCGTTATATCTTGCTCGTCGATATTGGGGAGCACGAGCGCGTACCCGCCCGGAAACATCAGCGGGGAGAGATGGCCGCGACCAAGCAGGTGCTGCGCCCGCTCGTGGAACGCCTGCTGCAAACAGCGCATGTAATCCAGCAGGCCTGGGAAGGGATCTTCAACCGTCTCGACCGCTCCGCTGCGCCGCTCGACCTTGATGCCGCCGGTGTGGACGTTCAGGATGCTCTTGTAGTCGCGTACCTCCAGCACATAAAATCCGAGCGTCACATTCAGGATCACGAATTGAGGTGCGATCGGGATATTCAGACAGCTCCCGACCGACGGCAGCACGAACCAGTGAAACTCATTCGCCGGCAGGCTGCGAATGAGACTGGCGACATAGTTTTCTCCGTGTTTGGACACGATCATGATCCCATCACTTGCCACCTTATCGCATTATATGTTCAAAGGCGTATGTTTCTACCGCGCTTTAAGAAGCCTTTGCCACTTCTTAGACCTCTTATAATACTCGACTGCCGCGGGAGCACGAGTACAATTCGGGATACGCACATCGGCTGGCGATGCGAAACGGCACTTTTGCCCGCAAGCAGCAAGGTCTCCCATGCACGTTGTCATTTACGAAGGACTGACGGTTCGCGAGGAAAAAAAGCCAGACCTGCCCGAGCTGCTGACGCAAGAGGGCATCGTCATCTGGATCGACATGACCGGCCCGATGACAGAGGACACCCGCGCTCTTCGCGAAGTCTTCCGCTTCCATCCGCTTGCCATTGAGCAGGTGCTCGATCACAAACAGCGCCCCAAAGTCGAGGAGTATTCCGACCACCTTTTCGCCATCATGAACTCGGCACATGTCGATGGCGTCGATGTCTACTTTCGCGAACTCGATATCTTCGTCAAGCGCAACCTGCTCGTCACCGTGCACCGGTTTCCAGAACCCGCCATCAACACAGCGCGGCGGATGGCCAACGAGGCTTGCGCCACCAAGGGCATGACCTCCGGCTATCTGCTCTACACCTTGCTGCAGGTCGTAGTCGATTCCTACTTCCCCGTTCTGGACAAGCTCGAGCGCATCCTCGACCGTCTAGAGGATGAGATCATCGACCGACCGACGCAGGACAAGCTGACGCGCCTGTTCGCCCTCAAGCGCACCGTCGCCGAGATTTGGCGCATCGCTGCCCAGCAGCGCGACATGTTCAGCGTCTTGATGCGTGAAGACTCGCCATACATCAACCACGTCACGCTGCGCTACTACCTGCGCGACACCTATGATCATCTGCTGCGCGTGTACGACAGCGCGAACGCCATCCGCGACAATGTGTCGAATGTCGTCGATCTGTTCTTCTCGTCGCAGTCACAGCAGCTCAACCTGTACATCAACCGCCTGACGCTGATCACGATCGCGATCGGTATCCTCGCCGTCATCACCGGTTTCTACGGCATGAACTTCGAGCGCACGATCCCGTTCGACTTCGACTCGCCGTGGGGCATCCCGTTCGTCCTGCTCCTGATCGTCCTGGTGCTGACGGCGCTCTATTTCATCCTGCGCCGTCAGGGGCGCTCGTGACGTCCCCGCGCAAGCGCGAATTGCATGAGCAGAGAGACATACGTATAATGGCGGCAAAGGGGTGATTAGCCGCGTATGTCCGTTGTAGATGAAATCAAGTCCAGGCTCGACATCGTGCAGTACGTCTCGCGGACGGTGCCGCTCAAACGCGCTGGACGCACGTACAAGGCGTGCTGCCCATTCCACAGCGAGCGAACACCCAGCTTCGTCGTCGACCCCAATCGGCAGACCTGGCGCTGCTACGGCGCGTGTGCGACCGGCGGCGATATCTTCAACTTCGCCATGCGTCAGCACGGCTGGACGTTCGCCGAGGCGCTGCAGGAGCTGGGCAAACTGGTCGGCGTCGAGGTCAAGCCGCGCTCGCCAGAGCAGGCCGCGCGCGACGAGGCCAACGAACGCCTGCGCGGTCTGATGAAAGCGGCGGCAGATCATTTCCATGAAAGGCTGCTCGACGCGCGGGATGTGGAGGCCGCCCAAGCGCTCGCTTACGTGCGCGACAAGCGCGGTCTGACCGACGCCACCATCGAGCGCTTCATGCTCGGCTACGCCCCGCAGGGCTGGCGGACGACAATCGACCAATTGACGGCTGTGGGCTGCAGCGAAGACGATTTGATCGAAGCGGGGCTGGCGGTGCGCAGCGAAGCTGGCCGGGTCTACGACCGCTTCCGACACCGGCTGATGATCCCCATTCGCGATGAACGAGGGCGCCCGATCGGCTTTGGCGCGCGCGCCCTGGCGGCGGAAGACAACCCCAAGTACCTCAATTCGCCGCAGACGCCGCTCTTCGACAAGAGCAAAACGCTCTTCGGGCTGGATGCTGCCCGAACCCCGATCCGCGAGCAGGGAACTGCTGTCATCGTCGAAGGCTACATGGATGCCATTCAGGCGCATCAGGC
>CAYTME010000046.1:19829-20668 GCA_964438415.1 uncultured Pleurocapsa sp. | reverse complement strand
CCGTACGGCGAGGAGGCGACACCGGTCCAACTCGTCAACGATCCGTCGGTCGATGAGCCGATGGAGGTCATCAGCCGTTCCGTGCCGCCGCAGCAGGTGATCGAAAAAGTGACCGGCGCGGCCAAATACACCGACGATATCACCTTCCCCGACATGCTCTACGCGCGCACGCTGCGCTCTCCGCACCCACACGCGCGCATCCTCGCCATCCGCACCGAGCGGGCAAAGGCGCTGCCGGGCGTGCGCGCCGTGCTCACGCATGAAGACGTGCCGGGTGAAAACCTGCACGGCCTGGTCTTCCGCGATTGGCCGGTGCTCTGCGCCGATGTCGTACGCTATGTCGGTGACGCCGTCGCCATCGTCGCGGCGGACAGCGAGGCGATCGCGGCGGCAGCGCTCGACCTGATCGAGGTCGATTACGGGCCGCTGACCGTCGTCGGAGATCCGGAGTTCGCCCACACGCCGGAAGCGCCCGTGCTGCATCCCGAACATCCGACCGGCAACCTGCTCAAGCACATCAAGGTGCGGCATGGCGATATCGAGCAGGGTTTCGCCGAAGCCGACGTGATCGTCGAACGTGAGTACCGCACGCCGACGACCGAGCACGCCTTCTTGGAGCCGGAATGCGCGATCGGCGTGCCGCCTGGTTATCCTGACCACGACAAGCTGACGGTCTACGTCGGCTCGCAGATCCCGTATCAAGATCGCAACCAGATCGCGCGCGCGCTCGGCATGGAAGAAGCCGAAGTGCGCGTGATCGGGACGCTGATCGGCGGCGGCTTTGGCGGCAAAGAAGACATCGCCGGGCAGATCCACGTCGCGCTGCTGGCGCTGGCGAC
>CAYTME010000046.1:19499-19809 GCA_964438415.1 uncultured Pleurocapsa sp. | reverse complement strand
GCTCATCTTCCACCCGAAGCGTCATGCGACCATCATCCGCATCAAGACCGGAGCCAAGCGCGATGGGAGGCTGACTGCGGTGCAGGCCGAGCTGTACGGTGACGGCGGCGCGTATGCCTCGCTTTCCGACAAGGTGATGACGCGCGCGACGACCCATGCGACTGGTCCCTACGCCGTGCCCAACGCCAAGATCGACTGCTACGCCATGTACACCAACAACGTGCCGTCGGGCGCATTTCGCGGCTTCGGCGTCACGCAGTCGGCCTTTGCCGTCGAGCAGAATATGGATCGCGTGGCCGAGGCGCTCGGC
>CAYTME010000046.1:18824-19425 GCA_964438415.1 uncultured Pleurocapsa sp. | reverse complement strand
TCGGTCGGCCTCTTGGAGACGATCGGCGACGTCGAGCGCGACATGCGTGCGCATCATAACGGCGACAGCTTCCGCTGGCGCTGGCGCGAGGGAAACAAGGCTTACGCCTGGGGCATCGCCTGCGCCTACAAGAACACTGGCCTGGGCGGCGGCGCGCCCGATAAGAGCGAAGCCGAGGTCGAGGCGTTCGAAGACGGCACAATTCAAGTACGCACCGCCGCCGCCGATATGGGGCAGGGCATCGCCCATGTCGTCGCGCAGTGCGCAGCGGAGGAGATGCACATCCCTTACGAGCGTGTGCGCGTGCTGCTGTGCGATACCGACCTGACGCCCAACGGCGGCCCGACGACCGCCTCGCGCCAGACGTTCATGACCGGCAACGCGGTGCGCATCGCCGCAGGCGCGCTGCGCGAGGCGATCGCCCAATCTGCCGCCGAAATGCTCGATGTGCCGCCGGAGCAGATCCGCTACGAGGAGGGGCTGCTGCGTTACAACGGCAGCCGCGTCGAACTCGGCCAGGTCGTCGGCTGGATGAAAGCGCACGGCTTGACGCCGCGCGCCCGGCACGAATACTGGGCACCGGCGACGCAGCCGCTCGGCT
>CAYTME010000046.1:12660-18803 GCA_964438415.1 uncultured Pleurocapsa sp. | reverse complement strand
CGCCTTCAGCTATGCGACGCAGGCGGCGCTGGTGGCCGTCGATCTGGAGACGGGCGAGGTCGAGGTGCTCAAGGTCGTCAGCAGCACAGATATCGGCCGCGCGATCAACCCGCTGATGCTTCAAGGTCAGATCGAGGGCGGCATCGTCATGGCGATGGGCAACTGCCTGACTGAGTCGTTCATCATCGAGGACGGCGTCCCGTGGACGAACCTGCTGGCGCGCTACAAGATGCCGAGCATCCGCCACACGCCGCAGATCATCTCACATCTGGTCGAGGCGCGCGCCGCTGAAGGGCCGTATGGTGCGAAGGGCGTCGGCGAGATCCCGTCGATCAACACGACTCCGGCCATTTGCAACGCCATCTACAACGCGACCGGCGTGCGCATCTACACAATCCCAGTCGATCAGGATGGTCTGCTGCGGGCGATCAAATCCGGCGCGACCGAGCTGCACACGGCCTGGCATGATGTGAGGTGAGTGGGATAGTGATGCGTGATGCCTGAAGGGGCTTGCCGAGTCAAGCCCACGCGACGCGCGAGAACTAAACCAATTCATGATGGCGCGGACGAGGTGTCTCGTGTCTTTTCAACTGACACGAGAGACTGCTTGAAAATCGCGCTATATGCCGATCCACAAACGAGCGCGCTGACAATAGGGAATTGACGCGATGGAACTGACAATTACCGCCATTGAAAAGCCGGAAAATATCAACCTGATCCTCGGACAGTCGCACTTCATCAAGACGGTCGAGGATCTCCACGAAGCGATCGTCGGTGCGGTGCCGGGTGCGCAGTTCGGCCTCGCGTTCTGCGAGGCGTCCGGCCCGGCGCTGATCCGCACCAGCGGCACATCGAGCGAGATGGTGGCGCTGGCGCAGCAGAACGCGCTCGCGCTGGCGGCGGGGCACAGCTTCATCATCTTCTTGGAGAACTGCTATCCGATCAATGTGCTGAACGCCATCAAGCAGGTGCCGGAGGTCTGCCGCATCTTCTGCGCCACCGCCAACCCGGTGCAGGTCATCATCGCCGAAACGGAGCAGGGACGCGGTATCCTCGGCGTGATCGACGGCATGAAGAGCCAGGGCGTCGAGACCGAGGCGGATGTGACGGCGCGCAAGGAGCTGCTGCGCCGCTTCGGTTACAAGCTGTGAAGGGTGGGTGTTACCCGATCAGCATCAAGATCAGCCAGCCGCCGAGCACGGTGAACAACCCGGCGGTCAGCAGTTTGACCGTGCCCGCATGGCTTTGGAACACCTGCGTGAGCTTTTGACTGCTCATGCCCAGGTAGACGACGCCGAAGACCAGCGCCAGCGGCAGCACGAACATGGCGTTGTAGAGCAGCAGGTAGAGCGCCGCCGTCGTCCGCATTTCGGCGACACCGGTCATGAAGATGATCGTCGGCAGGTAGACCTGTCCCGTGCAGGCCAGCTCGAAAATGCTGACCAACACACCCGCCGCGAAGGCGGCTGCGACGAAGCCCTGCATCCGGCTCTGCTCGCGGATGGTCGAGTGGATGCGCAGCTTGAGCGCTTTTGGAAGCTGGAGCGCGATCTCCGACAGCTTGCCCCGCGCCGGATCTGCGCGTAATCCCACAAGCTGAAGGCCGCCAGCCCCAAGCAGATGGCGGCGGTCAGGCCGTAGATGACGCGGGCGATCGTCGCGAGCTGGCCGACCTGCTGGATCAGCGCGGCTAGACCCAGTCCGAGCAGCAGATAGGTCAGGAAAACGGCGGCGGTGAAGGCCGCGCCCACCAGCAGAATCTCGCGCTTGCTGCGCCCGACCAGCGCCAGATAGGAGATGAAGAAAATGATGGTGGAGAAGGCGCATGGGTTGACGCCGTCCAGCAGTCCGGCCCCGGCCACCGCCAGCGCGCCGAAATTGGCGAAGCGCTGGGCGATGCTCATGCTGGCCGCTTCGATCTCCGCCGCCGTCAAGCCCTCCCAGGGCGCGCTGCGCTGGCTCTGACCGAGGCTGTCGATCAGCGCGCGCAGACGATCCGGCGCGATCTCGGTGTCCACCAGGTATTGATCGCCGATGAAGATGGCGGGGGCTTGCAAGCGCTGTTCCGCCGGCACCGCGTAGCGTTCGCACATCGCCTCGATCAGGGCGGCGTCTTCGCGCACATCGAAGCGTTGGACGACGAGATTGGGATACTGCGCCTGCAAATGCTCTAGATCGTAGGTCACGCGCTCGCATTCCAGGCAGGTCGGGTCGAAGCAGTAGGCCAGGTAGACCGGCTGCCCCGCGCTCGCTGCCGTGGTCGGCGCGGCGACCTGCTCCTCGCCGACCTGGAACGACCAGTCGCATCCGCCCGCTGCCAGGCATTCATCGATCAAACGCGGTAGATGATCGCGAATCTGGTCGCTGCCGAGCAGGATTTGTCTGCCGATGTAGAGCTGCGGGACGCCATTGGGCAGATCGGGATACTGTTCATGCAGCGCCACGAACATCAAATAGGCCTCCCGCATCCTCAGGTTGTACAGGCGCAGCTCAAACCGATCGCCGTAAGCGGCCTGAATCGGCGGCAGCACATGTTCGATCACCTCGACGCAGTGAGGACAGGTCGGGCTGAAGAACAGAGTCGCCCGTGCAGTGGGCGGCGTTTCGGTCTGTGCCGCGACGGTGCCGACACACGCGATGGTCATCAACAGCAAAACCAGCAGGCTGCCCAGCTTGCGCATGGTCGATCTCTCTCCTCGGTTCATCGCTCCCTGCCGCACTGCACGCGGCTGGCGAAGAATCCGGCATGGACGATCGCATCCCGCGCATTCGACCGTAACAAACGACATTACGATTCTAGTATACTGTGATTCATGCGCCATGCGGTGCCGCTGCCGTTGTGTTGGTGACGATCGTCATGCCAGGGGACTGATACTCAGCCTTCAGACTCGCCGGGTGCATCTCCTATGATGAAGTCACTGCTGGTGGAACCGAACAACGATGCACGAACTCTCGATCGCTTATCACCTGGTTGAGATCGCCGACCGAGCCGCCGTCGAAGCGCAGGTCAGCCGTGTGCTGAGCGTCCGCGTGCGCTTGGGTGCGCTTGCGGGCGTGGTCAAGGAGGCGCTGTTGTTCGCCTACGATATCGCGGCGCGGGGCACCCGTCTGGACGGATCGCGCTTGGAGATCGAGGATGTGCCCGTCATCATTTTCTGCCCGACCTGCGCCGCCGAGCATGAGCTGCCGGATATTCAGGCGTTCCGCTGCCCGCACTGCGGCACATGGAGCGCCGATGTTCGTCAGGGGCGCGAATTGGAAATCGTCTCGCTGGAGGCCGTCGATGAGCAGCCCACGTATTCTTGAAATCCGCCGCGGCGTGCTGGAAAAAAACGATCTGCTGGCGGCGCGGCTGCGCCAGCGTTTCCACGCGGCGGGCGTGTTCGTCGTCAATCTGGTCTCCAGTCCTGGCGCGGGCAAGACCAGTTTCTTGGAGGCGACGCTGCGCCATCTGCGCGAGTCCGGACATTCCCCGGCAGCGCTCGTCGGCGATCTGGCGACCGATAACGACGCGCAGCGGCTGGCGCGCAGCGGCGCACCCGTGCGCCAGATCGTGACCGGCGGCAACTGTCACCTGGAAGCCGAGATGATCGGCGCGCACCTCGATGCATGGGGACTCGATCTAACGGTCATCGATCATCTGTTCATCGAAAACGTCGGCAACTTGGTCTGCCCGGCCAGCTACGATCTGGGCGAAGATCTGCGCGCAGTGCTGCTTTCGGTCACCGAGGGCGAGGACAAGCCGCTCAAATACCCGACGCTGTTTGCCAGCGCCGATGTCGTCGTGCTGACCAAGATCGATATCGCCGAGGCGGTCGAATTCGACCGGACGGCGGCGCTCGCGAATATCGAAGCGGTGCATCCGGGCATCCCGGTGTTGGAGACCTCAGCCAAGACCGGACGCGGTTTGGCGGACTGGCTCGGTTACCTGCGCGCGCGGCGCGAAGCCCGTGCCGCACAGCCCGTCCAGGCGTGACGAGCAATGATGGCGTGCTCGCCCCCACGTGAGCGGCTGCGGCTGGCGGTGCGCGGGGTCGTCCAGGGCGTCGGCTTTCGTCCTTTCGTCTACACGCTGGCGCAGCGTCACCGGCTGGGTGGATACGTCGGCAATGACGGCGACGGCGTCTTCATCGAGATCGAAGGTGCGCCCGACGCGCTGGCCGCTTTCCAACACGCACTGCGTGCCGAGGCACCGCCGCTCGCTTTCATCGAGTCGGTGCGGGTCGATCGCGCCGCCGCCAGCGGCGAGATGGAATTTCGCATCGTCGAAAGCGCAGAGCGCGCCAGCGTTCGCGCCCTGATCCCGCCCGATCTCGCCATCTGCGATGACTGCCTGCGCGAGCTGTTCGATCCCGCCGACCGGCGCTATCGCTACCCCTTCATCAACTGCACCAACTGCGGTCCGCGCTTCACCATCATCCGCAGCATCCCCTACGATCGCGCTGTGACGACGATGGACACATTCACCATGTGCGCCGACTGCGCACGCGAGTATCACGATCCTGCTGACCGGCGCTTTCATGCGCAGCCGAATGTTTGCCCGGTCTGCGGGCCGCGCGTCCGCTTTCAGCGCGGCGATCGGGCGATCAGCGGCGAAGATGCCATCCAAGCGGCGCTGGCGGCGCTCGCCAACGGCGAGATCGTCGCGGTCAAGGGGCTGGGCGGCTACCATCTGGCGTGTGACGCTGCATGCGACGAGGCGCTGCACCGCCTGCGCGAACGCAAAGGCCGTGTCGATAAACCGTTCGCGGTCATGGTGCGCGATCTCGACTCCGCGCGGGCGCTGGCCGATATCGACGATGCCGAGGCCGCCCGTCTGAACAGCCGCCAGCGGCCGATCGTGCTGCTGCGAGCGCGCGAAGACAGCCCGCTCTCGGCGCTGGTCGCGCCGGGCAATCGCAGCGTCGGCCTGATGCTCCCGTACACACCGCTGCACTACCTGCTCGTCGGCGAAACCCCGCTGGTGATGACGTCAGGCAATCTGAGCGGCGAGCCGATCGTCATCGACGACGCCGACGCGCTGGCGCGGCTTGCGCCGCTGGTCGATGCCTTTCTACTACACGATCGTCCCATCCATACGCCGTGTGACGACTCGGTCGTGCACTTGGTGCAGGGTGTCGAGCTGCCGGTGCGCCGCTCACGCGGATACACACCTCTGCCGGTGCGTCTGCCGATCGAGACGCGCTCGGTGCTGGCGACCGGCGGTGAACTCAAGACCACCTTCTGCCTGACGCACGACGGCTGGGCTTTCATGAGCCAGCACATCGGCGACATGGAAAACCTAGAGACGCTGACCGCGTTTGAGCGGGCAGTCGATCATCTGTGCGCGCTGTATCGCGCGCAGCCGGCTGCCCTCGTCTGCGATCTACACCCGCGCTACCTGACCACGGCCTGGGCGGAGCGCGAGGCGCGGGCGCGCGGGCTGCCGCTCATGCACGTGCAGCATCACCACGCGCACATCGCTTCCGTCATGGCCGAACACGGCCTGGACGGATCGCAGCCGGTCATCGGTGTCTGCTTTGACGGCACCGGCTACGGCTCCGACGGCGCAATTTGGGGCGGTGAATGGCTGATCGCCGATTACGCCGATTTCAAACGCGCCGCGCATCTGCGTTACGTGCCGCTGCCAGGCGGTGACGCGGCAGTCAAACGTCCCTACCGGCTGGCGCTGGCGCACCTGTGGGCGGCGGGAGTCGACTGGGAGTCGGTGATCCCGGCTGTGGCGGCCTGCCCGCCGGGAGAGATGCGCATCCTGCGCCGCCAGTTCGAGACGGGCTTCCAGACCGTGCCAACGAGTAGCATGGGGCGGCTGTTCGATGCGGTCGCCGCGTTGGTCGGGCTGCGCCAGCGGATCAATTACGAAGCGCAGGCGGCCATCGAGCTGGAAAACTGCGTCGATCTCGCGCAAATGGACGCCTACGCCTTCGCATTGGAGCCGGCGGATGATGGGCAGCTCGCGGTCGATGCCGCGCCGGTCATTCGCGCTGTGGTGGCGGATGTGCTGGCGGGGCTGCCGGCGGGGACGATCGCGGCGCGCTTTCATCATGCCGCCGCCGATGTCACCGCGCAGGTGTGCGCTCGTCTGCGCGCGACGACCAGCATCGAGACGGTGGCGTTGAGCGGTGGCGTGTTCCAAAATGCCG
>CAYTME010000046.1:6021-12650 GCA_964438415.1 uncultured Pleurocapsa sp. | reverse complement strand
TGGCAGAGGCGGCTCTGGCGCGCCTGGAAGCGATCGGCTTTCATGTGCTGATGCATCGGGTCGTGCCCGCCAATGACGGCGGTTTGGCGCTGGGGCAGGCGGTGATCGGTAGCTGGGGATCGGGAGTTGGGGGTTAGGAGAGGTCCGATGTGCTTGGGTATTCCCGGACAGATCGAGCAGATTTACGAGCAGGCCGGCGTGCGGATGGGCAAGGTGGACTTCGACGGCATCGTCAAAGAAGTCTGCATCGAATACGTGCCAGAGGCGCAGGTTGGCGATTACACGATCGTCCACGTCGGTTTCGCCATCACGCGCCTGGACGAAGAGTCGGCATTGGAGACGCTGCGCCTGCTGGAGACGTTGGGCACGCTCGATGAGGAGCTGAACGCCGGCGAGGACGAGGCGCCGCGGGTCACATGAAGCACCTCATCCTAGCTTGACCATCACTGCGACGCGGATGCCGAACAGCCGTGCCAGCAGCCGCATGACCCAAGCGGGCGGCAGCAGCCCCGGCGGAATGTCCGCCTCTCCGACCACTTCGTAGCCGAAACGCCGGTAGTAGGCGATGTTGTGCAGCCCGCACATCAGGTAGAGTGGATAGCCTGCGCGTGCCTCCAGCGCCGCGATCAAGGCTGCGCCAACGCCCTTACCGCGATACTCCGGCACGACGACCAGACTGCCCAGCTCCTTGCAGTGTGCGTGCGACCGGACTTGGCCGATGCCGACGACCACGCCATCGACCTCTGCGATCAGGAAATTCTGCCACTGCAGATCGCGCGGGTTCAGGCATTCGCGCCGCACGAGACGCCAGATGAGCTGCTGGTCGGCTTCGGATGCCCGGCGCAGACGCACGGACGACTCAGGCATCGGCTTTGCGCTTGTGCACGATGGACAGGCGGCACATCTGGCTGTACTCGCAGTAGCGGCTGCACTTGCCTTGCTCGATCTTGTTCGCCGAGGACGCAAAGTCTCCCGCACGCCCGCGCGCCAGGTAGCGCTGCAGATGCGCCAGACCGGACGGAATGGCGTCGTCACCGGGTAGCAGCACGCCGCTCGCCTTGCGCGCGCCGATGTGCCAGAACAAGCCGCCCGCGATCTCGACGCGTTCGCCGCGCTGCGCCAGCGCCGACTGGGCTGCCAGCACGTAGATCATCATCTGGAAGTTGCGTCCACGCGCGATCTCCGTGACCGGGATTTCGCCGCTGCCGCTCTTGTAGTCGATCACGACCGCCCGGTCGCCGACGCGATCCAACCGGTCGATCACACCGCGCAGGCGCAGACTTTCGCCGCCGACATCCAGGCTGAAGAAACCGCGCTCGCCGAAGGGCAGCTCTTGGCGGTCGGGGCGGCGTTCGCCGGATGCCAATTGGGCGATCGTCCGGTTGATGCTGCTGTCTGGGTCGAAGTCGTCGATCACGAGCGTGCGCAGCCCCCGCAGCACGAGCGTCCGCTCCTCATCCCAAAGCGCCGAGGCGCGGAAGCCGAGACGCGCCGGCGCATCGTTCAGCAGTCTTTCGGCTTCGCGCTCCAGGATGCTCAGCGCCTCCTCGCAGTGGTCGGGGTGGATCGGCAGACCGCGCTGCGCCAGCTCGCGGTAGGTGTGTTCGAGGATTTCGTGGTACAGCGAGCCGAGCTGCAGCGCGTCCATTCCTTCGCTCGGCTCGTCCAGTGTCTCCAGTCCGAGCAGCCGTTTGGCGAAGAAGCGAAAGGCGCACATTCCGTAATCATTGAGCTGGCTGGCGCTCCACACACGGTCTTCAAAAGCGGCGGCGGCTTGGGCGATCAGCTCCGCGTCTTGCAGCCGCCCGCTGTAGCGGTCGTGCGGCGCGTGCGACATGCGACGCAGCTCGACGGCGCGAGTATGGTGGAGCTGACGCCACGCCTGAGCGTGCGCGTCAGCAAACCAGGCGTGAGCAGCGGCAGCGCTTGCATCACCCCAACTCAGCCCATCCGCTAGCGCCAGCGCCAGCTCAGCGGTCGCGGCGCTGTCCGCAGCCGGGACGACCGCGCCGATGCGCTGCGTGTGGATGCTGAGCGGGTCGAACAGGGCGCAGACAGCGCGCCACAGGTGACTCGGTGGCAGCGGCGCACCGTTTTCGAAGGTCGTGCGCGTCAGCGTCAGCGAACGGGTCGCCAGACTGATCATCTCGTAGAAGAGGCCGTCATCGTCGCTGCGCTCCTGCTGCGTCGCCAGTTCGAGACCGCGCTGCTGAAGCGTACGCCGTTCAGAGTCGAGGTAGATCGGGTCTTCGGGCGTTCGCATGGGGAAGACGCCCTCAGACAGCCCGAGCACGATCACATGGGGGTGCGGCAGTCCACGCGCTTGATCGACCGTCGTCGCCAGAACGCGGCCATCGCGTCCACCGACCGCCGCGGCGCTCGCCATTTTGATCGCGCCGCGCAGATCGCCCCAGAACGCATCCCAACCCAGCGCCGCTGTCATATCCAACGCGCGGAACAGCCGGTGGGCAGACAGCAGCCCGTGGAGCAGCCGCTTGAACTCGCTGAGCGCCGCCAGGTCGCGCAGGACGATGCGATCCTGCACACCGTCAGCTGCGGACTGCCGCGCACATGCGATCATGTCCAGGCTGTATTTAGGCGTGCGCACCGGAGCCTCTTCATCGTCCACGTTGTCCAGCGGATCGTCGCCGATCAAGTCCTCCAGCCAGGCGACATAGTCCTCGGCGCTGCGGTCGCTTGGCGGCGTCACCGCGTCGAAGAAGTCGGTCAGCACGGCCAGCAGCCGGACGCGCTCGCTCTCATCGAGGGCATCCGGCACGACCGTCTCGTCCTCGTCACTACGCAGTCGGGTCGTCTCGGTGGGTTGGAGCAGACCCAGCCATTCGGCGCGGCCGCGCACGACCAGATGCGTTTGGCTTGCCCGCTCGAGCCAGTCGATGTCCTCTGGCTGGAGGCCGGGGACGCGCACATAAGCGGAACGCAGCAGATCGAGCAGATCGCGGCGGCGGAAATCGCCCTTGTGCAGCTCCAACAGGGCGGTCAGTGCGTAGATGGCGGGGTTTTTGTCCAACTGCTCGCTGCCGTCGAGGGCGAGCGGCAGGTCATAGGTGCGCGCATGCGCCGCCAAATACGGTGCGTAGCGCGCGAGATCGCGCACGGCAATCAGGATGTCATCGGGGCGCGCGCCATCGAGGAGCAGCTTTTTGACCCGGCGCAGCGCGGCGGCCGTTTCGGCGGCGGCGTCTGGCGCTTCGAGCAGCACGATCTGCTCACCGGCGGGCATCTTGGGTGCGTCTGAGCGAAAAATCTGCTCGACCAAATGGCGCAGTGGAGCGGGACGCGACGCGCTGTCGATGGGCAGTGTGCGCACACTGTAGAAAACGTTCTCCTCGTTGTGCGCGGCCATCAGACGGTCGAGCGCGCGCTGAAACCGCTGGCCGATCGTGCGCTCGCGCCCGGGCACGGTCGTCAGCGTGACCAGCCGCTCACCGGCGCGGCCCGCCAGCAGCGCGATCAGGTCGGCTTGCAGCCGGTTGAACGGGTCGTAGCCATCGACGATCAGCAGGCTCAGATCGCTGGCCAAATGGCGGTTGTTATCCAGTTCATCGAGCGCGCGCCAGCCCTCGCCTTCTCGATCGACCAGATCGTAGTGCATGAGCAGCTCTTGATAACGGGTGTAGATGAGTGCCAGGTCGCGATCTTTGGCGGTGCGCGCAAGCGAACCGAAGCGCGTGTGGTCGATCAAGTTCTGTTTGAGTTCATAAATGAAGCTTGCCAGGATGTGAATGAAGCCCTGCGTGTGGGCGATGCTGTGGTACAGCTCCAGGTCTCCGCCGCGCTCCATCTGTGTGACGATCAGCCGCAGCAGACGCAGTCGGGCGGCTTCATCGAGCACGCGCTGCGGCTTGCCCGCCAGCTCCAGGATGTGGCGGTAGAGCGTGTAGAACGTGAAGAATTCGATGTTGAAGAACACACGTGGGCTGTCTGGGTGCTGGACGAGCCGCTGGCGGAAAGCGCGAATCTGGCGTTCGGTCGCCAGCAGACACCAAGTCTTCTCGAACGGATGCGCCTGTTTGAACGCGCGCAGCCGCGCTTGGGCGGCTTCGGTTTTGCCAGCACCGACGCTGGCGAGGAGGAACTCGGTCGGCATCGCTTACGTCGGCAGCAGCGTGCGCACCGTGGCAGCTACCCGCGGCGCATCGATGCGCTCTTTGGCGAGATAGTGCCCTTGTAAGTTGGCCAGCAGACCGCTCAGATACGTGATCGGGACGACCGGCTCTACCGTCGAGAGCTGCAGGGCGGGCGGCTCTTGCATGAAGACGATGACGCCGTAGACCGGTACTTCGCCCAAATTGAGCCGACCGAGGTGCTCGCGCACCTTCTGGATGTCGGCGACGCATTCGCGTGTTGGGTTGATGCCCCAGGGGATCGGTTCCTGACGCCGGTTGAAACGCACCCAATTGGCGCGCTCGTTGGTGAACGCGCCTTTGACATCGACCAGCCGGAAGACGAGCGCGCCCGGCGGCCCCACCAGCACGGCATCGATGTACCCAAGCGCACGCTGGCTGACATTGCGGATGAGGGTGAAACGGTCGTCTAAGTGCGTTTCCAAGTAATGCCCGACGCGCAGGGCGAGGTCGTTATCCGTCCTCAAGGTGACAGCGCGCACCGCCAGCCCGATCGCGAGCAGGAAAAGCAGGAACCCAAGCACGATCAGTGCCATGCGTATGAAATGATAACCGCCGAAATTCGGACTGCCCGCTGCTACCAGCGGGATCATCAGCAGCAGAAAGCCGATCGCAACCACAAACGCCCCGAGCGCGCCGATGACCAGCGCGAGCGTGAGCAGTTGGCGGCTGCGGCGGGCGAGCGCGCGCGAGGGAGCAAGCGAACGCATGGACTATCCTCACTTATTGAAGCCGACCTACCTGCGATACCTGCGCGCGCCGGTCAGCGATCACCGTTTCCAACAACCGCTTGAGGTCGTGGAACTTCGGCAGCGGTTTGTAGACAAGCTGGTCAGCGCCTGCTTGGCGGATGACGGCCTGCTCCTCCGGCGGTGTCAGGCGGTAGGCCGTCGTCAGCACGATGGCGACTCCGCTCAGCGCACTGCTCTTGCGCAGGCGTTCGCCCACCTGCGGGCCGCTGATGCTGCCGGGCAAGCGGATATCGAGCAGCGCCAGCTCCGGCAGTTCACCCTTGATGCGCCCGCTGTCCACATCGTTGATCCAGGCGACCGCTTCTTCCCCATCGACAAATGCGACGCCCTCGATGCCCCACATCTTGAACATCGTCAGCAGCAGCTCGTAGATATCGGGTTCGTCTTCGACGATCCATGCAGACAAGACGGCGCTCCTTCCACGCGAACCTATATGCTCAGTTTAACCGTTTCGCTACCCACTAATCATAAAATTCTTACTCGATTTCGGCAAACTTCCCATTCTTGCATATCGATAACCCACGTATACTCCATTTATAACGATTGACGAGCTTGCGGGACATGTTCCGCTGCCCGACGCGCGCCGATTTGAGGGAGGAAACCTGTGCTCACATGGTTGATCGCAGAAGATGAACCCGATATTCGCAACCTGCTCGACATGATGGTGCAGGTTTGGGGACATCAAACCCTGACGTTCGAGAATGGGCAAAAGGTCTGGGAATGGCTGGATCATCTTGAAGCCAATGACGGTACGAAGGTGCCCGATCTGGTGCTGATGGATATTCGAATGCCAGGCAAGAAGGGCAACGAGATCGCCACCCGGATGCGGCAGATCAGCGCGCTGCAGGGCACACCGATCGTCTTGATGACAGCCTATGCCCTGACCGAACGCGAGCGTATCGACATGATCGATACGTCTGGCGTCGACCATATCCTTTCAAAACCGCTGCCGGACTTTGAACAACTGCGCACGCTTTTGAACGAAATCGTGGATAATAGGCGTATGCGCAGTTGATCACGCAAAGTTCGAGGGCATGAGCAAGCCACTTCCGCCAGACCCCGCCGAGATCGGCGATGCGCTCAACCGAGTCAGCCAGCTTGGTGAAGCAACCGAGACCTTCTTCAGCCGCCTGTACAAGAGCATCGGCCGCAAGCAGCAGGCCGCCCTGCGCGCCCGCCAGCAGCTCGAATACTCGCAGCAGCTCGAACTGACTCTGCGCCAGCGCGATCTGGAGATCGAGCAGCTTCACGGCATCCTGGCCGCGCTCGGTGAAGGCATCATCATGCAGGATAACGAAGGCCGCCTGGTCTTCGTCAACGACGCCGCGCGCGACCTGATGGGCAGCCTCAAGAGCTTCTGGCAGAGCGAGCTGGGTGTGCTCTTCAACGAACACCGCGACCTGATGCAGCTCGACTCGGAGCTGGTGCCGTTGGGCGAGCCGAAGCGTATCGAGATCAACCAGCGGGTGCTGGGCGCGCAGGTCGCCGCCGTCGCTGATGGCGATGGCAATCGGCTGGGCACGATGATCGTCCTGCGCGATATCACGCGCGATGCCCTGAGCGACCGACTCAAGGATCAATTCATCACGGCCATCTCACACGAGCTGCGGACGCCAATGGCTGTCATCAAGGGCATGAGCGAAGTCATCATGGCGCAGGGCGAGGACGGCCCGCCCAACCGCAAACTTCTCGAAACGCTGAGCCGCAATGTCGATATCCTTGACCGGAT
>CAYTME010000046.1:0-6011 GCA_964438415.1 uncultured Pleurocapsa sp. | reverse complement strand
CCGTGCTGGACCGGATGATCGTCGAGCTGCTGGATATCTCCGAGCTGACGTCAGGCGGTTTCAGCATCCGCCGCGAGATCATCAACTTGGAACCGCTGATCTGGAATGTCGTCAACGGTCTCGCGCCGGAGATCAAACGCGCACGTCACCACGTTTCGGTCATGCTGCGCGCCAACGACCGACTGACGATTGTGGGCGATGATCCGCGCTTGCGCTGGGCGCTGGGGCATCTGCTGCAAAACAGCATCCGCTACACGGAAGCCGGCGGTCACATCCTCGTCACCGCCAGCCAGAGTGACCGCGATCACGTTGCGATCCAGGTGATCGATACCGGCGTCGGCATCTCCGAAAAGGACCTGCCGCATATATTCGAGCGTTTCTACCGCGGCTCGCCGCGCAGCGCCGACGGTAAGCTGATCGACCCCCGCGGATTGGGACAGGGGTTGTTCATCGCGCGCATGGTGAGCGAGGCGCACGGCGGCTATCTGAGTGTGCGCAGCCAGGCGGGGCAGGGCAGCATCTTCACGATGACGCTGCCGCTGGGGGGCGACGACGCACCGCAGTCAGCGAGCCGCGCAAAGATCGACGGATCAGGGGCTTGACAGCTCAAGCCCACCTCTCGGCAGCAGCTTTCGATATCGATCGTGAGCGGCGCAGGAATGCCTACGGCTGCGCTGCCTCGATCACGGCGGCCAGCACCTCGAACGGCACGCCGCCCCGGTCGTAGGTCGTGCCTTCGTAGATGATCCGCTCCGGCGCATCATCGCCATAACGGACGAAGATCGCTGGTGTGCCCGTGACGCCGAGACTTTGCGCGAGGTCGCGGTCGGTCTGCGTGCGCGTCGAAGCCTGCGCACAGTCGAGCAGAGCGTCATGATCGAGACCGAGCTGCTCGGCGACCTGCTGGGGTGCGTTTCCATACTGGCCGCGCTCCGCCAACGTGTAGAATGCATCATACGCCTGCCAGAACGCGCCTGGCTGGGCATCTTCGATGCATTCGGCATAGCCCCCGACAAACACGGTGAGATCGCGGCCCGCCGTCGGCAGCACGCGGAATTCGAGCCGCGCTTGACCGCTGGCGACATAGGTCTCGATCATCTGGGCCAGCGTCCCCCGGTAGCGCTGGCAAGCCGGGCAGGCGAAATCGGAGAACTCGACGATCGTGATCGGCGCGTCGGCGCTGCCGAGCACGAACGCGCCGTCTGCCGTGCGGCCGGTCGGGATGCCAGCGTAGGGATTGGCCGCTGTATCGCCGGCGCGCGTGAACGTGTATTCCGTCACGTTTTCGCCGATGATCATCCGCTGCTGGCCGTCGGTTTCGATGAAACGGAAGGTGATACCCGTGGCCGGTGCATCGACGGCGATCAGCGTGCCGGGTTCGACTTCCGGGTTGACGTTGGGACGCAGCTCGACGACGAATTCGCCGGTATCGGCCACCAACGCGCCCTCTCTGAAGCGCAGTTCGACGTCACCCAGTATGTCGTTTGTCCATATGCCGAGCATGGTCTCGGCGGCATCGATGGTTGGCGCGTCTCCGATGCTGGCCTCCAGCTCGGCGATCTGCTGCTCCGACTGCGCGATAAAGAAATCGATCTGGTCGTCGAACGCCATCGGTTGATCGTAGGCTAGTTCGAACAGGCGCTCGCGCAGCCCAGCGCTGAACAGGTTCGCTCCCTGCGCGTTCGCCAGCACGACGATGCCGAGATCGGCATCCGGCAGGAAGGCGAATTCGGAGGTGAAGCCGAGTGTGTTGCCGCCGTGGTGCAGCAGCCGCAGTCCCTTGTACGTCTCGACCAGCCAACCCAGTCCATAGCTTATCTGAGCACTGACGGCAACCTGCGGCTCCCAGAGCAGCGCGAGCTGCTCTTCTGAAACGATGCGCGTCCCGTCCGGCGTCACGCCGCCGTTCATCAGCATGATCATGAAACGTGCCATGTCCTCGACGGTGGACCACGCTAAACCTGCTGGGGCGACCGGAATGAGCACCGCTTCCATCGAGAGCGGGACAGGCCGGTAGTATGGCTCGATCAGGTAGGCACTGTGAGGCACCGCCATGCGGTCGCGCAGCCCGACAGCTTCGAAATCGAACGTCGTACTCGTCATGCCGATCGGATCGAAGATACGCGTCTGCATCGCACGAATGTACGTGTCGTAAAGATCGCCGTTGGGGTCGACAGCCGCGGCTGCTGCGTAGCCGCCTGTGGCGACAAGCTGGTTGCTGTATTGGAACGCTTCGCCAAAGTCGGTGAAGAACTCGAAGGTCGCCAATGAGTCGATGACACCCTGCGCGGTCAGCTCATCAGCGTTGAACACGAATTCGTAATCGCGGCGCGGCACACCCGAGCAGGCGCAGACGAGATTGCGCACTGTGAAGCGTTGGGTCAGTGCCGGGTCGGCGACCCGGAAATTCGGCAGCAGTTCGATGACGGGGGTGTCCCAAGTCATGATGCCCTCATCGACCAAGCCCGCCATCATCGTAGTCGTGATCGGCTTGGTCGTGCTGCCGATCATGAACTGCATATCGACCGCGATCGGCTCGTCACTGCCGAGTTCGCGCACGCCGAACGCGCCCGTATAGATGATCTGACCGCGTTCGACGATCGCGACCGCCGCGCCTGGGACTTCAAGGCGCGCCAGCAGGTCATTGGCGTAGGCTTCAAATTCTGCGAGCAGCGCCTCATCGATCGAGCGCGGCTCGACGCCGGAAAGATCGATCTGCTCGATCTCCGTGAACGTGAAACCGCTGGCGATCTGCTGTGCCTGCGCGTTGCGCTGGATGAGCGCGTTCAGTTCGCCGTCGAAGATCAGCACATAGACCATCGTGCCGACGCGCCGCCCGACTGCCTGCACGAAGCGCGCTGCACCTGCGTCGTAGTTGATGACGAGCAGCTCGTCTTCACCCGGTGGGGGCGGCGGCGATATGGTCTGGGCCGCTTCCAACCCGTAATCTGGGTCGACGATCGCCCAGGCGGACTCGATGCCTGCCTGCGCTGTTTCGGCGCTGATCGCCAGCGCGTAGGCGCTGATCAGCGCGCTGGGGTCTTGCAAGCGCACGTAGTTGTCGATCACCTCCGCCGTCCAGTTGGTCGGGATCGGCACGGTGAAGCGGCCGTCCGGATCGGCGATCTCGCCGTCCGACTGGGCGAAAGCAGCGCTGGTCAGCGCGAGCAGCACCGGCAGGACAATCCAAAAGACTCGTTTCACAGTTTTGCCCTCCAGCTATATGAAGCGAACAACTGCAAGCATACGCGCCCACGTCTCGAGGCACCTCCCCCTTTCGGGGCAGATGCCCACACCCAATGGAGGGAAAAGACGCGAACTTGCAGCGCGCCGCTCCGTCCACAGACTGCCTTGCCGTCCTAGGCTCGCTCCCAGGCTGTACGCGGGCAGGACCGCCTAAGTTGCGAACCAGCGGTGATCGATATCGGCGAAAACGCGATCTTGCGCGTAGTACTCCGCCGCGAGGTCGGCATCAGCGCGCCCGGACTCTAGAGCTGAGGCCAGTTTCTCGAAGCGTTCGAGGTGCTGGCTGAAGCGATGGATGGCGTATTCGCGCGCCTGACCAGTTGTGACTTGGAACTGCCAGTCGGAGCTTTGCAGCAGGAGCACCTCGCGCGATGCTTGTTTGAGCGTCGCCTCGAAGTCGGGCGCTGGATCGGGATAGCGGGAGGCCAGCGCTTCCATGCGCGCCTCGGTCTCGTAGATCGGTGCCCACATCCAGTGGTTGTCGGCGTTGTCCCAGACGAAATGCTCGCCGCCCGCGCCCCACGAGCTTTCTGGCAGGCTGAGCGTCTCGACCGGCGGATGTGCGGCGAGATACTCGCTGGCGGTGACCACATCGATGCCCTGGTCGGTCGCCAGGTAGCGCAGCACCCTGCCCAACCAAGCGACGCCTTCGAACCACCAATGCCCGAACAGCTCGGTATCGTAGGTGGAGGCGACCAGCCCATAGCCGCCCGTCTGCTCGGCGTAGCTGCGAATCTGATCGCCGATCAGGTGGACATAATGCTCGGCGTGCTGGTCGATCTTGCACTCAGCCCAATCGGGATGATACAGATCTTTCTGCCCCAGATCGACATTCTTACCCGTCACCCGCCAATACTGAAGCCCGCTCGTCCCTGCCCTGCGGTGGAATTCGCGGTAGTCGTAATCGCCCGGATAGCCGTGGTCAGCGCTCCACACCTGCTGGCCTGTGCGGCTGTTACGCCCGATCGCCGCGACGCCGGAGTGTGCCGCCGCCCCTTCGCCCTCCATCGTCGCCGCCACATAATAGGCCTGGAACGTGGTGGCGGCTCGCTCGGGCAGCACATCGATCGATGCGCCGGGCAGCACGTAGCGCCGTTTGACCGCGCCATACGGCCCGACGACATCGCCGCTGGCGACTCCAACCGGCTGGCCGCCGCTGATCGTGTGGGTCTCGGTGAAGAAGAGCCTGAGGCCGTGATCGGCCAGGAAGTGCTCGAGGCCGGGGCGGATACGCCCATCCGCATCATAGAAGGCGGGGCGATAGCCGCATTCAGGCAGCCAGATGCTCGTTGGCCGGCGACCGAACAGCCGCTGGTAGCTGCGCAGCCCCATTTTGATCTGGGCGTGGATGCTGCTGTCGCGGCTGAGCAGCGGCAGATAAGGGTGTGTGGCTGTGCCGCCGACGATCTCGATATAGCCTTGATCTTGCAGATGCCGGAACGCGCCGATCAGGTCGCGTCCGAAGCGATCGTGGAACGCCCGCTTCACTTTCGTGTACGTATCGCGATACATGCTAGCCAGCATGCGGAGATGTGGATTCTCGCTTCCCGGCGTTTCGAAGTAGGCGACATCGCGTTCTGCAGCCGCGATGCGGGTGTTCAAGTATTCATCGAGATGGTCGAGGATCAGCGGGTCAGCGAGCTGTTCCGCCAGCACCGGTGTGAAGCCGATGTTGAGACGGAAGGGTATCTTTTCGTCGATCAGTTCGTAAAGTGTGATGAGGATCGGCAGGTAGCTTTCGACAGCGGCTTCGTGAATCCACTCCTCACCGTGCGGCCAGCGCCCCGCTAGACGGACATAGGGCAGGTGACTGTGCAGCATGAATGTAAACGCGCCCAATGAAGCCAAAATACACTTCTCCGAAGCTGACTATGACTATACGGCGTGGTACAGCGCCTATTTTAACCCGGCTCTCATGCCGAACGCAATCGTGAGCGGCGCGGCGCGTCGCCGGCTGCCGCCGCTTACGGTAGACTGTGGAGCAAATCGCCGTTTCTTTGGTAAAGGGGTATTGATCATGCAGTATCGTCGTTTGGGCAATACGGGCTTAATCGTCAGCGCGCTCTCGCTCGGTACCATGCAGTTCGGGCAGGCGATGAACATCGGTCGCCTAGGCCAGGCCGAGACGAACGCCATGATCCGATTCGCGCTCGATCATGGTGTCAACTTCATCGATACCGCCGATGTCTACAGCCGAGGCGAGAGCGAGACACTGATCGGGATTGCGGTCAAAGGGCTGCGCGAGGAGCTCGTGATCGCCACCAAGTGCCGCCTGCCGATGAGCGACAATTTCAACCGCAGCGGCGCGCAGCGCGTCAACATCATGCGCGGCATCGAAAGCAGCCTCAAGCGCCTGCAAACCGACTACATCGACCTCTACCAGATTCACGGCTGGGACAGCAATACGCCGCTTGAGGAGACGCTGCGCACGCTCGACGACCTGGTGCGCCAGGGCAAGGTACGCTACATCGGCCTGAGCAACTATCTGGCCTGGCAGGCGGCGACGGCGCTCGGTCTGCAGCGCCAGCTCGGACTTGAACCATTCGTGACCGCGCAGATGTACTACAGCCTCGTCGGGCGCGATCTCGAACACGACTGGTTCTCGTTCAGCGAGTATACAGGTATGGGACTCTTGATCTGGAGTCCGTTAGCAGGCGGCTTCCTGAGCGGCAAATACGACCGCCACAATCCACCGCCAGTGGGCACGCGCTTCGGCGATGCCAACCGCTTCGTAAGCCATCGGGCCGGGGGCGACGGCGGGTGGA
>CAYTME010000045.1:6927-20972 GCA_964438415.1 uncultured Pleurocapsa sp. | reverse complement strand
ATCAGCGCAGGATCGGCGATGCGCTCGCTGCCGCCGGTGATCTCGCCGTAGCCCTCCGGCGCGAGCAGGTCGACGCTGCGGCAGACCTCCGGACGCCCCTCGACCGGCTGCATGTAGAACGCCTTGATCGCGGTCGGGTAGTGATAGACGAACACCGGGCGGTCGAACTGTTCGGCCAGCGCGGTTTCGTGCGGGCTGCCGAAATCGCTGCCCCACTCGATCTGTAGGAGCTGCTTCTGCTCCGGGTCATCGGTCTGCGCGGCGAGCGACTGCAAGCGCTCGACCGCCTCGTCATAGCTGATGCGCGGGAACGGCGCTTTGATGGCCTCGATCTTGCTCACGTCGCGTTCGAGGATGGCCAGCTCCTGCTGGTGCTTTTCGAGCACGCGCGCCGCCGCGTGGCTGAGGAGCTGTTCCTGCACTTCCATCAGCTCTTCCAGCGACATGAAAGCGGCCTCCGGCTCTAAGTGCCAGAACTCCATCAAGTGGCGGCGCGTTTTCGATTTTTCGGCGCGGAAGCTGGGCGAGAAGGTGTAGACCTTGCCGAAGGCCATCATGTTGGCCTCGTTGTAGAGCTGGCCGGTCTGCGCCAAGTACGCCGGTTCGCCGAAGTAATCGATCTCGAACAGTGTCGTCGTCTCCTCGCCGGCAGCGGGTGTGATGATCGGCGTATCGACGCGCAGATAGCCGTGATCGTCCAGCCAGTCGGTCAGGGCACGGGCGAGCGTCGCGCGGATGCGCAGGATCGCCCACTGACGCAGCGAGCGCACCCACAAATGGCGGTTGTCCATCAGAAACTCGGGACCGTGCTCTTTGTGCGCGATCGGGTATTCTTCGGCCATCTGGATCAGCGTCAGGTCGCGAATGCCGATCTCGTAGCCGGGGGGCAGGCTCTTCTTGGCCTTCTCGCTGGCGTTGACGACGCCGGTGACGATGATCGATGACTCCTGCGTCAGCTTGCTCGCCGTCTCGAAGAGCGCTTCGTCCAGATCGGGTTTATACGCCACGCACTGGACGATGCCGCTGCCATCGCGCACCTGGATGAACTGAAGCTTGCCTTTGTCAGTGCGGTCATAAACCCAGCCGCGCACCGAGACTTCCTGCCCCACATAATCCGCGATATCGCGGATCGAGATCACCTTCGCCACCGTCTTTTATCCTTGCGTCATGCCCGCATAAAGAGGATTGGATTATAGCATGGGGGGGGCGGCCGAGGGCGCGCCTTCTGTGGCATAATCATGCACAGGGATCCAATCACAAGGGACAGCCGATGAAAGCCGATCTTCCCCGCTTGATGCAGGCGCGCAGCCTCGATGGTCTCGTCGTCGAATGTACCGATCACTTCAGCGCAGCGCGCGCCTATCTGGCGGGTGGGGTCAGCATCACCCAGGGCAAGGTCGTGCTTAAGACCGGCGCAGAGCCGATCTTGATCGTCAGCCCGATGGAGATCGAAGAGGCGGCCAAGAGCGGCCTGCGCGTTGTCAGCTACCTCGATTTGGGCTGGCCGGAGTTGATCCAGGCGGCGCAGGGCGACCGGGACATTGCGGCGGTCGAGTTTTGGGCGCGCTGCCTGCAAGCGGCCGGCATCGATGCGGGAACGATCGGCGTGTACGGCGTCGGCGAATTCAACCGGCTGCTGCCGCTGGCGGAGCGGCTGCGCGCGGCGCATCCACAGTACACCCTGGTCGGCGAAGCCGGCCTGACGATCTTCGATGAGGCCGGCCTGACGAAGGACGCCAGCGAGGTCGCCCGAATGCGCGCCATCGGCGAGCGGGTCGCCGAGGTCTGGCAGGAGACGTGGGATTTCTTGGCCGGGCATCGCGCCCAAGATGGGCGGCTTGTTTCAGCCGAGGGCGTGCCGCTGACCATCGGCGCGGTCAAACGCTTCGTCCGCCGCGCGCTGCTCGACCGCGACCTCGAAGATACCGACATGATCTTCGCCCAGGGACGCGACGGCGGCTTTCCGCACAGCCGCGGCGAAGCCGATGCGCCCGTCTTGACCGGTCAGGCGATCGTGTTCGACTTGTTCCCGCGCGAACTCGGCGGTGGCTACCATCACGACAGCACGCGCACGTGGTGCATCGATCATGCGCCGGATGCCGTCCGCGAGGCGTATGAACAGGTGATGGAGGCATTCGACTTGGCGGTCGAGCTGATCCGGCCAGGGGTCGAGACCAAAATGGTGCAGGCGGCGGTTCAGGACTATTTCGAGGCGCGCGGCCACGCGACGACGCGCAGCGACCCGAACACTGCGACCGGTTACGTCCACAGTTTGGGGCACGGTGTCGGCCTCAACATCCACGAGCGCCCGTCGTTCAGCCATCTGGTCGAGGACAGAGTGAGCAGCGGCAGCGTCTTCACGATCGAGCCGGGGCTGTATTATCCGGAGCGCGGTTTCGGCGTGCGCGTCGAGGATACGTTCTATCTCGATGCACAGGGCGAGCTGCATTCGCTCACGCCGTTCCGCAAAGACCTCATCCTCCCGCTGCGCGGCTGAAATGGCCTCGTTCGATCTGCGCACCGCCCGCTTCGGGGCACGTGCGAGCGCCTGGGCGCGCGAGGCGTTCAACAACCCCCTGCGCCGCCTACAGGTGGCGCTGCTGTCGCTGGTACTGCTGCTGATCTACGCGACCGGCGGCTACATGATCCTCGAACGCATGAGTCCGATCGAGGCGCTGTACATGACGGCGATCACGATCACGACCGTCGGTTTTGGCGAGGTGCGCCCGCTGTCCGAGACGGGACGGCTGTTCACGGTCACCGTGATCTTGTTCGGCGTCGGCATCGCGACGACGGCCATCACCGAGGGCATCCGCGTCGCGCTTGAGCCGGTCTTGTGGGTTTCGCTGCAGAGGCAGCGCAACAAGAGGGAACTGATGAGGCTGCAAAATCATTACATCGTGTGCGGCTATGGGCGGGTTGGGCGTCAGGTGGTCCGCGATCTGCGCGCGCGGCGCGTGCCGTTCTCGCTGGTGGACAGCAGTCCGAGCCTGGAGGAACGCCTGATCGAAGAACATATCCCGTTCGTGATCGGCGATGCCACGCGCGAGGAGACCCTGATCGAGGCAGGCATTCAGCGCGCGCGGGGATTGGTCGCTGTGCTGACCAACGACGCCGACAACATCATGACGGTCATTACGGCGCGCCTGCTCAAGCGCGATTTGACGATCATCGCGCGAGTCGTGCGCCCAGAGTCCGAGCAAAAGCTGAGGCTGGTCGGCGCGAACCATGTCATCAATCCGTACCAGATCGGCGGGCATCGGATCGCGCTCAGCCTGCTGCGCCCGGCAGTGAGCGAATTCCTGCACCGCATCTATCATTTCGACGAGAGTCCGTATGTCGATATCGGCCAGATCACGGTGGAAGCCGGCTCACCGATCGCCGGGCAGACGATCCAGAACTGCGAGCTGCGCATTCGCTATCAGGTCAATATCCTGGCGGTTCAACCGCAGGCGGCCGAGATGATGGTCACACCGTCAAGCGATTACATGCTCCAGCCCGGCGACACGCTGGTGATCATCGGTCCGTCGGATCAGGTCTACCAGCTCGAACAGCGCAGCGGTGACGCGCTGTGAGCGGCTGCGGCTGCCGCTAGCCGTCTTCACCCGACATCGTGGGCAGGACGAGGGAGTCGCGGTTGTAGTAGCCTTCGTCATCGACCTGCAGCAGCCCAGCGAAATGGTCGAACAGCCAGTCCCAGAGCTGATCGAGGATGTCGGGATTTTCATCTCCAGCCTGGAGGACATGGAGCGCCACCATCGTCCGGGCGCTGTCGAGCGCGCTCAACACGTGACCTTTGAGCGGATCGTCGATATCCTTCAGCACGTCGCGCAGCTCGTCGAGATCTTCCTTGAAGACGAGATCGCCTGCGCGGTTGACGCTCAGCTCACCGTACACATCTTCCCCGTAGTAGAGGTCACCGGTGTCGGCCGCGCTCTGATCGATCTGGATGGCAAACTGCGGGTCGATCTGCCGCAGCGCCGTGTCGAGATCGCTCAGCGACAAGTCATCGCGTGTCAGGATGTAACGCATGAAATAGCTCATCGATCCTCCCCCCTGGGTGCCCGTCTGCTCAAAGTCTAACACGCACTCGGAATCGCACAAACAGTGCGGGGGTGTCCGGAAATGGAGGGGAAACGTCGTTTGCGGCGAGACACCTGGCCGATACCGTCCACAAGTAGGGGCGGACCCATGCCTCCGCCCTAAGCGCAGCAGACGCGACCCCATCTCCGACTACATCCCAAACCGTGCCGGCATTGGCCAAATCGCGGCTGCATGCATACAATGGGCGGCGCTTTTGGCGTGGCATCGGCATGAGGGGGCGAACGTGGAGCGCAACCAGGCTTGGGAGATCGTCTGCGAGTTCGTGCAGTCGGACAGTCTGCGCAAGCATATGCTGGCGGTCGAGTGCGCCATGCGCGCCTACGCCGCGCACTACGGGGAAGATGTGGAAAGCTGGGGCTTGGTCGGCCTGCTGCACGATTTCGACTGGGAAATCCATCCGACGCTCGACCAGCACCCGATCCACGGCGCGCCGATCCTGCGCGAGCGCGGCCTGAGCGAGGAAGACATCCGCACGATCCTCAGCCACGGTCCGCTGGGCGCGGATGACCGCCGCACCCTGCGCGACAAGGTGCTCTATGCCGTCGATGAGCTGACCGGGCTGATCACCGCCGTCGCGCTCGTGCGTCCGTCGAAGCGCATCGCCGACGTCGAAATCTCGTCGATCCGCAAGAAGTGGCGCGATAGAACGTTCGCCGCTGGTGTCAGCCGTGAGGACATCGAACAGGCCGCTGAGCGGCTCGGCGTCGATCTGTGGGATTTCCATGTGCCGCTCGTCCTGCGCGCGATGCAAGCGAACGCCGCTGCGCTCGGCCTCGACGGGCAGCTCGGCCAGACGAGCACATCCGCATGATCGACACTCTCCTGCGCATCCAATGTGCGGCGGCATGGCCACGGTTCGACCATCGGCTCAGTTTTGATATCAGCACCGGCCTCCCCAACCCGCTTGGGGCGGGCGGAGAGGCCGAGGTTGTGCCGCTTGTCCCCGCTACTCTGCGGCGCTCACGGTCAGGGTGAACGCGCCGGAAGCTGCGTCGTCGAAGGTGCTGACCTCGATGATGATCGTATCGCCCTCGGCGACTTCCAGGCCGGTGATCTGCGAGTTGATCGAAACACCAAGCTCGATGTCATCATTCTCGGTGATCAGATTGCCGTCGGCGTCGTAGACGCGCAGGTATGTATCGAGCGCGCCTTCGGCATCGCCGAGCGAGATGTCGATCTTCAGATCGCCCTCGGCGGTCAGCGTGTACTGGATGCGCTCACCCGCCGCGATCTCGCCGCTGATCTCGTCGCCGACCGCGATCGCGCCGCCATCGATGATCGTAGTCTGCGCCGGCTGCTCCGGCCCGCTGCTGACACCCAGGAGCTGGTTGAGCGTGGCGATGCCGGCATCCAGCACCGCATCGTCGCTGCCGAAGACGGTCGCTTCGTTGACGGGCACATCGACATCCGGCACGACGCCGATGCCCTCGATGTGGATCTCTTCGTCCGCATTGAGGCCGCGTCCGATGGTGAAGCGGATGGTCGCGCCTTCGGGCATTACGAAGTCCTCGACGCTGCCGCCCAAACCGGCCGTCGGGTACTGGCCGACGATCGTCACATTGTCATTCAGCGACGCCGCGTACGCGAACGACTCGCAGGCACTGGCGCAGGCCGGGCCGACCAGCACGACCACTTGACCGCCATAGCGCAGGCTCGGCTGCGGCGGGTAGATGCGGTCGGGGCGTTCCGTTTGGGTGACGAATTGACCGGTGTCTCGGTCATAGAAGGCGGTGTAGCCCACGATGGTCTCTTCGTCATAGAAATAGCCGGCGAGCTGCTCGGCCAGGAAGCCGTTGCCGCCGCCGTTCTGCCGCATATCGACGATGATGCCCGGCACGCCCTGCTGGATGGCGACGCTGAGGAACTGCTCCCACATCTGCACTGTCAGCACTTCGTTGCCCAGGAAATCCCAGATCTTGGCGTAGCCGTAGCCGCTGTCGAGGAATTGGTAAGTCACCGGCGGCTCGGTGAACGTGACACCGCGGAAGAAGGATGAGAACGCAAAGCTCTCGCGCTCCTGCACGGTCGTCATCGTCACGGTAGTCGGTTCGGCGTCACCGCGTATCCGGTAGGTGACGCTGACCTGTGTATCGAGTGGGAAGCGGGTGGCATAGCGGAGCTGCTGCAGGCGCAGGTTGTGCTCGGTGCTGAAGGGCAGCGAAAATGGACGCGTCTCGCTCACCACTTCACCGATCGGCCTGCCGTTGATCGCGATGATCTCCGCGCCAAGCCGAATGCCCGCCGACTCGGCGGGGCCGCCGGCCTGCAAGAAATTGACCACGATCGTGCCGTCATCGTACTCAACCAGCGACATACCCAGGCCGCCCGCCGTATTGGTGGCGAAGTCTTGATCGAGCGCTGCGCTGGCGATGCTGGCGCTCACGTGGCCATCCGGGATCGACCAGGTGAAATCGCGCAGGGCGAAGGCATAAGCATCAGGGTCGTTGTTGGCCTCCGCCTCTTCGAAGCGCGGACGGAATTCGTCCGAGATGGCGTTCCAATCGAGGTTCTTGTACTCGGTGAAGGCGTATTCCGCGCGGAACTTCTCGATCATGGCGTCGAAGGCTTCGGTGTAGCTCAGCCCCGAAAAATCGACCAACGCAGCATCGGTCGGTTCGATGGTATCGATGACCGCCTCGCGCGAACGATCGAAGGTGAACGGATCGGTATCGAGATCGACGACCGTGTAGCCCTGCGGCACGATCACGATCGGGTCATCCGCGGTGAAGAGCAGGCCGTCCTCGCCGAAGCCGGAGGGGAAGCCCTGGTTGTCATCCGGCGCGTAAATCAGCACTTTGCCGCCGACATATTCGTAAGTCGTCGGGTTGACGTTGGTCGAGGCGTAGGCGCTCGACCAGCCGCCGCCGCCCTGGTCGCGCTGCTCGAGCACCGGCGCGCCGAAGACGTTCGTCCAGTAGGCGATGGCGTAGACCTGGACGCCCAGATCTTCGTTTTCGTCCTGATCGACGTCGTTATACGGCCCCTGCGGCTCATTCGGCAGCGGGATGCTGTACGACACTGGCGATGAGAAGAAATCGCTGGTGAACTGGCCGAAAACCTGCGACTCGGCTGGGAAGACGTAGCCCAAGTCACGGCGTACGAAGCCAGTTTGATCCTCTAGGATGATGACGGGCTGTGCCACGCCGGAGGTGAAGAACGGATTAGTGTAGACCATCTCGCCGGTGATGACGACTGGGCCACCCTCATCATTGGCGATCTCGGCGCGTGGCGGCGCATCCTGCGCCGCCGTCAGGCCAGCGGCGAGAAGCGCCAGACAGAGCGCGCCCAGGAGGAGCAAACGTCGAGGCATAGTGAAGACTCCTAATTTCAGTTGGACAGGCATGAGCATTGTAATCCCGCCTGGAAAATTGGCAAACTCGGTGTGTCGCTTGGGTGCATGCGGATCTCGGGGCGCGTCTGCCTCGCCGAGCGCTCAGGCCTCTCGGCTGGTCTGCTCAAGCGCGCCGAAGGTGCTGCGGCCTTCGTGGAGGGGTTTCCTCTTCCCTACGGGGTTTCGGTTCGGAAGGGTGTCCCAGGGGGCGTCCGCAGCTCCTAAACCTAGATGCATCCCCTGACCACAGCAGCCGCGTCTGAGGTTTGACGACACTGTGCCGTCTCCGACCCATCGCGGCTGTGTTTATCATATTCAGATGGGCTGCAGTCGTCTATAATGCCGCCGCGTCCTGAACGTTCGACTGACAAACGGAGTTACCGCCCCGTGCCAGCGCGCAAGAACCGCTACTATCTGCTCAGCCTCGGCTGCTCGAAGAACACCGTCGACAGCGAAAGCATCGCCCAGGTGCTCGAACACAACGGGATGCGCGGCGTCGGCGATCCCGATCACGCTGAGGTGCTGATCGTCAACACCTGCGGCTTCATCGATGCCGCCAAGCAGGAGAGCATCGACGCGCTGCGCGGGCTGGTCGAAGGCCGCCGACGCGATCAGATGGTGATCGCAGCTGGCTGTCTGGCGCAGCGCTACGGCGATCTGCTCGTGCAGGAGGTGCCGGGGCTGGACGGCGTCATCGGCACACGCCGCTGGATGGATATCTTCGAGTTCATCGGTCGGCTGCGCGCGCGCAAGCACCCGGAGCCGCTCTACCACCTGCCGACTGATGCCCCGACCGTCGGGCTGGATGAGCGCGGTGTGCTGCGCGCCAGTGTGCAGGGCGCGAGCGCTTATCTCAAGATCGCCGACGGCTGCCGCCGCCCGTGCGCATTCTGCGCCATCCCCAAGATCAAAGGCACCGCCGTCAGCCGGCCGGTCGAGAGCGTCGTGCGCGAGGCTGTGCAGCTTCAGGCGATGGGCGTGCAGGAGATCATGCTGATCGCGCAGGACAGCACCGATTACGGCTATGACCTCGGCCTGAAAGACGGGCTGGCGCATCTGCTCGACGCCATCTGTGAGTCTGCGCCCGGCCTGCGCTGGATCCGCATCATGTATGCATACCCCGGCTGTGTGACGCCGCGCCTGATCGAGACGATGGCCAAGCATCCACAGGTGCTGCATTACCTCGATATCCCGCTCCAGCACGGCCACCGCGACACGCTGCTGCGCATGAAGCGCCCAGCCAAGATCGAGTGGGTCTACGAGACGCTGGCCAACATGCGCCGCGTCATGCCCGATCTGGCCGTGCGCACGACTTTCATCGTCGGTTACCCCGGCGAGACCGAGGCTGAATTCGACGGCCTGCTCCAGTTCGTGCGCGATCTGCAGTTTGACCGCGTCGGCGTGTTCAAATACAGCCACGAGATCGGCACCCCGAGCGCGCTGCTGCCCGATCCCGTCCCCGACGACGTGAAAGAGGAGCGCTGGCAGCGGCTGATGGCGCTTCAGCAGGGCATCAGCTTGGCCAAGAACCAGGCGCTCGTCGGCAGAACGCTGGAGGTGTTGGTCGAGGGACACGGCCAGGCAGAGGACGAAAACGGCAGGCCGGTCGAAGGCACCATCAGTCTCGCGCGCAGTTATCGCGACGCACCGGAGATCGACGGCTATGTGCTCGTCGAGGGCGAGCTGCCGGTTGGCCAGATTGTGCCCGTGCGCGTCACCGGGGCGATGGTCTACGATCTGATCGCGACCGCCGATATGCGCGCGCCGGTCGTCATCCAGCCGGGGCAGATCTTCAGCGCGGGGATGCTGCCGGACGCATGATCGAACTTGCGTTCTGATTGACAGTTCTCATAAACTCCTTATAATGAATATCGAAAGGGTTGTTCAAAAAACCGAACAATCCACAAAAGAGAGTTTTTGGAAAAGTGGGTTTGGGGCGTTCTAGGCGTCCCACACTGGCTGCAGAGCCAGGTTAACGTTGAGTGCCTCGGGATGTGGCCAAAAACGTCCCCAAAAATTGAGACCCCACGCGCCCGCGCAGCGTGGGGTCGTTTTTTGTCTCGATGCATCGAGGCGGCGAGCGGGGTAGCTGCCTCTACAGCCGTACCTGAACGGCGTGGCGCACGAAATCCTGGCTGCGCAGCGACTCGAGCAGCACGTCGGAGATCGGTTCATCTAGCGTCATCACCGTCAGCGTGTGACCGCCGGGCGTCGAGCGGCCTGTCTGCCAGCTCGCGATGTTGACGCCGTTTTCAGCCATGAACGTCCCGACATGGCCGATGACGCCGGGGCGGTCGTAGCTGCCCATGAAGAGCAGGATGCCTTCTGGCACGAAGTTCATCCGGTACTGATCCATCTGCACGATATGCGGCTCGCGCCGGTCGAGCAGCGTCCCCGCCATGACGACGGTCGATCCGCTCTCCCATGTCACCTCGCAGGAGACGAGGTTGGTGTAATCGCGCGTTTGCAAGCCTTTGGTCTGTGTAACCTGAATGCCGCGCTCTTGCGCCAGCACCGGGGCATTGATGTAATTGACGCGCTCGCCGAAAGTGGAGGCCAGCAGCCCGCGCAGCAGCGCCACCGTCAGCGGTTTGACCAGCTTGCTCATCTCCTCGCCGCGATATTCGACCGCCACCCTGCGGATCGGGCTGCGCGCGAGCGCCTGCTGCAAGCGCCCCAGGCTCTCGGCCAGCCGCAGGTGCGGCGTGATGCGCTCGTAATCGACGCCAGGCACGAACGGCAGATTGACGACATTGCGGTAGTCCTCGCCGCGCAGCGCGTCGAGCACCTGCATCGCGATCACGATCGATGTGTCGGCCTGTGCCTCGACCGTGTTATCGCCGATCGACGGCGTGTGGATGACCTGCGGTAGGCCGATCAGCGGACTGGCCGTCGGCGGATCGACGGCGAACACATCGACCGCTGCGCCGGACAGATGCCCAGCGCGCAGCGCCTGCGCCAGCGCCTGCTCATCGACCAAGCTGCCGTGCGCCGTGTTGATGAGCTGGGCACCCGGCTTCATGTAGCTGATCAGCGCTTCGCCGATCAAACCCTGGGTCTCGCGCGTCGGCAGCGCGTGCAGCGTGATGATATCGCTTTGCTCGAGCATCTCCCGCAGCCCCGCGAGCCGCAGGTGTTCGGCGTCGAATTCGTCCTCGCGCAGGTAAGGGTCATAGACGAGCACGCGCATCCCGAATGCCGCCGCCAGCCGGGCGACCTGCCGCCCGACGCGCCCGTAGCCGACGATCCCGAGCGTCTTTTCGCGGAGCTGCGCGCCGATGTGTGCCTGGCGGTCGTAAGGCCAGATGCCCCGGCTCAAGCTGTTATGCGCGTCGATCAGCCGTCGGTTGAGCGCCAACATGAGCGCCAGCGTGTGCTCCGCCGCAGCCACCACATTGACACCCGGTGTGTTGGTGACGACGATACCGTGCTGCGTCGCCGCGTCCAGATCGACGCCGGTGATGCCGACGCCGATGCGCCCGATCACGCGCAGGTGTTTGGCCAGCGCCAGCCGCTCGGCATCGATGCACACATCATCGCGCGAGATGATGGCATGCGCCGCCGCCAGCCGCTCGGTCAGGGCGTCCGAGCGCGGGTCGATCTGCTCGAAAGTGACGTCTTCGGCGGCATCGAGCAGGCGCAGTCCGTCGGGTGTCAGGTCGGCAGCGAGCAGGATGTGATAGGGCGTCACAGCGTCCCCGTCCGTTCCAGCAGCGCCAGGATGTCATTCAGATTGTCAAAGAGATGAACCGGGATGCCGGCGAATTGGGCGGGGCCAGCATGGGCGTGATCGGGGACGACGAAGCAGGTCATCCCGGCAGCGATGGCAGCGCGCGCGCCGCTCGGCGTGTCCTCGATGGCGAGGCAGTCCGCCGGCCGCACGCCGGCGCGGCGCGCTGCCGTCAGGTAGACATCCGGCGCGGGTTTGCCGTGGGCTTCGTCGTCGGCGGTGCAGCGGATCGGAAAGCAGTCGAGCCAGCCCATGTGAGCGACGATTGCATCGATGACGGCCTGCGATGAGGCCGAGGCGATGGCGTGCGGCAGCCCGCGCGCGATCACGCGGTCGATCAAGGCCTGCGCGCCTGGCCTGGGGCGCACATACTGCGGCACCAGCTCGATCATGTTGCGGTTGACCTCCTCGACCAGCACCGGCAGCGGGTCGGCGATGCCATAGTAGTCGCGCAGGCGGCCCATGCCCGCATCGACGCGCAGGCCGAGCACCAGTGCGCGCGCCTCTTTCGTGTAGATGAAGCCGCGCCCTTCGATCACGCGCGTTTCGGCCATCTGCCAGACCGACTCAGAATCGACCAGCGTGCCGTCGAGGTCGAAGATGATGCCCGCGAACTCAGTCCTCATCGGGTTGGAATGCCTTTTCTAAAGTCTGCCGCAAAGGTTCGCGCATGAGGACACCCGCGCCGCGCACGAGCGCCAGCCCGCGCTCGAAGACAGCCTGATGCGGTGTGCCCAACACGCGCAGATAGCCCGACAGCCCGGCAGCCAACGGCAGCACGGGCGCGAGCGAGTTGGCCTGAACGTACACCTCGGCTTGGTCGCGAACTTTGGGCCGGGCGACTACCCCGCCGAAGCCGACGAACAGATCGACCACCGAGCGTGTCGCGAGGTCCGACACGCCGTCGCCGACCATCAGGCTGCGCCCAGGCCTGCCGGCGATCAGCTCGCGGACGATGGCCGGCTTGCCGCTGGAGACTGTCAGCGGTCCCTCATCGTAATCGAGATACGCTTGCTGCGTCTGCGCCGCTGGGTCGTAATAACGCCACCAACTGCCGGAGAGTTCATTGTATTCCAGCTCGACGGCGCGTACATGTTCCGGCGGCACACCCAAGCGCATCCCGAAGGCGCGCACTGGCTCGGCCAGGCCGCCGCTGATGATGTAGACCTGCTTTTCGAGAAAACGCAGCGCGGCGATGACCGCCTCGGCATCGGGCACGAGCGTTTGCCAGTAGCGATCCTCGATCGCTTTGAGCTGTCCGCGCGTCGGGCGGATGGCTTGGAGCCGCTTGCCGTACACGTCGCGCAGGTCGAGGTCACCGTCCATCGCCTTCTGCGTGAGCACGCCGACGCGCCATTCCTTGCCTTTGAAGCGCGCCAGCTCATCGATGCCTTCGATGCTCGACAGCGTGCTGTCGCAGTCGAACAGGATGTGATCGAAGCCGAGCCAGAGATTTCCGTTTGTATTCGTCATGAGGCCATACAGTTCTGCGCATGATCGCCCGCATTGTACTGCGCTCGATCCGCTTTTTGTAGCCCGCTGCTGATGTGGGCCAGGGCTGCCGTTTGTCAAGCTGCTCACATTCCCCGGCCGCTTCCGCTTCACGGTATGCAGTGCCCGACCAGTGGACATGCATTCTAGGACGGAATGCTTGTTCTGCTGTACGCCGAAATGTTTTATGATGGACGGGGAGTCTTACGACGCGACTGGAGTGGTGGGCATGGCGGACTCGAAAGCGAAAGCGGCGCGCGAAAGCGAGATCAAGCGCAGCTTGCGGGCGTTGGAGTCGGACAAGGCGAGCGAACGGCGCAAAGCAGCCTTCTATCTGGGCGAAGCGGCCTATGGCGATGCCGTCCCAGAACTGATCGACCGCTACGAAAACGACCCGGACAAGAGCGTTCGTCAAGCGGCGCGCTATGCGCTCGGCCAGTTCAAGGCCATCGACGAGGCGCTGAGCCGCGGCCAGCAGAAAAAGGTCGAGCGACTGCTGAACCAAGTGGAGGTCTTAGGCCAATTAGGACATCGCGCACCCACCGCGTCGGCTGTGCAGGTGTTGGCCATCTTGACGGTGCTCTTCTTCATCCTGCTGGCGGCGGGGGTCTTCGCACCGCAGATCCGCGAGCGGCTGACGGTCGTCCAGTCATCGATCGAGGCGATCTCCGCGCCGCGCCGCTCACGCGCCGATCTGGCGGCCGCGTTGCTGGCCTATATCAACGCGCTGCGCCGGGATGAGCTGGCGCTGCGTCAGGCCTATCTGCGCCTGCCCAGCGGCGAGCCGCTCGCATGTGATACGGCCTTCGCTGGGCCTGAACACTTCGTCATCCACCCGGACGATGCCGCCGCCAATCCCGATCTCAACCAGATGATCGACGAGCTGAACGGCCTGCGGCTGACGCTGATCGAAGCCCGGCTGCCCTACGACGAAGCTTGTGCCGGCACGCGCGAGCTGACGAGCGGCGATCTCGGCGCGCTGCTCCAGCCGCTGCAAAGGCCGCAGGTTCGCCTCAACCAGCTCTACATCGCACAGTCGTATGTGCCTGCGCTCAACGGGCTGATCGGTTCCATGATCGACCGCAACGGCACTGCCGAGCGCCTGATCGCCTACTGGCGCGATGCCAATAACACAGGGATCACGGTGGGCTGCACCATCCCGACTCCGACCATACCCGATGACATAATCCTGCCGGAGGAAGATCGGCTCCTCTCGCCCAATCTCGAACAGGCAGCAGCGCAGATCAACACGGCGCTGGCGGCGACGCGCACGGGTTACCAAGAGCTGGCTCAGTTGTGCAGCGCCAACGCGCTGGCCGGCGGCGCACACAGCGGGCAGATCAACAATGCGCAGGCAGCGTTCGACTCGTTCGCGCTGGCACGCCAAAT
>CAYTME010000045.1:4122-6917 GCA_964438415.1 uncultured Pleurocapsa sp. | reverse complement strand
ACTGATCGCGCAGGGGATGCTCTGAGCCAGTGGTCGAAAGTAATCCACGACCGAGCAGCGCATTTGGGCTTGAACCGCCGTTCGCCGAGGTCGTGGATCATGGACATGGTTCGACCATCGGCCTAGCGACGGGTCACGACTTGCCAATTTGCGTGTCATGCAGCATTAAGGTGCTATAATTAGATTGACGGAGATGAGCAAAATTGAGATCGTCTCCGTTCATGCGCCTATCTCGACTATCGATCATCCTGACCGCCTGTCTGCTGCTGGCCGCGCTGCTGGCCGCCGTGCAGGTCATACCGCCTGGGAGCACGCCCATGACGGCAGGTGCTCAGACATTTCCAGCCCCCGAATTTCCCGATGGCCTGTCATGGCTCAACGTGGCCGCCCCACTGCATCTGGAGGCGCTACGCGGCAAGGTCGTCCTGCTCGATTTCTGGACCTACGGCTGCATCAACTGCATCCACATGATCCCCGTCTTGGAACAGCTCGAAGACAAATACGGTGATGCGCTCGTCGTCATCGGCGTGCATTCGGCCAAGTTTGAAAACGAAGGCGAAATCGAAAGCCTGCGCCAGATCGTCCGCCGCTACGATCTGCGCCATCCCGTCATCGATGACAGCGATTTTGTCGTCTGGCGGCAGTACGGCGTCCGCGCCTGGCCGACTTTCGTCGTCATCGATCCGAACGGCCAGATCGTCGCCATGCAGGCGGGCGAGATCCCGTTCGCGTCGTTCGACCGCTTCATCGGCGCGCTGATCGAGCAGCATGACTCAGCGGGCACCATCGACCGCACGCCGATCGAGCTGGCGCTCGAAGGTGCGGGACAGCCGTCGAGCGTGCTGGCCTTCCCCGGCAAGATCGCCGCTGATACGCTGGGGCGGCGGCTGTTCATTGCGGATACCAACCACCATCGCATCATCATCGCCGATCTCGATACCTACCGCGTGCTCGATGTGGCCGGGGCGGGCGGCAGCGGTTTCGATGACGGCAGCTTCGAGACGGCGACTTTCGACAAACCGCACGGCATGGCGCTGGTCGGCGATACGCTCTATGTGGCCGATACGGAGAATCACGCCATCCGCGCGGTCGATCTGCTCACACGGACGGTGACGACGGTCGCCGGGACGGGCGAGCAGAGCTACCAGCGCGACCAGGGCGGCGCGCCGCTGGAAACCGCCCTCAGCAGCCCCTGGGATGTCGCGTTCGGCGACGGTGTGCTGTTCGTGGCGATGGCCGGACCGCACCAACTGTGGGCGCTGCTGTTCGAACGCGGCGTGATCGGGCCGGTGGTCGGCAGCGGACGCGAAGGTCTCCTCGAGGGCACCTTTGCCGAGGCGCAGCTTGCGCAGCCGAGCGGCTTGGTCTACCACCAACGCCAGCTCTTTTTCGCCGACAGCGAGTCGAGCAGCATCCGCGCCGCCAACCTCGATGCGCGCACGACCAGGACGCTGGCCGGGCCGCTCGTGAACGACCTGTTCGCTTTCGGCGATGTGGATGGTGCGGTCGGGGTCTCACGTCTTCAGCATCCGCTCGGTGTGGTACTCGGTGACGATGGACTGCTCTACGTCGCCGATACGTACAACAGCAAGATCAAGGTGCTCGACTTGAGCACGAATACGCTGACCACACTGACCGGGCAGGGCAGTCCCGGCGGCTTTCGCGATGGAACGCTGGCCGAAGCTCAGTTCGACGAGCCGGGCGGTCTCGCCTTTGCTGAAGGACGCTTGTTCGTCGCCGATACCAACAACCACGCCGTGCGCGTGGTCGATCTGGCGGCGGGCACGGTCTCGACGCTGATCTTCCCCAACCCGGAACAGCTTGTCATCGGCGACCGGCTGACCGTCGTGAGCAGGGGTGGGCCGAGCGAAACGCGGCTGACGCTGCCCGCTCAGCGCGTCGCACCCGGAGACGGCGAGATCGTCCTGCGCATCGACCTGCCCGAAGGCTACAAGATCAACGATCTGGCACCGTCGCGCATCGAGTGGAACAACGCGGGCAGCGCTATCGACATCCCCGAAGCCGAGCGCAGCCTGCCCGTCACCGAGACGGAAGTGCGGCTGCCGATCCGCCTGAGCGTCGGCAGCGATGCACTCTACGGCCATCTGCTCCTCTACTACTGCCAGGAAACGGTGCAGACTTTGTGCTTCATCGACCAGGTCGCGCTGGAGCTGCCGGTTGACGTGACGGCGGATGCGCCCAGCGGCGCGCTCATCATCGTCCGGCAGATCGCGCCCTGGACGCCGTGATCGCATCTGGGCTGACGCGCAATCGACACTTTACGATTTTTATATGCCCTCAATTCTTGGCTCAAAACACGCACTTTTGTGCGGAAATTGCTGCCTGTTTTGTGAGACTCCGGACTTGAGATAAGCCAAAAACGAAATTTCTGTGAATTATTTGCTGAAAGTCTAGATCAGATTACGAAATCCTTATATCATGAGCATAGTCAGTCAATTATTCCTCAATTCATGAGATGGGTGGTACTCATGAGCGCATATTTTACGCTTGAAGACTGTGCTGTTCTCCAATCGATCGACGGTGCGCCCTCGCTCAATCCCGATGTTCAGGTCGTCTACGAGAAATTCTACGAGCTTCACCGCTCGCTCAGCCGGCGCCTGCGCGAGTTGAGCTTGGATCTGCACCCGCACTCAGACAAGACGCAGCTCATCGGCAGCCGTTCCGCCGCCGCCAACGGCGAGATGAACGGTGTGGCGCTGCGCTTCTGCCGCTCACGCGAACAGGCGCTCGCGGTCGAACGCTTGATGGGGCGTGAAGGCGAGCAGTGGGCGGGC
>CAYTME010000045.1:0-4069 GCA_964438415.1 uncultured Pleurocapsa sp. | reverse complement strand
CTGGTCATCAGCGCCGATGCCTGGCTCGATCAGCAAAATCTCGTCGGCAAGCTGGCCGTGCCGCGCCACCGCCAAACACTGCGCAGCATCATCGGCCAGATGCCCTCCAACGTGTGCATCGGCTTCTGGCGCGGTCTTCACCTGGACGATATGCATCTGACCGCCGGTCAGCTTTCGCGCGGTCTGCGGCTGGATGAATGGCTGAGTACGTTCCAAGATGGACATGACTATCTGCGCGCAGGGCTGTGGTACCAACCGCAGGACGAAGCACTGAGCGTGACGCGCATCGTCAGCGAAGCCACCCGCCAGATCGGCGAGCTGTACCGCCTGTACGAATTTCTCCTCTTCAGCAGCAATAACGACTTCCGCAGCTTCTACGCCCGCACGCTGGCTTACCATTTGGGCAAAGACGCACGCCTATCGTAGAAACATCCGCGCCGTCTCCAGTACGGCCGCGTTTCGCCCTATCAGGGGCAAGCCTGAAGACCGCAGCGACAGAGCTGCGGTCTTTGCTTGTTCGGGGCGCTGTCTTTTGGGGATGATCGTGAGCGGCAGCCGCTCACGCGATGGCGTGGCACCGTTCCGCGCCGCCCATCACAGGCATGATCAGGTCGCCCAGGATGAGCGGTCATAGACGCGACTTGCATTGGGCACGCTGGTGTCTACCCTGCAACCCGTGCACTGCAGACGACGTATAATGGCGTGGTCGATCCGCCATGCCGAGGACCCCGCCGATGAAGCAGATCATCTTTTACCTGCACTACGCCGCGCGCAGCCTGCGTCGGAACCTGCGCTGGACGCTCTTCGCCATCTTCTCGATTGGCGCGGGCGTGGCGGCCATCGTCGCGCTGCGCGGCCTGGGGCTGGCCATCGGCGACTCGCTGGTCGAGACGGCGCGGGCGAGCAACCGCGGCGATATCACGCTGTCGACGGCGCGTTTCGGCGGCTTTGGGCCGTTCACCGCCGGCGGCCTCGACGAGAACACGCTGAGCCAGGCGCAGATCGATGCGCTGGCCGAGCGTGCCGTCGAGCTGGGCGGGACGTATGCCGCCTACTCCGTCATCGGCAACATGCAGATCGCGCCGGTCGGGGCGGTCACGGCGGGTCGGCCGCAGTTCGTCAGCGCGCTCTTGATTGACCCGCAGACGTTCCCGCCGACGGGCGATATCATCGCCCAGGAGCCGGCGGGCATCCCCCTGCGCGACCTGTTCTACGAGCGCAGCGTCGTCATCAGCCGCAACCTGGCGCAGGCGCAGGGCATCCGCCTGGGCGAGACGGTGCGCGTCAGCGGCAGTGAGCAGCCGTTCATCGTCAGCGGTATCGTCGCCACCGAGGAGGAGGCCGGCCTGCGCAACCTGTTCGCATCGTTCTTCGGCTTCGCCTATTTCGACGTGCGCTTGGCCGGGGAGCTGCAGCTCAACCCGCAGCCGAACACGGTCAGCATCGCCCTGCCGCCGGGGACGGATATCGACGCCGTCGCCGGCGAATTCGCGCGGCTGGCCCCGCGCGCCAGCACGACGACGGTGACGCAGGTGCTGCGCCAGAATCAGCAGTTCAGCGATGTCGTCGGGCGCTTCATCGTCGTCATGGGGTTGGGCGCGCTGCTGATCGGCGGTGTCGGCATCATCAACACGATGCTGGTCATGGTCGGCAGACGGACGATGGAGATCGCCGCCTTCAAGACTTTCGGCCTCAAAGGGCGCCAGATCGGCGCGCTCTTCTTGGCCGAGGCGTTCCTGCTCGGCCTCGGCGGCAGCCTGGTCGGCTGTGTGCTCGGCGTGCTCCTCAGCGGCGCGGTCAACGCTTACGGCGAGGCGTTCTTGCAGCAGCGGCTGCCCTGGCGCATCTACCCGGAGGCGCTGCTCTACGGTCTGGCGCTCGGCATGGTCGTGACGATGGTCTTCGCGCTGCTGCCGGTACTGACGGCCAACCGTGTGCGCCCGGCCGTCATCCTGCGCCCGAACGAGATGAGCGTGCCCGGCACCAGCGTCTTTCATGCTGCGCTCGTGCTGATCATCGTCGTCATCGTGGTCGGTGGTGTGGCGGGGCGCATCCTCGGCAGCATCCCCATCGGCATCATCGGCGTCGCCGTCACGCTGGTCATCCTGGGCGTTCTGGTCGGCCTGATGTGGCTGCTCGTCTGGCTGATCGGGCGGCTGCCAGCGTTCGGTAACGTCGATCTCAAGCTGGCGCTGCGCGGTCTGACCGCCCGGCGCATCCGCACGGCGACAACGCTGATGGCGCTCAGCGGCGGCATGTTCGCGCTCAGCAGCATCACCTTTGTCGGCGTCGGCGCGCGCGAGATCCTCAACTTCCAGCTCACCAACCAGCTCGGCGGCAATGTGCTCGTCTTCCCGCTGACGAGCGTCGTCTCGCCTGCGTTGGGGACTGGTCTGCTCAACGCGCAGCTCGACCGCATCGACGGCATCCGCTACCGCACCGAGCTGCAGAATTACGCCGGCAGGCTGGTCGCGGTCGATGGCGAGATGCCGCGCTTGGTCATCCCGGTGCCCGATTTCGTGCTCAACTCGATGCCCGAACGCGCGCGCCAAGAGATGATGCAGGAGATGCGCGAGATCACCATCCCGATCCAGGTGCGGCGCACGGACAACCCCAACCCGACCGGCGGCATCGTCGCGGGTCGCGGCCTGACGCTGGAGGATCAAGGCCGGCGCGTGATCGTCGTGCCGGAGAGCGAGCAGACGCAGGCACTGGGCATCGGCGTCGGCACGATCCTGACGATCGAGGAAGACCGCGAGCGCATCGATTTTGAGGTGGTCGGCATCACCGCCACCCAGACCGTCGGCTTCAATTCAGGCACGTATCAGGTGCCGCCGGGGGCTTTCGACGCGCGCCCAGATTTCAGCTTTTACGTGCTGCAAACCGAGCCAGATGCGCTCAACGACGTGCTGCTGGCGCTGACGACCAACCCGCTCAACATCGCCATCGATATCAGCTTCATCGATGGGCTGGTCAAGCGCTTCATCGACCAGTTCAGCGCCATCCCGACGGTCGTCGGGCTGCTCTCGCTGCTGGCGGCGGCGGTGACGATGGCCAACACCGTCTCGCTGGCGACGCTGGAGCGGCGGCGTCAGATCGGCGTGCTCAAGGCGGTCGGTTTGAAGAGCGGGCGCGTGCTGCGCGTCATGCTGCTGGAAAACACGATCGTCGGGCTGCTGGGGGGTCTGCTCGGTATCGGCTTGAGCGCGCTCGGCGTGGCGATCATGACGCAGCTCGGCGTCGGCGATGCCATCCCGATCCCGCGCGAGGCCCTGCCGATCGCTATCGCGCTGATCGCCGCCGCTGTGCTCATCGCCTGGGTCTCGACGTTTCTCAGCGCCCGCCCGGCGACGCAGGAGCGCGTCACCAGCGTGCTGCGCTACGAATGAGGACGCAGGTGTCAGCTTGGGGCGTTCTCGGTCGATCGCCCCAAGCCTCCGCAGACTCCGGCTTCACCGTACTGGCACGGCGTTGATCTCGCCGCGGATCGTCACGAACGGCGCGAAGATCCAGCCGACCAGCCCCTCGCTCGTGCGCACCTGGAGCCAGCGGTTCTCCCGCGCCTGCACCGTCCGCCCGATGATGGCGACCTCTTCGCCCCAGCCGATCTGGTCGATCACCGCCGTGCGCATACTCGGGCGCACGCGCAGGTTCATCACCGCGCGCGGATAGCCGCGCACACCGATATCTGGTGCGCCGTCGATCTGGTCGAAGATGCTGCCCTGTTCCGGCAGCGCATTCGGGTCGATGCCGCTGATCGTCAGGTAGCGCCCGCTCGCCCAGCCCTCGCGCTCGCCGACGCGGATCAGATACCAAGTGAAGACGCCCTCGCTGCGATTGCGCGCGATCACGGTATAACTCGTGCCGCCGCGCGCCGTCGTCACAAATGATGCGCCCAGGTATGGCCCGGTGCGCACGGCCAAGCCCTGCACGCCTGTCACTTGGGCTTGCGGGCCGCTCGGCGTGGGCGGGACGCCCGGCGTGCCGAAGAACGCCGGGTTGGTCGGCTGGATGGGCTGGCCGCTGACGAAGAAATACTGGAACTGCACCTGCGCTTGGTCGATGATCT
>CAYTME010000044.1:18693-21129 GCA_964438415.1 uncultured Pleurocapsa sp. | reverse complement strand
TGATGAAACACGCCGTACCATTGATACTGAATCGCGCGCGCACTGCCGAGCAGCACCTCGCCCGTGCCCATCCCAGTCGGGGCATCGATAACCACGTACTCATCCAATGATCCGCCAGTTTCGGCACCCATCGCTCGATAGAACGCATAATCGGGCAAGATCGGATCAAGTGGTCGCGTCTCGAACAGCCGTATAGCGATAAACAGCAGCAAAAGCCCGATCACCCCACCCCAAAGTTTGAGGGCGGCCCGCATTTTCAGAACCGGTGTCCAGACCATGGCGATGAATGCTGTACCCGCGATAACGCCGATCGGAGCCAGCCTCCAGGGCATTCGGAACATGCCGTTCGTCGCGTCGTACAACCAAACGAACGGCAGCGGTATCTGGAGCTGGCCAACCACTGCGGTCGGCCCCAACGCAAATACGATCGGCGGGAGCGCGCACGCCAGCCACAGCCAGCGCCGCCAGCGGTCACGCTGCTCGACCGGCTCCGGCGGGCGGGAACGCGACAACCCAAGGGAGATGAGCAGCAGCAGAGGAAAGAATGCGCCCAATGAAGGACGATCCCACTGCCACCACTCCTCCGACATACTCAAGAAACCGGTTGGGAACGGTATCCCAGGACGGTCAGCAACCGGTCCAGGCACAAGCTGCCCCTCGAAGCGGACGATATACGGCAGCGGTCCAGCCCACCACATCAAGGCCAGAGCCGCAGCAACAGCCACAGTACTGACCAGTACTAACTTGATGCGAACACCCCTGCGCTTCCGCGCGCCGATCATGTCTCCAGGCGCACGGCCCAGGATCAGCGTGACCAACCCGTAAGGCACAAGCAGCGCTGCCGCAAAGATCGGAAACTGCAAATCGGTAAGCAGCAGTCCCCACAACGCCGCACCGAACAGCGTGCTCCAGAGCAAAAGTGGCAGCAGATCAGAAACCAGCCTCGCGTCTTGAGAAGATCTGCCAACGCGGCGGACGATCAGTTTCCACATGAGAAGCAGACCTGGCAGCCAGAACCAATCCATCAAATTCAGGTGGGTGTTGTAATAGAAGTAACGGCTGATCGGCAGCGTTTGCACGACCATGCCACCCAACAGCGACAGCTCTGCGCTGCTGCCTTCGCTGCGCAGCCACACGAAGACGAGGTAGCCGTTCAGCACGCAGCCCAGCGTGATGATGACGTTGACGGCAGTGAGCGTCCCTGTCAGCGGCTCGAGCAGCGCCCAAAGCGGATACCAGAAGGCAGTCAGCGCGTGATAGCCGTAATTGCTGAGCGCCGGGAACATGACGAAATCGTTCAGGTAGACATTCAAACCCAGTGTATGCAGCGCATGCCGAATCCACCAAAAATTCCAGTTGTAGTTGAACCAGTCATAACCCGCAACATGCGTCCACTGCTGCGTCCACAAGGGATGCAGCAGAATGACGGCTAGCCCCACATGCGCACCAAGTGCAGTCAAGTGAAGCCGCCAGCCAGGGCTGAAGGACCAGAGATCTCCGCGCCGCCGGAGGGAGACGGTAGTTTTCATCGCACTGCCCAGATCGTATGATCAATTTCCATCGCAGCCTCGACGATATCGACGCCGTGGCAGTCTCAACGGATGGTCGAAACATGCTCAGAAGCCGCGACCTTTTTAGCCTGGAGCAGCTCTTTTTGGAGCGCGAATTGTCTCCGACCACGAGCTTAGAACATGCCACGCCGACCGCGATCGGTCAAGTAGTCTGATCTGTATCCTCGTTCGCGCAGCGCTGCACCGGCAGCACCACCCGGAAAGTTGTGCCCTGCGGTGTGCTTTCGAATGAGATCTCGCCGCGATGTGCCTCGACCGCACGCTGGACGATCGTCAAGCCCAAACCTAAGCCTTTGGTATCGACCGTGTTAGGTCCGCGGTAAAATGCTTGGAAGACCCGGGCTGCCGCGGCTAGTGGAATGCCACGGCCCTGATCAGTGACTTGGAATTCGACAGCATCTTCTCGACGCGTGACCCCCAAATGTACCAGGCTGCCCGCAGGAGCATATTTGATCGCGTTGTTAAGCAGATTAACCAGGATCAAATGGAGCAGTTTTTCATCCAAACAGACGCTGTCGAGGACGCCATCCAGCGTCAGAGTCAGCATATGAGAGCCGGAGGTCGCCGTATCGATCTCGTCGATCAGTTCGCGGCAAACCACGGCCACATCGATAAGCGCCGGTGACATATCGAGCACGGCATGCTCACCATGCAGCACGTAAATGATGTCATCGAGCATTTGGCTCATGCGCGCAACCTGCTGCCGGATCATGTGCATCTGTTTCAAGCGCAGATCCGGCGCGAGACGTTCCCCATAGCGCTGGACAAGATCGTTGGCGTTATTGATGATTGTCAGCGGGGTCCGAAATTCATGGGCAAGCCGCTCCATCAGATGCGACTTAATCGCATTTAGTTTCTGTTCCTG
>CAYTME010000044.1:16156-18683 GCA_964438415.1 uncultured Pleurocapsa sp. | reverse complement strand
AACCAGGCGACCTGCGCGCGCAGGGTCGTGTTTTCCTGCTCCAAAGCCGCGCGCAGACGAGCCTGCTCATACAGTGCACTTTCCAACCGCCTGCGTCCCGTCACCGGCTCATGAGCAACAATGACACCCCGCATTTGCGCACTGATGAAGGGGGAAACGCGCATCAAATACCAGTGCTCATGACCGGTCGGCGTGACCAGCGGATATTCCATTGTAAAAGTCGCCAGATCGCCCGCCAGCACGCGCTTGAGACCGGCATAAGCGCGCATCGAGTACGAGTCATTGGATTGCTGACATACATCGAGATAGTTTTGGCCGACACCGAAGGCCTTGGTCTGCCAACCATTGCTGAGCGCAAACGAACGCCAGGCACGGTTCACCGCGAGGATTGTGCCATCCACAGCCAGAATGGCGATGTTGGCAGTAAGTGCGTCGAAAGCGGCAGCGAAAATGCCGTCGAGTGAGATATTCACGTCTCTTGATGACCATAGGTCGAGCGGCGCTTGAGCCATAAAAGCTGCCCTTCTCCAAGCCCCTCGAACAGCCAGAAGGACACTTTGAAAACTATCCACTTGATCATAGATGAAAAAAGCTGATTGCCATTCATTCTATTCGTCATGATGCATGAAAAACGTAAATTCCTGCAGTGAGCTGTTACAAACTATCGATCTCATAGGTCCTCCTGGATCCTCATCTGCTGTTGAGCCAGTATCACCAAATTGCGCAGACGGTGATATTCTGTCTGCACGATCATACGCCCAGTTGCCGTCAGGCGGTAGACCTTGCGACCGCGAACGCCCTGCTCGTCGGCAGCCGGAGCGATCCAGTCATCCGCCAACATCCGCTTGAGCGCACCGAACAGCGTCCCGGTGCTCAAGCGCAGCCGCTGGCTGCTCAGACGCTCGACCTCTTGGATGATCGCATAGCCGTGCTTTGGCCCTGGAGCCAAGCTCAGCAGGATGAAAAAGACTGACTCCGAGAGCGGCTCCAGTGGACGCATCGCGACTTCCGATCGCTCCGAATTGCCCAGTGCGTTGACATGATTATAATGACAGTGATAAACTTTTTTCATCTGATCAATAGTCACAGGCGCTACCGCATGCAGCCGACGCGACGTTACATCCTCGAAATCCTGCGCGAGCGAGGGGAAGCGACGGTCGATGAAATCGTCGATCTGCTCCAGCAGCGGCGTGGCAAAGATATCACCCCGGTGACCGTGCGCCATCACATCAACCTGCTTCAGCAGGAAGCGCTCGTCACCTCGCCCGAGCTGCGCCGCCGCAGCGCGCCGGGCCGTCCGCAGCACGTCTACGCGCTGACCGAAAAAGCGCGCGAGCACTTCCCGAACAACTACGAGCGCCTCGTCGCCGGCCTCATGCACCAGCTCGAGCGCGCACTACCGTCCGATGCGATCAACGTCATCTTCGAGGGCGTCGCCGCCGAGATGGCGGCCGAGCTGCCACCTCCACCGCCAGGCTCGACAGTTGAGGAGCGTTTGAACGCCGCGGTCGCGTACCTGAACACGCACGGCTACGAAGCCAACTGGGAGCAGGCGGCAGAGGGCTATCTGCTGCACACGCACAACTGCCCCTACCATCATATCGCCTCGACCACGCAGGCGCTCTGCCACATGGATATGCGGCTGATCGCGGGACTGCTCGGCGTCATCCCGCGTCCGTGCGCGCGCCAATCGAACGGCGATCACACCTGCTCATACCTCATCCCCGCCGATCTGCTGAATAATTCAGACCGAGATAAGAAAAATTGACTTGCGCGCGCGACTCGTGTTACCATAGTCAGTATCAGTCTGAGCGAAGATGAAAGGTACTGCAGCAATGGCGCTCAACGAGCCTATCACCCTCCAGCCGCAGGTAACGGAGGAAGAAGCGATCTTGACGGTGACCCCGACCGCGCTCGGCGTCATCAAGAATTTGCTGGTGCAGCGCAATATCCCTGACCACGCCCTGCGCGTATTCGTCAGCGGCGGCGGCTGCTCTGGCCTGCAGTACGGTATGGCGTTCGAGCAGACCCCGCGCGATTATGATGCCGTGGTCGAGATCGACGGCGTCAAGCTGGTCATCGACCCGACCAGCCTGCTCTACCTGCGCGGCGCTACCATCGACTACGTGGACAGCTTGATGGGCGGCGGCTTCCGCATCGACAACCCGAACGCCGTCTCTGCCTGCGGCTGCGGTTCGTCGTTCAAGACCAAGGACAGCGGTGAAGCGAGCAGCGGCGGCTGCGGTTCGTGCAGCCACTGAGCGGCACAAGCGCGATAGGCACGGTCACAACGGGGGTTCACAACCCCCTTTTTTATCGACACGCCCTTCCTGATGAAAATCCACTGCCCAGCGCACCCACCCCTCACCCTGACCGCGCAACTCTGCTATACTTGCACCAGAGTGACTGTATCGTAAGTGAACCCCGTACCTGTGGGGCGGGCTGAGGCTAGGACGACACCAAGCGCACATGAATCGCGACTACATCCGCAATTTCTCGATCATCGCCCACATCGATCACGGCAAGA
>CAYTME010000044.1:15787-16088 GCA_964438415.1 uncultured Pleurocapsa sp. | reverse complement strand
CAGCTCCTCGACGACATGGACTTGGAGCGCGAGCGCGGCGTCACTATCAAGGCCTCGGCCGTGCGCATGACCTACACCGCCCGCGACGGCCAAAACTACGAGATCAACCTGATCGACACCCCCGGCCACGTCGATTTCACTTACGAGGTCAGCCGCGCGCTGCAGGCGTGCGAGGGCGTGGTGCTAGTCGTGGATGCCAGCCAGGGTATTGAGGCGCAGACGCTCGCCAATGTGTATCTTGCGCTGGAACAGGACCTGGAGATCATCCCGGTCATCAACAAGATCGACCTGCCGGCCGCCC
>CAYTME010000044.1:11683-15777 GCA_964438415.1 uncultured Pleurocapsa sp. | reverse complement strand
GGTGGCACAGGAGACCGAGCAACGGCTCGGCATCTCGGCGGATGATATCGTGCGTATCTCGGCTAAGCAGGGCATCGGTGTGCAGGATGTGCTCGAAGCCGTCATCGCCCGCGTGCCGCCGCCGAAAGGCGATGACACCGCGCCGCTGCGCGCGCTCGTCTTCGACTCGCACTACGACTCCTACAAAGGCGTCGTCGCCTACGTCCGCGTCGTCGACGGCGCGCTCGACCGGCGCACGATGCTCAAGCTGATGGCAACCGAGGCGCGTTTCGAGCCGGTCGAGCTGGGCGTTTTCACACCCGCCATGCAGCCGATCGACCGCCTGACCGCCGGCGAGGTCGGCTACATCGCCACCGGCTTCAAGACAGTCCGCGAATGCCGCGTTGGCGATACGATCACGACTTACAACAACAGCGCACTCGAACCGCTGCCAGGCTACGCGCCGGCCAAACCGATGGTTTTCGCTGGCTTCTACCCCACCGACAACGACGACTACGGCGAGCTGCGCGATGCGCTCGAAAAGCTCCAGCTCAACGACGCCTCGCTCGTTTATGAGCCGGAAACGTCGCAGGCGCTCAATTTTGGTTTCCGCGTTGGCTTTCTCGGCTTGTTTCACATGGAGATTATCCAGGAGCGGCTCGAACGCGAATACGAGCTGGACATCCTCGCGACCGCGCCGAGCGTCGAGTATCAGGTCGTGCTGCGCAGCGGTGAGACGATCACGATCGACAGCCCCGCGTTCTTACCCGATGAGAACACGATCGCTGAGATCCGCGAACCCTGGATGAAGATCCAGATCTACACACCGACCGAATACATCGGCGCGCTGATGGATCTGGTCATGAAGAAACGCGGCGAATACGTCACGACCGAGTACATCGACCAATCGCGCGTCATCCTCCACTACCGCCTACCCCTCTCCGAGCTGATCGTCGACTTCTACGACCGGCTCAAGAGCACGACCAAAGGCTACGCCAGCCTTGACTACCAGTTCGACACCTACCGCGCGGGCGACCTGGTCAAACTCGATATCATGGTCAATAACGAGCCGGTCGATGCGCTCGCCATCATCGTCCACCGCGAGGGCGCATATTACAAAGGTCAGCGGCTCGTGAGCAAGCTGAAAGAGCTGATCCCGCGCCAGCAGTTCGCTGTGCCTGTGCAGGCCGCCATCGGCAAGCGCATCATCTCACGCGCTGACGTCAAAGCGCTGCGCAAAGACGTGCTCGCCAAATGCTACGGCGGTGACGTCACGCGCAAGCGCAAGCTGCTTGAAAAGCAGAAGAAGGGGAAGCGCCGCATGAAAATGGTCGGCGCGGTCGAAGTGCCGCAGGAAGCGTTCATGGCGCTCCTGAGCCTAGATGAAGAGTAGATTCCCGCATCCCAGCATATCGACAAGTTGTTACGGGCAAGCGGTTAGTGCACTTGCCCACAAGCATCCAACCTAGCTGAACAGCATCTGCGAAAGCTCCAGAGCCAGCGCAGCCGGATCAAGGAACGTCAGTAGTTCGTCCATCATCGCCTCACTCAAGAGGGTGCGGCGGCCAGTAGCGCCCGGTAGAAGAAAGTCAGGTCAACAGAGCCGATAGGTTGAGTAAGTTTTTGACGATTTTGTCAAAAAATCTTTCCAATCCACGTCACATGGCATCGTTACACTGTGTCATTGGGTAATGGCCTTACCATAAGAGGACTTCGATATGACACGTCGTGTTACTTCCCTAGCGCTTCTGCTTCTGCTCGCGTTCGCAGTCACCACACCCTTGTTTGCGCAAGAGGGTGTGCCAGAGACACGCTACCAACGCTTGCAGCGCGGGGTCAATATCACCCGCTGGTTCTGGAATCCTGAAGAACTCGACTACCCAGCCGATCACGCCATCACCTATATGAGCGATGAGCAGCTCGCTGAGATCCGCGCGACGGGATTTCTCCATGTGCGCCTTCCGATCGAGCCAACCCGCTTGGTAGATGTAAATGAGCCCGGCGTCATCGACTCGCAGTTATTGGCAGAACTTGACCAAGCTGTAGAACGAATGAACGCGCACGATTTGGCCGTCATCATCGATCCCCACAATTGGGAAGAGCCTTGGTTCGACCAGCTGATAAATGACACAGCGAAGCAAACTGCATTCGTCGAGATGTGGCGCACCCTCGCCACACATCTGGCCACTACCGATCCGGAGATGGTCTTCTTGGAAGTGATGAATGAGCCGATGACCGACGCCGATGATTGGCTGCCGCTGCAAACTGAAGTCGTCGCAGCCATGCGCGCCTCCGCGCCGGAGCACACCATTATCGTCGGCGGCCCGCACTGGAACAGCATCGACGGTCTGTTCCAAATTGAGCCGCTTGACGACCCCAACATCATCTATAACTTCCACTTTTACGAACCCTGGATCTTCACACATCAGGGTGCTGCCTGGACAGGAGACGCCGGGCTTGTACGCGGCCTTCCTTACCCATCCTCGTGGTGGAACGGCTGTGATTATCTGCCGCGCTTCGGCGGCCAAGTCGATGAATGGGTGCAGGATTACTGTTACGGTAACGTCTGGGAGGATTGGCGCATCGACGAACGCATCCGCCTCGCCCATAACTGGGCGCAGCAGCATGGCGTTCGGATCATGGCCAACGAGTTTGGCGTCATGCCGACTGCGCCCTACGACAGCCGCCTGCGCTGGTTCCGGGCCACCGTTTCTGCGTTCGAGCGCTACGGCGTCGGCTGGACACTCTGGGGTTATGATGATCTGTTCGGGTTAGCTTACAACAGCTTGGGCTTTATGGATCGCGGCGTGCTGCAAATGTTGGACATGAACTATCCACCAGTCCCATAAAGCACATAGTCGTACACTCACAACACAGGTGTCGGCGCGGTGTCGATGAAAAGACGGTACCACCATTCCAGCGTGAGCAGCGCCCAGAGCCGTTGAGCATGATCGCGCCGACCGGAAACATGTTCGTCAATCAAACCCTTGACGGCATCAATGTTGATCACACCGCGCTCGCGCGCCTCCCGGCTGAGCAGCGTCTCGTGCAGCGGAGTGCTATCGCGGCGCAGCCACGCGCCCAGCGGAACACCGAAGCCGTGCTTGGGGCGATTGATGATCGAGTCGGGGAGGTAGTCACGCGCGATGACTTTGAGCAGATACTTGCTGGTCATCTTGTGCAGCTTGAGATTGATCGGTACACCTGCCACGCGCTCTACCAAAACATGATCGAGAAACGGAGCGCGCGTCTCCAACGAAGCGGCCATGCTTGACCGATCGACTTTGACGAGCAAATCATCGGGCAGATACGTGATCAAATTCGCCTCCAGCAGCCCCGGGAGGCCAGCTCGTGCCACCACCCTCGTGAAGTGATCGCCCGCGCTGTCGCCGACTAGACCCACAAGCGCCCGGCTGAGATCGGCGTTGAAAAGTCTCACCCACTCAAAGTACGCCAGGGTCGGCGGCAGCAGCGCGCCATTTGCGAAACGGCGCAGCCGTGCCAGACGGTTGGCATACCGCGTCGACTCTGGCAAGACATCGATCAGCTTCGCGACCATACGCAGCAGCGGCTTCGGGAAACACTGCAAGCGCGTCATCAACTGCGCCGCGCGGAAGCGATCATAGCCTGCGAATAACTCGTCGCCTCCATCGCCCGTGATAGCCACCGTGACGTATTCACGCGCCAATTTGCTGACCAGGTAGGTTGGGATAGCGCTGCTGTCACCGAACGGCTGGTCATGATGCCAAACCAGCTTCGGAAGTAGATCAAGCATCTGCGGCTGCACTATGAATGTCGTATGCTCGGTACCCAGATATTCAGAAACCTGCCGCGCAAACGGTGTCTCATCAAAACTATCATCACCTGTGAAGCCGATGCTGAACGTCCTCACCCTGCGGCTGCTGTGGCGCTGCATCATGGCTACAATCAGGCTGCTGTCCAAACCGCCGCTTAGGAACGCTCCCAAAGGCACATCGCTCACGAGCGTTTGGCGCACAGCGTCATCGAGCGCATCCTGCACCTGGAACGCATAATCCCTCGTGTCGGCGGCTGGATCAGCAGGCGCCCCCGGGACGTGAGCCCGGGGGCGCCGACGCACGTTCCCCCGCCACCGT
>CAYTME010000044.1:698-11673 GCA_964438415.1 uncultured Pleurocapsa sp. | reverse complement strand
TCTGTGGCGGTGTCCAGTACACCCCCTCCTGCAGCATACCATCGCGCACGCGCAGCCAATGGCCGGGAAGCAGCGCACGTATGCCCTTGAAGGCGGTCAGTGGTGCTGGCAAGTAACCGTAGGCAAAAAAAAGCGCCAACATGGGCGCATCAAATGCTGACTCGCGCGGAACATCGGGATGTACCAGCAGTGCTTTGATTTCGCTCGCGAAGACAAGGCGCCGCTCATCATGGTAATAATAAAGCGGTTTTTCTCCCAAGCGATCGCGAGCGAGCAGCAGTGTGCCGGAAGCGCTGTCCCACAGAGCCAGCGCGAACATACCCCGTATTTGATCGAACATAGAGGCATCACCGCTGTGTCGGCGATAGAGCGCCAAGATGACCTCCGCATCGCTCTGCGAGCGAAAGCGTACGCCATCGGTTTCTAGTGCCGTGCGCAGCTCCCGATAGTTGTAAATTTCACCGTTGTAAGCCAGCGTCAGCGCACCATCCACACTGGTCATCGGCAGCGACCCTGTCGGAGAAAGGTCGAGAACGGCCAAACGCCGATTGCCCAATACAGCGCGGCTCCTGTCAATAACAGCCCCTTGATCTGGACCACGATGTGTCAGCCGTGCGATCATCGCATCAACATTCTGAACTTCGACTCGGCTGCCATCAAGACTCATCACGCCGCATATTCCGCACATGCCTCATGCGCTCCCGCTGTTCACGATGTCGTTGTAAAGCGATATCGTCTCGTCGACCATACGATCTGCAGAGAAATGCGACACCAAACGCGCTAGTCCCGATCGTCCCATGCGCCTTCGCATGGACTCATCCATGATCAACTTCGTCAAACCTTCGGCCAATCCGGCAGTATCGCGCGGTGACACCAATATCCCGGTTTCACCATCTACGACAATCTCTGGAATCGCACTCACGCGGCTAGCGATCACGGGCAGACCAGCACCCATCGCCTCCAGCAGCACTAAGCCGAAGCCCTCCCACAGGCTCGGAAACAAAAAGATGTCGAACGCCTGCATCCAGCGCGATGCGTCATCCTGCCAACCAAGAAAGCGGATCGTCTCCGCCGGAGCCAGGGAGACGGCCTGAGCCGCCAATGTTTCACGCAGCGGCCCGTCGCCGACGATGACCAGCACCGTATCTGCATGCTGGCGCTGCACCTGGGCAAACGCGGAGATGCCATATGTCACCCCCTTCTGTTCGATCAGTCTCCCAACACAGCCGACAACAACAGTATTGATCGACAAGCCGAGCTGCGCACGCAGCGCTGCGCGTCCCTCCTGCAGATACGGCACCGTCACATCAGGTGTCGGCACGCCGTAGCGGATGACTCGCAAGCGGTCGGCGCTCCCGCCCTCGATCTCACGACAAAACGCCGCCACTGCTGATGAAATCGCGACTCCGCCCGCTGTTCTCCGCCAAAGCTGGCGAAATAGCGGACGAAAAGGCCAGCGACGCAGAAACGGATCGTCATTATGATGTCCCGTTATGACGGGAATTCCTACGAGATTTGCGGCAAGGATGGCGTACAACTGCGCATGAGAAAGATGTGCTTGGATCAAGGCGGGCTGCTGAGCGCGCAGATAACCTATCAACCAGGGCAGCAGCATTAGATCGAGATGGCGATCCATGACTCGCCGATCAACCGGTACGCCCAATGTTTGCAGATGTTTGGCGAGCACATCCTGTGGTTTTGTGGACTCCAACACGAGAAGCCGCGCATCGACGCCGCGCGCGCGCAGCGCCGGCAGCAGCAGCAGCAAATGTCGTTCTGCACCTGCAATGCCAGTTGCTTTGATGATATGGAGCACCTGCATTTGCGACTCTTTACCGGTCGCGCGCCAACCAGCGCAGAATCTCTCGCGCCTGTCCTGGAGGGAGCATTCCCCAGTCATCGAGACTACCAGCCGCGTCACCCAATGAAACCAAACACTGGGTGCTGGGCGGAAGCGTGTTGATGGTGCTTAGCAGGCCGACAGCGTTCAGAACCTCCAACCCGACATGACGCGACCTGGCGATCCAGGGTTGCGCGAGCAGGTCGCCATCGACGACGTTCGCGATCAGCAGCGTGAGATGGCCAATGTCATATGCGCCAACTAGATCATCAACCGCCAACTCTCCACGTGCCCGGCTGTAGATAAGCGGAATACCCATCTCCAAGCTGAGCGCTACACCCAACGGCAGCGAGTCCGCGGCGCATAACAACCGAGATGGACGCTTGGACTCGACTAAAGGTACCAGCGCCTGTGCACAGACCGCAAGCACATCAGGATACGAACTGAGCAGCTCGAAGCGGGCCTGGAATGGAGCACGACCGCTGTAATGCGCGAAATCACCAAAATTAAGCAGGCCAGCCTCGATCCACAGCCGCACCAAGTCCGACGATGCTGAAGACAATCCCAAGATTAACCCGCCGGACGCTTAAAGTGCCAGTACATGTGGCCGTCATAGACGACAACGCTCACCAGCTCCCATCCTTCAGCACCGATCTCGTCGAGTTCCTCATCGCTCAGTGCATCATCCAAAGTCAGGTCGCGCACCACCTGGCGGTACTGCCAGACAATCCGCTCTTTGAGGTAAACCATCGGCGTTGGGATGAAACTTGAGCCGGATAGATCCGGACTGCCCGGAGTCTGCTGCTCACTCGCCATCGAACTGTTCCTCATCCAATCCATGTTATGGTCGGCGGCGGTGCAATCACGCCGCGAGTACATCTATTATAGATCGGTTGGCGCTCTCCGCTCTGGGTGTAACCAATCGATCGCCGCAGCGCGCGCTGCCTCTGCAAAATCATCACCTCTGCTCACACACACAGCGGCATCAACCTTGAGATACACAGCCAGCGCCGCGTCTGCTGGCAGCAGCATCCCGCCCACCTCATCATAGCGGCTGATCTCCGCACCTAAATCGGTGGGGCTGACCACAAACACCCCACCGCCGCCCCTCTCCACGGCAAACGCATCGATCAGATGGACATCAGTCACTGTGACCCCATCGACGCTGAAAGCGTCTGCACCGCACGCCGGGGCAAATTCGGACGATGCGAACGGCCCGTGCAGGACGGTCACCAGATCATCCCCTGCCCTCGCAGCCGCGATTGAGCGTTCCAAGGCGACAATACCCGCAGCACCCAATGCCATGTAAGCTGCCAAGTCGAACACGCAGGCGCAGAGATGATCGCGCAGCGCGTCGATCAACGATCGGCTGTAGGGCAGGAACGGATCGTCATAACGCAGCATCGGCAGGGGCAGAGTCGTCACCTGAGGACGCAGCAGCAGCCCCACCTTGGTACCCTTCTCCCGCTGAATGCGCGCCAGTTTACTGACGAACTTGCTCATGATTGAGCGTCATCCTTCAACATTTGCCACGCCATGCTCATCGCCCAAGTACCGCTCCACTGCTGAGCCGCTTCTGAGCTGCCACCAAAGCCATAGGCACGGGAACGCACACGACCGCCCACACAGACGGCGAAGGCGCTGCCCACATCGACATCCGCGCGATCATCTGCACGATCGGGATCGGCGATGACAGCGATGCCGACACGCGTTCCCTCCTCCGAAGCCAGCGCGCGCGCTGCAGCTTCGGCCAGCTCGCGCAGCGACGCAGGAGCGGCGATTGCGAGCGCCGCCGCCGCCACCTCTTCCGGACGACTCAAGCGATGGTAAACCGCGATCAAATCTGGACGTTTACCGCGCTCGGCCATGCGCCGATTGATCGACCCCGGCACGCCCGCTTCGACGACAGCGAGCTGCGCACCTCGCGCATCAAGAGCCGCGGCGAGCGCGCCTTCTAGCGTATCATCGTCGGCACCGAAAATGTACGCGCCGATGCGCGCGCGCAGCTCGGCTTCAGCGGCGGCGATCATGGCGTCCGCATCCGCTTCAGTGTCCGCTTTGGCGGTGATGCGCACGTCTACCTGCCCGGAATGCGCCGCCAATCCGACAGTCGGATTGCTGCCCTCCAGCAAAGCCTGGCCGATCGCCTCATCGAGCATGCTTTCACCGATACCCGCCGTTTTGAGTATTCGTGCCTTGATAATACTCAGTCCGTAGCGCGTTCGCAGCCTCGGCAGCACTTCATTCTCGAACAAGTATTTCATTTCGCGCGGTACGCCGGGCACGCTGAAGATGAGCTTGCCCTCATGCTCAAGCACAAAACCGGGTGCTGTGCCAACCGGATTTGTGAGCGCTTCCGCCCCCTCCGGCAGGTATGCCTGCCGCCGGTTATTTTCGGACATGCGCACGCCGAAGCTTTTGAAACGCGCTTCAATCGCCTGCAGCAGATCTTCATGATAGGCCAACTGGCGTCCACAAGCGCGCGCCACCCCCTGCCGCGTCATATCATCCACCGTCGGCCCTAACCCGCCGCACGTGATCACAACCTGTGACCTGTTGAGCGCGATCTCAACCGCGTGTGCGATCCGCGCTTCGTTGTCGCCCACAGAGGTCATGAAATAGACATTCACCCCGATACCGCGCAGCGCCCGCGCGATGTAGACAGAGTTAGTGTCGGTGATCTCCCCAAGCAGAATCTCAGTCCCAACTGCGATGATTTCGGCATTCACTTGAGCACCCATGAGCAAGCCGCTTTCCGTAGATGAGAAGAGATGCGAATTGCTTGCAAAAGTTTGATGACACACTATAATCCGGGCGAAATGGCCGCAGGCGTCTTATGCAATAAGTTTGTGCATAATGTACAGACGCGCGGCGCGTTGTTTGTCTACAGACGCTCCTATTCTGTTACGGAGGCATAATCGTGGCAAGCCTGAGTTTCCGTCATGTCTACAAGCGTTACGCTGGCAACGTTGTTGCCGTCCGTGACTTCAATATGGAAGTCGCGGACAAGGAGTTCCTCGTACTCGTCGGCCCGTCGGGCTGCGGGAAATCGACCACGCTGCGTATGCTGGCTGGCCTTGAGGAGATCAGTGAAGGCGAAATCCTGATCGGCGATCGCGTCGTCAACAACATCGCCCCCAAAGATCGCGACGTCGCGATGGTGTTCCAGAGTTACGCGCTTTACCCGCACATGACCGTTTACGAGAATATGGCGTTCGGTCTGCGCCTGCGAAAGACACCCAAAAACGTCATTGACCAGCGCGTGCGCGAAGCCGCCAAGAGCCTCGGCATCGAGCATCTGCTCGACCGCCGTCCACGCCAGCTCTCCGGCGGTCAGCGCCAGCGTGTCGCTGTCGGTCGCGCCATCGTCCGCGAACCGCAGGTCTTTTTGATGGACGAACCACTCTCCAACCTCGACGCCAAGCTGCGCGTTGAAGCGCGTTCGTTCATCAGCAAGCTCCATCTGCGGCTGGGCACAACCTTCGTTTACGTCACCCACGACCAAGTGGAGGCGATGACGATGGGGACCCGGATTTGCGTCATGAACGCCGGCGAAATTCAGCAGGTAGATACGCCCTACAACCTGTATCACAACCCGCGCAACCTGTTCGTAGCTGGCTTCATCGGCAGCCCGTCGATGAACTTCTTCGATGCCACCCTCAAGGTCGATGGTGGCACGATGCGTGTAGAGACTAGCAGCTTCGCGATCACGATGCCCGCAAGCAAGGCAAAGCTTTATCACGGCACGAACAACGAGCGCGTCACGCTCGGTATCCGCCCTGAAGACGTGCACGATGCGCAGTATCTGCCTGCGGGCATTACCCCAGCGCAGATCGAGGCCAACGTCGAAGTCGTCGAGCAGATGGGTAACGAAATGATCCTCTATCTGGAGGAGGGCGGCAAGTCGTTCATTGCCCGCACAGACCCGCGCACAAAGGCTTCTGTTGGCAAGCGTATGCCCTTTGCTTTCAACGTCGACAACCTCCATCTCTTCGACGCGCAGAGCGAAGTCTCGCTCGCGTACGAGGAAAAATTGAAAGAGTCGCCGGTAGCGGTTGCTAAGTAGAGACACGGTAGACTGCCTCTGTATCTCCGCAGGGGCACTCATCTGAGTGCCCCGCGCTGTTGATATCTCTCGCGCATCGTTCATTCGTTTATCATCTCCCCGCCTCGCCAGCACTGTTATAATCCGAGCTGAGTGTCTGGCGATGACAAGGACAGCCCCTGTGTGGCTCACCATCCACGACAGTGTCGAGTCGCTCTCTTCACTGGCAGCCGAGTGGAATGACCTGCTTCGGCGCAGCTACAGCAATCGCATCTTCAGTACGTATGAATGGCAGATGACCTGGTGGGAGGCATATCACCCCGGGGAACTGTGGATCGCTGCCTGCCGCACGCAAGAAGGACGTTTAATTGGTATCGCGCCCTGGTTCATCGAGGTCAGGCCGGACGAACGCGTAGTGCGCAGCATCGGGTGTGTAGATGTGACGGATTATGTCGATCTGATCATCGATGTCGAGTTTCAAGCACCTGTTCTCGCGCTTTTCGCAGCGTTTTTGGCTGAACACCGCGACAGGTACGACCGCATCAATCTCTGCAATATACCGGAGCACTCGCCGACGCTGGTCGATTTCACGGGTATGCTTAGCGACTGCGGATTCAGCGTCGAACCCGGACTCCAAGAAGTCTGTCCGGGTATACGTCTGCCCAAAAGCTGGGACGCGTACCTTGACGGGCTTGATAAGAAGCAGCGGCACGAAATCCGCCGCAAGCTGCGTCGCGCCGAGGGCGGTGAGGAGACGCTCACTTGGTACTTCGTCGGTTCGCAGCACGATCTCGACGAAGAACTCGACCATTTTCTGACGCTCATGGCCGCTAGCCAACCGGCTAAAGCACAGTTCTTGGCCAATACCGCGAATGCCACCTTCTTGCGTCAAATTGCGCACGTCACTTTTGATCGCGGCTGGCTCCAACTGAGCTTTCTCATGATCAACGGCATTCGCTGTGCCGCCTATTTTAACTTCGATTACGGCGATGCTGTGCAGGTATACAATTCAGGCCTCAATCCAGATCTCTACAGCCACCTAAGTACGGGTATCGTTCTATTAGCCTATAACATCCGTCACGCAATTGAAAGCGGTCACACTTACCTCGACTTTCTGCGCGGCAACGAGGAGTACAAATACCGCATGGGCGGCCAAGATACACGCATTTTCATGCTCAAAGCGCACTGACCACACCCCATTCGAGTTCAAATACGATAAGGCGAGCTTGCGGCTCGCCTTGTGTCATGTTAAGCGAACTTAAAGTGCTGGTCACGGCACCGACTGTGCCAGCGCTGCTTCCACCTGAGCCTTGCTATCCATCACGTCGCGCGCGGCCGGCGGCATGAAAGGCCGCTCAAACACGATGTGGAAGACGTAGGCCATGCCAACGATGATCGGGATGCCGGGAACCAGCATGAGGATGAAGAAGAGATCGTTATTCACTCCCCAACTGCGCAGAATGTTCGTCAGCACGGTCTGGAAAGGCGCATGCATCAGGTAGAGACTGTACGAGAAAATACCGATCTTGACCAGCAAGCGCGAATTCAGTAGGGCGACGATCGAGTACTTTGGGATCCCCCGCTTCCAAACCGCCGTCCAATGCACGAGCATCGAGGCTACTGCGCCGGCAAGAAACGGATCAGTGACCGGGTCGGTGATGTAGCCGGCGGGCGCGTTGGCTCCCAAGAGCCGCGGCAGTGCGACTTTCAGACCTGCCCAAACAACCAGAAAACCAATCGCTACAGGCACCCACGGAACACGTTCAAGCCAGCGCATATCCTGCGGACGTTTGCTGAAACTGATGCTGGCACCCCACGCACCGAAGCCGAACAGGATCAAGAACCAGGGACGTATCTCGAGGAAATTGACATACGGCAGCAGCAGCGCGCCAGCCAGCGGGACGACGACCGCCGCGGCCACCAACACAAATGAAGGATAACGACGCCAGAGGGGCAGCAGCAGAAACGGGAAGATAATGTATATCTGTTCCTCAACTGCGATTGTCCACAGCGGCATGTTGATCTGGAACGACCATTCGGGAGTGAGGTTCTGAAGGAAGAACAGGTGCGCCACCACGCCATCCCAAGTGACGGGAATATGCTGGTCTAGGTAGCCGCCAAATTCCGTGTTCATGCCAGGCAGCAGGAAAATGATCGCCAGCGACAATCCTAACGCAGCGTAGTACGGCGGCCAGATACGCCGAATACGACGTTTGAAGTAGCCCTTTAGCCCTCCCTTAGGCATACCATCTGCGGACTTGGCTGCGCCCAACATCAAGGTGTAACCTGAAATGACGATGAAGACCTTGACCGCATACAACCCGAGGCTGCCACCGACATCATAGAGCAGGGCCAACAACGTGCCGAGCGTCGTATCTGATGGAACGAGATCGGGAGCCAGCGGCACTACACTCTCAAGACCGTATCCACGCATCTGAAAGGCATGAAGGAATACAACCGCAAGTGCTGCCAAAGCACGTATGCCGTCGATGTAGTCGATGCGCCCACCCTTCTTTTCAGCTTTCACGTGCGCTGTCGTTTGCGACGCCTCCGCGACCGAAACTGCAACCTGTGCTGTCATTTCGCACCCTTCCTCTGCCCCCATACACCAAACGTCAGCTTACGTCCGCATCCTAAGGCGCACCTAAAAGCGCCAAAGCGCAAGGATTTTGTAAGGTGCTCAACATCTGCTGCGCGTCCGCGAGAGACGAAACGCGGGCATCCACAAGGACACCCGCGCATCTCATGAAACCTACAAACCGTTACGCGCCAGTTCTTATTTGAAGACGCCGCGACGGATCAGCAGTTTCTCCAATTCCACGACGACGAACACGATCGTACTCAACCCCAAGCAGATCGCGAGCTGCTCCAATGTGAGCGGATTCGTGCGGAAGATGTTGTTGAAGAACGGCAGATAGATCGCGAGGAGCTGTACCGTTACGGTGAGGACGACTGCACCCAACAGCAGCGGATTGCCGAAGAAAGGCAGCGTGAACGTCGACTCGCGGTGCGAGCGCAGACCGAGCGCGTGTCCCATCTGAGCAATGGTCAGGAAGATGAACACCATTGTATTCCATGCTGGCGCGCCGTTTGCGGCTCGCAGATCATTGCTGAAAGCCCAGTAGCCAAGCAGCAGACCGGTGATGCCTAACGTCAGACCAACAATAGCGATGTGGCGCGCCATCCCTCGCCCGAAAATGCTTTCGGTCGGTGGATAAGGTGATCGTCGCATGGCATTGCGTTCACCCTTTTCCACCCCCAACGCAAGTGCTGGTATGCCATCTGTGATTAGGTTCATCCACAGAATTTGGAGCGTTGTGAGGGGGAGTGACATTCCTGCGATGAGCTGGGTGAAGATCAGCACGAACAGCTCGCCCGTATTGCTCGCCAGAAGATACTTGATGAAGCGGCGGACGTTCTCGTAGATCGTGCGTCCCTCTTCGACTGCGCTAACGATGGTTGCGAAGTTATCATCGAGGATCACCATGTCCGAAGCTTCCTTCGAAACCGCGGTCCCCGTGATCCCCATCGCAACGCCGATATCAGACCGCTTGAGCGCCGGCGCGTCATTCACACCGTCTCCTGTCATCGCAGTGATATGCCCACGAGACTGAAGCGCCTGAACGATGCGCAGCTTATGCTCTGGAGATACGCGCGCGAACACAGGAACCTGTTCGACGAGTCCCTCCAATTCACTCTGCGGCATCTTGGCCAGATCATGCCCCGTCAAAACACGGTCATTGGGATCGGCAATATGCAATTCGCGTGCGATGGCGAACGCCGTCAGCGGATGGTCGCCTGTTATCATGACCGGACGAACGCCGGCCTCACGCGCGGTTGCGACCGCCAATTTCACCTCGGCACGCGGCGGATCGATGATCCCGACCATGCCCACAAAGACGAGACCCTGCTCCATCGTCTTTTCGTTTACGTCGTCAGGCAGCTCTTTCCAACGACGATAGGCCAATCCGAGCACACGAAGCCCATCTTGTGCCATCGTATTGTTCGCGCTTTCGATACGACTCCGCAGCTCTGGCGTCATGGGCACGGCACTGCCATCGCTCCAAACACGATCGCAGACATCGAGCATCGTGTCGACGCCGCCCTTTGTGAATGCCACAAATTCGTTGAGGCGTTCCGGATCGCGGAATAGATACCGTACCGCCTCTTCTTCTTTGGTCAGATCCATGCCGTTGATGGGCGCGATCCGGTGAACCGTGGTCATTCGCTTACGCTCGGACGAAAACGGCACTTCTGCGATGCGAGGATACATGCGATCGAGCCGCTCTTTGATCAGCCCATAGCGCGCGGCTGCGACCAGCAGGGCACCTTCAGTCGGGTCGCCCAAGACTTTATAACCCTGCTCCGGGCTGCCATCGAACATCGCATCATTGCAGAGTGCATTTCCAGTCAGCAGAATGGCTTGGGCGATGGTCGGCTTCGGTGTTGCGCCGTTCAAACTGACTAACTGCGTACGTCCGTTCTTGACGACTTCTTCTAATGTCGCTTGTCCGCCTTCCACGTCCACAAGGCGAACGGTCATGCGGTTCTCAGTCAGCGTGCCGGTCTTATCCGAGCAAATGGTGGTGACCGAGCCGAGCGTTTCCACGGCGGGCAGTTTTCTGATCAGCGCGCGACGACGCAGCATCCGCTGGGCACCCAGCGCTAGCGCCACTGTCACGACCGCAGGCAAACCTTCCGGTACAACCGCAACCGCGATCGAGACTGCGGTCAGCAGCACCGACTCGGCGTTCGGGTCATCGGCTGGCGGAATAATCGGTTGGCCGATGATCAAACCGATGATCAAGGCGATAACCATGATCACCAACGTCATGCGCAGAAGCACGATACCGACTTCAGCCATTCGCTTTTGCAGCGGTGTCTTTTCCGACTCGACTGACTGGATCAAACTTGCAATTTTGCCCAGCTCAGTGTTCATGCCTGTATCAACGACAACAGCAGTCCCACGTCCATACGTCACGGCGGTGCCCATATAGACCATATTGGCGCGGTCGCCTAACGGCAGGTCAGCGCCCTCGAACGCTTTCGAGGTTTTTTCGACTGGCTGCGACTCACCCGTCAATGCGGCC
>CAYTME010000044.1:0-688 GCA_964438415.1 uncultured Pleurocapsa sp. | reverse complement strand
ACCTGAAGATTGGCTACCTCTACCAGGCGAGCGTCCGCTGGAACTACGGTACCCGCTTCCAGAAGGACGATATCACCGGGCACAAGGGCGCGCGCCTCGATGTCGCGTATAGAACCGTCGCGTCTCACGCGCACCGTCGGCGCTGCCAGACGTTTTAAGGCTGCCATCGCCTGCTCAGCGCGATACTCTTGGGTAACACCCAAAATTGCATTCAGGATGACGATAGCGAGAATAGCGATGAAGCTGTCCAGCTTACCAAGAAACACCGACACCGCCGCCGCGCCAATGAGCAGCAGTACCAATGGGTTGGTGATCTGTTCCCAGAGAATAGCCCACGGGCTTTTGAGCGGCTTCTCGACCAGCTCGTTTGGCCCATATTGAGCAATTCGCTCGTCTGCAGTTTGCTGCTGCAGCCCACTGTCAATTGTCGTTTCAAGCTGTTGGAGTGTGTGCTCTACGTCGAGAGTATGCCAAGCGGTGAGGTGTGTCTGTTTAGGTGGTGTAGAAGTTTGTACGGCCATGTTTGCTCCGCGTCAGTTGCGACGCGCGTCTATAGATGCGCGTCAATACGCACGCACATCACCATTGTATGGAGATTGCGTGTTAGATGTTATAGGTATCTACCACGCACATTAGGTAGTCATGTGAGATTATCTCGCACCTGCAGACGAGAAGAGCGGCGTGAGCA
>CAYTME010000043.1:20879-21130 GCA_964438415.1 uncultured Pleurocapsa sp. | reverse complement strand
CTCGCTGGTGATCGCGCAGAAACCCGCCGATATGGGCTACTTGGGTGTGGCGCTGGCGGCGGCCTACCTGGACGGCTACCAGAGCATCCCCAAACGCATCCCGACCGGCTACTTCGTTTTCAATGCGGAGAATGTGGACGATCCAGCGGCGGCGCGCTTCATTTATAGCAGCAACGCGGCGGAACCGGCGCCTCGGTTTGACAGCAGCTTCAATCTGGCGTTTGTGCCGGGTGTCAATCCCGATCCCTTCT
>CAYTME010000043.1:16408-20837 GCA_964438415.1 uncultured Pleurocapsa sp. | reverse complement strand
TGCTGCCGCTCGCTTCGGCATCAACGCCATCCAGCAGGACCCGGAGCGCTTCGATGTGACCGTGTCGGCTCCGATCATTCAGGCGCTGGTCGCCCGCGGCGATATCGACGCTTTGGTGACGGCTCCGAACGACCGCGCCCAGTCGATCCCGGTGCTCCAGGAGGCGCACGAGGCCGGTATCCCGGTCATCACGGTTGATACGTTCATCGGCGACGGCGACTATGAGAACGGCGAGGTGACGTTCCCGCTCAGCTACATCGGCTCGGACAACTTCCAGGGCGGCTACATCGCCTGCTCGGCGCTGGCGGATGCGCTCGGCGAAGGCGCGAAGATCTACATCCAGAACGTGCGGCCCGGCATCAGCACGACCGACCAGCGCGAGGACGGCTGCGAGGCAGCGGCGGCGGATCGGGGCTTGGTGGTGGTGCGGGTCGATTACAACGACAACAGCGCGGACAACGCGCAGCAGCAGACGGCGGCGGTGCTGCAGGCGAACCCGGATATCACGGGCATGTTCGCGACCAACACATTCGGGGCGCTGGGCGCAGGCGCGGCGATCGAGAACGCGGGTCTGCAAGGGGCGGTGCAGGTGGCGCTGTTCGATGCGTCGGAGGAGAACATCGGCTACCTGCGTGACGGGACGGTCTCGCTGGTGATCGCGCAGAAACCCGCCGACATGGGCTACCTGGGCGTCCTAACGCAGATGGCGCACGCACGTGGCTACGACTCGATGCCCAAGCGTGTTCCGACCGGCTACTTCGTCTTCGACGCAGACAACGTCAACGATCCGGCGGCGGCGCGCTTCATCTACACCGGAAGCTAACGCGCGGCGCTAGACCCGGTTCTGGTTGAGATATCCCCCCCCGCGCGGCAGGACGCAGCGCGGGGGGCGACGACGTGCACCTCTCTCCCACCTGCTTCCCACTCTTGAACGTTGCGGGAGGGGGATTTTCAAACCGCGATAGGATACTGCGCATGGCCGCCACTGCATCTGCCGTCAAACCTTCCGCCTCACGCGATCAGGTGATCGACTTCCTCGCGCGAAGTTGGGCTTATGTATTCTTGCTGCTGATGGTGATCTTCTTCTCGATCACCGGCACTGGTTTTTTCAGCCTCAACAATTTTTCGAATATTATGGTGACGAGCACGCTGGTCGCGCTGATGGCGATCGGGCAGACGTATGTCGTCATCACCGCCGGCATCGATCTCAGCATTGGCTGGACGGTCGGGCTGGCGTCGGTCATCTCAGCGCGGACGATGCGCGATTTAGTCAATGGAGGCACCGACATCGGTGCAGCGATGGCTGTCGGCGTCGTTTTCGCACTGTTGGTCGCCCTGATCCCCGGTTTGATCAACGGGGTGCTGGTTGCGCGCATCAAAGTGCCGCCTTTCATCGCCACCCTGGGCATGTTCGGCATCGTGCGCGGGGCGGCGTTCTTGCTCACCGACGGGCAGCAGGTCGTTGGCAACCTGCCGTCAGCGCTGCGCGAGGTGCTGCGCAGCATCGGGAACGGCAGCCTCTTGTATTGGGTTCCCGATCGCGGGCTGACCTTGTTGGCCAGGCCAGAAAACCTGCCGCCGGAGATCGTGCGCGGCGTCGCGGCGATCCTGCCCTATCCGGTCATCATTACGGGGATCGTGGTCGTCGTGTTTGCGTTCATCTTGGGGCGGACGCAGTTCGGCCGGCACACCTACGCCATCGGCGGCAGTCAGGATGCGGCGATCCGAGCGGGCATCAACGTCCAGCGCCATCTGATCTTGATTTATGTGCTTTCGGCGTTCACGGCGGGCATCGCTGGCGTCCTGCACAGCTTCCGTTTCACGGCGGGTGCGCCGCAAGCGGGTGAGGCCGCGCTCTTGCAGTCGGTGGCGGCGGTCGTCATCGGCGGTACCAGCCTGTTCGGCGGTGAGGGCAAGATCAGCGGCGCGGTCATCGGCGCGCTGATCATCGGCGTCCTGCAGACGGGGCTGGTCATCCTCAACATCGACCCGCTCTGGCAGTTCATCGTCGTCGGCGTCGTCATCATCATCGCGGTGCTCGTGAACCAAGCGCAGGCAGCGCTGGAAAGGCTGCGGAGCAGTGTCTGACGTCATCCTCGAATGCAAGGAGGTCTCGAAGTTCTTCGGTGGTCTGACGGCGCTCGACCACGTCGATTTTCAAGTCGCGCGCGGTGAAGTCGTCGCGCTGCTCGGAGACAACGGCGCGGGCAAAAGTACGCTCATCAAATGCGTCTCCGGCGTCTACAAGCCAGAGCAGGGGCGCATCTTCTTCAACGGGCAGGAGATCACCCATCACGCGCCGGCGGAGATCCGCGAGCGCGGCATCGAGACGATCTACCAGGATCTGGCGCTTGCGGAGAACCTCGATGTCGGCGCGAATGTGTTCTTGGGCAAAGAGAAGAAGAAGCGCGTTTTCGGCCTCGTGCCGGTGACCGATGACGATTTCATGCGCGCCGAGGCGGCCAAAGTGCTCGACCGGCTCGATATCCACATCCCATCGCTCAAGCAGCGGCTGGTCAATCTGTCGGGCGGGCAGCGGCAGGCGGTCGCGATCGCGCGGGCGCTCTACTGGAACGCGCAGCTCGTCATCATGGACGAGCCGACCGCCGCGCTCGGCGTGCCAGAGCAGCGCAAGGTGCTCGCCCTGATCCGCTCACTGCGCGACACGGGCGTGCCCGTCATCTTGATCAGCCACACACTGCACGATGTGATGACCGTCGCCGACCGCATGGTGATCATGCGCCGCGGCAGGGTAGCGGCCAATTTGATGCGCAGCGAAGCGACCGAGGAGCTGATCGTCAAGCACATCGTCGGTACGGTGGAAGGCGCGGCCTGAACCATGCAGCTCGACATCCTCACCTTCGGCGAGGCGCTGGTCGAGATCATGCGCACAGGGGTCGATCAGCCGCTCGATCAGCCCGGCCTGTTCGAAGGGCCGTATCCCAGCGGCGCGCCATTCATTTTTGCTGTGCAGGTGGCTCGCCTCGGGGCGCGTGTCGGCTGCATCGGCTGCATCGGCGATGATGCGTTTGGCCGCTGTTTGCTGTCCCAGCTCGAACGGGATGGCGTCGAGACGAGCGTCGTCCACGCGCTGCCGGGCAGCACGACCGGAGTCGCGTTCATTGCCTACAGCAGCGATGGCTCGCGCGATTACGTGTTCCACATGCGCCATTCCGCCGCCGGCCAGTTGAGCCGGTCGCATCTCGAGCGGCGCTTCTTCGAGGGCTTGAAGGTGCTGCATCTGACCGGGTCATCGCTCTCGATCAACGACGAGGCGCTGGCGGTCGGCTTGCAGGCGGTCGAATTCGCGCAGGCGAGCGGGGCCAAGATCAGCTTTGATCCCAATCTGCGCCCGCAGTTGATGCCGGTCGCGCGTGCGCGCGAAGCGTTCGCGCCGTTCGTAGCGGCGGCGGATGTCATCCTGCCCACAGCCGAAGAGGCGCTGGCGCTGACAGGAGCATCCAGTCTCGACGAGGCCGTCGGGGCGCTGATGGGCGCCGATCTGCACCGCGTGGTCGTCATCTCGCAGGGGAGCGCTGGCTGCACGGTCTTCACCGCACATGGATCGGAATACCTCCCCCCATTCACCGTCGATGAGGTCGATCCGACCGGTGCGGGTGACTGCTTCGATGCCGGCTTCCTCGTCCGCTGGCTCGAAGGGGCCGATCCGCTCGATGCTGCCCGCTTCGCCAACGCCTGCGGCGCGCTCGCGGTGACGGCGCGCGGACCGATGGCCGGCGCGAAGCTGCGCGCCGATGTCGAAGCGTTCATGTCCGGAGGTGGATATGCAAGTCTCACCTGAGCTGTGGTCGCGCGCGGCGCTTGAGCAGCACAGCGTCGATCTACGCCAGTTCGTCGGCTTCCGGCAGTCCACGCTGCCGAACGGCCTACGCCAGATCGAGGCTTACAACGTCAGCGGCCTGCGCTACACGCTGCTGCCAGATCGCGGCCTGGATATCTGGAGCGCCGATTTTCGCGGCCTGCCGCTCACTTGGATCGCACGAGGGTCGCCGTTCCCGCCCGATTTCGGTCAGACTTGGCTGCAGCAGTTCGGCGGCGGTTTGCTGACGACCTGCGGTCTGACGCACGTCGGCCCGCCGGAGCACGATGCCGAGACAGGCGCGTTTCGCGATCTGCACGGTCTGTACTCGCGGCTGCGCTCGACCGAGCCGAGCATCGACGGAGGGTGGCAAGACGGTGATTACGTGCTGCGCCTGCGCGCTGAAGTCGCTGAGGGCTGGCTGCACGGCTATCAACTGCTGCTGCGGCGCACCTACGAACTCAGCCTGACCGCGCCCGACATCCGCCTGCACGACACGGTGACCAATCTGGGCGATGCGCCGACACCGCTGATGGTGATGTACCATTTCAACGTCGGCTATCCGGTTGTGCGTCAGGGCGCGCGCTTGGAGGCGACCGGTCAGGTCTA
>CAYTME010000043.1:6904-16303 GCA_964438415.1 uncultured Pleurocapsa sp. | reverse complement strand
GATCAGCGCGGATGGCAAGACCGAAGCGGCGCTCTTTGCCGACGATGCGCTGGCGCTCGGCCTGCGCTGGCGCGGATCGGCGCTGCCGTACCTCACGCAGTGGAAAAATCAGCGGCAGGGGATGTATGTGCACGGCATCGAGCCGGGCAACTGCGTCCCGGAGGGGCAGAATGCGGCGCGCGCGGGCGGTCGTCTGCGCTGGATCGCGCCGGGCGAGACGATCGACTGCGGTCCGATCGTCCTCAGCCTGTATACCGAGGCCGAGGCGATCGCCGGGCTGCGCGCCCGAGTCGCGTCGCTGCGCAGTCAGGGAGCGCTCGCCCCGGGCGCGCCGCTCGCATGACGTACCATCCATCTGAGAGGGAGCTGTGACGATGACGATGATATTGACGCCGGGACGCTGGCGCGGGCTGAAGATGACCAGCACAGAGCAGGACGTGTTCACGATCTTGGCGTTCGATCAGCGCGGCAGCTACCGCAAGATGCTGCCCGAAGGCTCGTCCTACGAGGATGCGGTGCGCATCAAGCAGGAGGTGGTCGTCACACTGACGCAGGTGACGAGCGCCGTGCTGCTCGATAACTACTATGGTCTATCGAGCGCGCTGCACATGCGCGGCGGTGCGGGGCTGCTGATGGCGGTCGAGGAGAGCGGCTACAGCGGCGATGCCACTTACCGCAAGCTGATCTTCGATGACAACTGGACGGTGGCCAAGATCAAGCGTATGGGGGCGTCGGCGGTCAAGCTGCTGGCCTACTACCATCCGCATTCCGGGGCGCTTGCGGAGGAGATCGAGGGTGTCATCGCGTCGGTCATCGCGGACTGTCACCGCCACGATCTGCCGCTGTTTCTAGAGCCGATGTCGTACAGCCTGGATGCCAACGTCAAGAAAGAGAGCGCCGCGTTCGCCGAGACACGCCCCGAAGTCGTGCGCGACACGGCGCGGCGGCTGAGCGCGCTGGGGCCGGATGTGCTCAAGCTCGAATTCCCGCACGATGCGGCTTTCCATTCCGACCGCGATGCCTGGCGCGCCGGCTGCGAGGCGGTCAGCGAGGTGAGCAGCGTGCCCTGGGTGCTGCTGAGCGCGGGCGTCGATTTCGAGGTGTTCGCCGAACAGACGCGCATCGCCTGCGCCGCGGGAGCATCGGGCTGGCTGGCCGGTCGCGCCATCTGGAAAGAATGCGTCACCATGTCGCCCGATGAGCGTGCCGCTTTCTTGGCGGGCACCGCCACCCGGCGCGCGCAAACACTAGCCGAGATCGCAACTGCCGGCGCGCGCCCCTGGACGCAGTTCTACGCGCCGCCCGCCGCCGCCGCCGATTGGTTCGTGGGTTATCAAGCGTAAAAGCAAAGAGGACGCCGGCAGTCGCGGGCGTCCTCTCGATCTGCTTTGCATGTCCTCGCCCTGAGGGTGACCGGACGGTTCTACCCTTCGTAGAAGCGATCCAGCTCCGTGAGCACGGTATCGAGGATGGCGAGTCCTTCCGCGATCTGCTCCTCGGTGATGATCAGCGGCGGCGTGTTGAAGATGTAATTCCAGCGCACCAGCGTCGAGAGTCCCTCTTCTTTCAGCCTGCGGGCTGCATGGCGCATTGGCTCGCTCAGCGGCTTGTTGAACGGGCTGAGCGGTTCGCGCGTCTCGCGGTTCTTGACCAGCTCGATGCAGTGATGCAGACCAGCACCGCGCACATCGCCGATGACCGGGTGCTTTTCCGCCAAATCGACCAGCCCACGCCGCAGCGTCTTGCCCATTTCGCGCGAGCGTTCGATCAGGTTCTCGCTGCGGTAAACCTCGATGTTGGCGATCCCGGCGGCGCAGGCCAGCGCGTGAGCGCTGTAGGTGAGACCGCCGTGCAAGACGTGATCGTCGAAGAAGGCGGCAACCTTATCGCTGGCGATCGTCGCACCGAGGGGGATGTAGCCGCTCGTCAGCCCCTTGGCAACGGCCATCAGGTCGGGCTGCACTTCGGGATAGTGATCGATGCCGAACCATTCGCCCGTGCGCCCGAAGCCGCTCATGACTTCATCGACGATCAGCAGCATGCCGTACTTATCGCACAGCTCGCGCAGACGCTTGAAGTAGACGCCCGTCGGCTGCATGACGCCGCTGCTGCCGCTGTAACCTTCGACCAAGATGGCGGCGCAGTTCTCCGGCCCCTCCATCTCGATGATCTCCTCGATCTGATCGGTGATGATCAGATCGCCCTCTTCCTGGCTGCGCCCTCGATAGACCGGGTTGCGGTAGGCGTAGGGGTCGGGCATGCGCACGATCCAGGGGATGCCCGGCTCGTTGGCGAGCCGGCGCGGGTCGCCGCCGGCGGACATCGCGCCGAAGGTCGCGCCGTGATACGAGCGGTAGCGCGTGAGGATCTTCTGGCGTCCTGTGTACAAGCGCGCCATCTTCATCGCATTTTCGACCGCATCCGTGCCGCCGTTGGTGAAGAAGGCTTTACTCAGATTGCCGGGTGCCACCTCGGCTAGCATTTCGCCCAGCCGACCGCGCGGTTCGGTGGCGAAGCCGGGTTCGACGTAGCAGAGGGTGGCGACCTGCTCTTGGATCGCGCGGACGACATGTGGATGGCTGTGGCCGATATTGACATTGACCAACTGCGACGACCAATCGAGGTAGCGCTTGCCGTTGGCGTCATAGATGTAGACGCCTTCCGCCCGCGCGATCGGGATCGGGTTCCAGCTCGCCTGCGCCATCCAGCTCGCGAGCGTGTTCTCTTTGTTCTTGCGCACAATTTCCGCTGACGTCAACATCATCTCTGCTCCTGATCCAAGCTCGCTGCTGCTACCACTTGAACTTGATGATCTCGCGCACGCGCGCTTCCATCGCCGTGAGCGGGCTGGTGTGCGCCGCCTGCACCATCGATTTGAGCTGCGAATGGCCCTGCTTTTGGTCCTCGACCAGTGCGCGGGCAAAACCGCCGTCGCGGATCGTATCGATGATCTGCTGCACCTGCTGGCGCTGTGCGGCGCCGAAGAGCTGCGGCATATACGTGTAGACGCCGAATTGGCAGGCGGGCGACGCATTGCGGTCGAGCATGTTGTACAGCCCGACCTCCGCTGCCGTCAGCATCACCTCGCCGACTTCGCGCGAAGCGTACAGCTCCATCACCGCCGCCTCGGGCGTGTAACCGTTCTTGACCAACAGATCGTAGGCCATCTCGATGGCTGCGAAAATCAGCGGATAGATGAAATGCTCGGCGAAGTGATCGAGTTCGGTCTCCTCGGCGAATGAGATCTGCATGACGCCGGGGCGGGTGAGGCCGACCGCTTTGGCGAGCGCCAGCGTGCGCGCCCAGGCTCTGCCGGTCGCGTCCTGGTGCACATCGACGAAGGCCGGCACGCCGTCACCGCGCTCGAAGAAGGCGCGGGTGTAGCTGCCGGGCATTCTCGGCGAGACGAGCAGGACATCGATCTCCGGCGGCGGCGCGATCAGGCCGTAGCGGATGGCGAACCCATGCGCAAAGACGAGCGCGCTGCCAGGTGCCAGGTTGGGCGCGATGTGTGTCTCGTAGACCTCGGCCTGCGCTTCGTCGGGGATCAGAAGCGAGACGAGGGTGCCGCGCCGAGCGGCCTCGGCGATCTCGACCACCTCGAAACCGTCTTCGAGCGCGCGCTGGCGAAAAGCGTCCTCGCGGTTGCCGATGAGCACGCGGACACCGCTGTCGCGCAGATTGAGGGCCTGCGCGCGCCCTTGAATGCCGTAGCCGATCAGCGCGACGGTTTCATCCGCCAGTGCGCCTAGATCGGCATCGGCGTCGTAGAAGACTTTGACCAATGTGTTCCTCACTTGAGCTGGGTAGCAGCCGCATAATCTCGGCAGTCTACCGCTTGAGGAACATGCTTGTCAAATCAGCCTGAACGCGCGATCAGCGGCCAAATTGGGGGCTGATGCCGAGCAGCCGGATCAGATAGACCAGCACGACCGCGCCGACGACACCGCTGATCAGCGTCCCCAGGAGGCCGCCGGTCAGCCCCGGCGCGAGGATGCCGAACAAGATGCCGCCCAACAGCCCGCCGCCCAAACCGAGCAGGATGTTGCCGATCGTTCCGAAGCCGCGCCCGCGCAGGAACTTCCCGGCCAACCAGCCGATCGCCGCCCAGATGAGCAGCACGATGATCGTATTCAGAAGCGATCCGATCAGCGGCAGGATGACGAACACGCCGATCAGCGCCAGGATCACGAGGATGACCATGCCCATTGCTCACAATCCTTGTCTCATGTTTTCCTACGCTGATTCTATACGCGCTCGGCAGACAGGAGTTGCGGATTCTGGAGTCCCCATTTTCGGGGATGTTCGCGTGGTCGATGGGAACGGATAATAGATCTAACCGTTGGGTACACTGGGAGGACGACCTTTGAAGCAGTGGCTGATGGTCTTGATGGTGTTCGTCCTGGCAGCAGTCGGGACATCGGCTACGGCGCAGAACGCCGAAACGGCGGCGCTGCCCGCCGAGCTGGAAGCGCAGATGAGCGAGCTGGAGCAGGTGACGGAAAACCTGCGCGGCCTGAAGGCGCGGACGCCTGTCACACGCGCGTTCCCGACGCGGGATGAGGTGCGCGCCTATATCGCCGAGGTCTACGAGCGAGAACTGACGCCAGAACTGGCCGAACGTTCGCTCGCGCTTTACGTCGGTCTCGGCCTGCTCGAACCCGGCACCGATCTGCGGGCATTGTTCATCGATGTCATGGGCAGCCAGGTGGCCGGTTACTACGACAGCGATACCGGGTTGATGAATGTCATCCCGGTCATCGGCGACGATCCAGGCACCCGCTTGTCGATCACGGAACAGATCATCTACGTGCACGAGTACGTGCATGCTTTGCAGGATCAATACTTCGGCTTGGACGACTTCATGGAAGCGCCGGAGCTGCTCGATCATCCCGATCTCGCGCTGGCGCGGCTGTCACTGGTCGAGGGCGACGCCAGCACCGTGATGAACCTGTACACGCAGTTGGTCGCGTCGAGCAATCCTCTGGCCGCGTTGTCGATCCTGGCCGAAGGTCTTCAGGCGGGCAATCTGCTGCCGCCAGGCAACGTGCCGCCCGCCATCATGCGCGAGCTGATGTTCCCCTACGAGACGGGCGCGCTGTTCGTCATGCGGCTGTACTCGGAGGGCGGCTGGGAGGCGGTCAATGCCGCGTTCGAAAACCCGCCGACGACGAGCGAGCAGATCCTGCATCCGGAGAAGTACCTGAGCGGCGAAATCGGTCAGGTGGTTGAGCTGCTGCCGATCGGCGATGTATTGGACGCCTCGTGGTTGCTGCGCTGGGATACGGCATTGGGCGAGTTCTATTTGGGTGAACACCTGATGACGGAACTGCCGCGCCGAACGGCGCTCGCTGCGGCGGCAGGTTGGGGCGGCGATCGCATCCAAATCTACTCGAACGCGGCCGGTGAGGCTGCCTGGGTGCTGCGTTTGACTTGGGATACGCCCGCCGAAGCCGATGAATTCGCCCAGGCCTACGCGGATTTCAACGCGCGCCGCACCGCCGACCAGGGACAGATCGTGATCTCCGACGGCGTGACCTGCGCCAGCGCAGCGGTCGTCATCTGCTACAACGACGATGCAAGCGTGGTCGCCTCCGCCCCCGATCTCGATCTGGCGCGCGCGCTGATCGCGACGCAGCTCGGCGGCTGACCGGCGCGAGGCCGAATCGAAAGGGCGAACCCTGATTCGTTCGCCCTTTGCGCCTTCCTGCTCGTTCAGACGTCTATGGACAGCCGCCCTTCTGCAGCGTGTAGGTGATCTCGCGCACGTTGTCATTCCGATTGTTTTCCGGCACCGCGCCGTTGGGGTTGATCGTGAGGATGATGCGGTGCTGCTCGTTGTAGAAGGTGCTGATCGTCAGCGGGATCGGCCCGACGGCGATCGTCTGTCCGGGCTGGATGATCGGGAATGCACCGACTGTCGAACCTTGAAGCGAATTGTCGGCGGCGCGCACATCGCGCACGTCGATCGTGCCGCCGGAGATGGTCGCTTCGGTGCCCAGGTTGGCGACATCGAGGAAGATATTGAACGTCTGGTTGCAAACCGGGTCACCGGGTGGGTCGAACCGCCAGTTGCCAGCGACCAAGTTGGCGTTGCTGGTCGCAGCGGGCGGCGATGTCGGTGCGACGGGCACCACCGGGACGGGTGTCGGCGGCAGCGGCGTCGGCGGGCCAGGGTCGATGGGCAGGCTGCTTGTGTCTCCAGAGACATCGACCAAGCCGGCGAACACCCAGGCCTCAGCGTTGTAGTAGCGGATCTTGTACCAATCGCCCGCGGGGTTGCGGCCCAGAAGCGGCGCGGTCTGCCCGGCAGCGAGGCTGCCGATCGGCGGATTGAAATTGGTGCCAGGCCCGCTGCGCACGTTGATGCCCTGGCGAGTCGTGATCTGTGGGGTGCTCGGCGTGGCGGAGGCCGGGATCTCGGTCGGAGCCGGCGTATTCGTCGGCGGTCTCGGGGTAGGGTTCGCCCCGCCCGAACCGCCCGATTGGTCGCCTGACGTACGCGTCGGCGTGGGGCTGGCTTGTTCGAGCGCACCCTGCGCGACGACCGTGATCGTCACCGCCGCCGACGGACTGCTCGAGCCATCGGCGCGGAAGGCGACGACATCGATCGTGTGAGTGCCCGCGCCGCTGGCCGCCCAGGTATGCGTGATGCCAAATGTGGGCGCGCCGCCGCTGTTGGGGTCGTCAAAGGTCTGGATGACGGTGTTATCGACGCTGACTTCTACGCGGCCAATGTCCGGCCCGGCATTGCTGACCTGAGCCTGGATCGGCACATTGATGTTTTCGCGGTAGGTCGCGTTGGGAAGCGGCGCGATGATGCGGACAGAGGGCGTGCCTGAAAACGCTTGAACACCTCCATCGACCGGCGTATTCAAGTTGCAGCCCGCCGCGCCGAAAAGCAGCAGCGCCACGCTCAAAACGCGCGGAAAGGCGCGCATACCTGGCCGGGACAATCCTTGCCACATAACTACAAGCTCCTGCGGGCCGTCTCTACAGTCGTTCGCCGCAGAACTTTAACGCATCTGCTCGATTTAATCGAGATGGACAACCTGACGCTTAGTGCACGGTTTGATCGCCAAAAGCGGTGAACGCGCCCATCTCCTGCACATCGATGCGCACGCCCTCCAACCGCGATGGGATGCGGTCGGCGGGCGCGAGTTCATCGGGCGGCAGCTTGTGTTCGACCATCACGATTCGCTCGTCTCGCAGCCGGCGACCGTGGCGTAGCCGACCGCAACGCCGACCACGTGCGGCTTGCTCAACAGGTAATTCTGATAACGCTGCTGGATATCGAGCGCTCTTTTCATCGCATCACTGCTGGCTTGCTGCGCCATTTAGACATGCCTCCCGTTCGTTATCTTCATCAAAGGCGAGACGCGCTGGGCGCGTCTTCAGGCCAGATCGATTTACAAAGTGACGTTCAGCATCTGCAGCACGGTATCGATCGGGGTGCAGATCGTCGCCAGGGTCGAACCGGCAAACAGCAGGGCGACGGCGCGATTTTCGGCCGCATCGACGATCAGCGAACCGGAGTCGCCGCCCTGGCTCATGGGCTGCGTGATGATCTGCCCGACAAAGCGCGCCGTGCGCGGCCCGGCCAGCGTGCTGTAGGAGACATTGACCGTCGCGTTCAGCAGGGTGACGCTGCCTTCGGTGTATTCGGTCGTGCGGCCAGTCTTGCGCACGCGCATGCCCAATGCCGCCGGTTTGGTGCCGCTGATCATGCCGATGGTGCGGATATCGTCGCTGAACATGGCCGGATCGACCGGGCGCGCCAGCGCAGCATCGAGCAGATTTTCTGGCACGGTCTGCGCGATGCCGGTGAGCGCACCTGGCGCGAGCGCCGGTGCGGTGACCGACTGCGCGGCTGCCCCTGCTGGAGCGGTCGTGACCACGCGCTGCGTCGAACCGAACAGCATCGCGATCCAATTGACCGTATTCACAATCAAGTCAAGGCAGCCTGCATTGCCGGTTGGTGGGGGCGGCGGGGGAGACACGGGCGGCGGCGATACAGGCGGTGGTGACACCGGTGGGGGAGACACGGGCGGCAGAACTGGCGGCGGCGGAGAGACCGGCGGCGGCGGAGAGGGCGGGCCGACGATGATATCCCCGCCGCTGTTCGGGTCATCGATGTAGCGCAGGCGCGCATAACGCGCCAGCGTCGCGACCACATCGGCGGGGTTTTGACCGCCGTCGATGGGCGCGGGCTGCAAGATCGGGTCGCCGATGTTGGCGTCGTTGCTGTTGGCCAACACGTGGTTGTTGGAGAGCAGCAGGCGTTCACCGCTGTTCCTGTCGCGCACCATGACGCCCAGGGTGCCGGCTGTGATCTTGAAGTGGCCGATGCTGACGCCGCTGGGGATGACCGGTCGATAGCGCGCGCGCCCCGCTTGAAAGGCGCGCAGCACGCCGACTTCGACGACATCCGTCCTCATGCCATCGACATCGCGCGGGATCACATCTTCGGCGCTTAGCGCCGAGAGCGGTTTCTTCTCCTCGACCAGCACGACGACGGCCAGCTCATCGGTGACGATACCGTGCGACTCCTTGAAGCCGACCGCGACTCCCACCACGTTGGATTTCGTCAGCAGTCTGTGCTGCACCATCGCCTGAGCTTGAAACGCTTGTTCTTTGGACATGACGGTCTTCCTTGCGTTCATCAATCGATGGTCATTGTAGCATGAAACCAAAATGAAACTTGTGATGCGGCACCGCGAAGGATCGCTATCATAGGGTGAGCGTCGAGATGGAGCGATCGGAGACTGCATCGATGAAATGGCTGCTGCTGGCGCACGCAGGTGCGACCTTGGTGCTGGTCGGGGTGATCTGGATGGTGCAGCTCGTGCACTACCCGCTGTTCGATCGGGTCGGCGCGGCCAGCTACACCGCTTATCAGAGCGCGCATATGAATGCTATCACGCTCTTGGTGGGACCGCTCATGCTGGCCGAGCTGATGACCGGCCTGCTGCTGCTGCTCGCGCCGCCGCCTGGTCTAAATGTGCCCTCGGCCGTGATCGGGCTGATCTTGATCGGACTCGTCTGGGGCATGACGATGTTCGTCAACGTGCCGCAGCACGGCGCGCTCGTGCGCGGCTTCGATGCCGAGGTTCATCGAGCACTGGTCATGTCCAATTGGGTGCGCACGCTGGCCTGGAGCGCGCGCGGTGCCTTGGTGCTCTGGTGGCTGGCCGCTGCCATGCGCTAAACCGATGTTCATCGACTGCCCAGCCCGCGTGTGCTACAGTGGAACGCATACTCATGTGAGCGTGTGCCGAAGCGGGCATGCTCGGCTACTGAAGGGGCAGATGATGATGATCGCGATTCGGGCAGCGGCGCTGCTGCTTATCATGGGGGCGCTGGCGGCATGTCAGCCAGCCGGGCCGCTGCGCACGATCG
>CAYTME010000043.1:0-6880 GCA_964438415.1 uncultured Pleurocapsa sp. | reverse complement strand
GGGCGACGAGCTGGCGCGTTACGATTTTGCGCAAAGCGGCACCTTCGAGGAGGGCGCTTACGGCGCTGGGGCGGCCCGGCTGCGCATCGCTGACGGCGTCTACCGCATCAGTGTGACGGTGGGCGATAACGAAATGTGGTGGGGGCAGTGGGGTGAAACGCTGTCCGATGTCATCCTTGATGTGCAGGTGGAACAGACGAGCCAGCGCAACGAGAACGCCTACGGCATCATGTGCCGTGTGCAGGGGACGGTTGGCCAGGATCGCGAAGTCGATCCGGCGCTGGCCGCCATCGCCGATGAGGCTGCACCTATGTCCGACGTGGAAGTCGAGGCGACCGAAGTGCTGCTCGATGAGGACGCCGCAGCCGCCGAGGTCACCGAAGTGCCGGCGGACGAAAGTGAGCCGAGCGCGACCGCAGCGCCGACGCGGCGCGCTGCCGAGCCGAGCTACGGCAGCGGCGACGGCTACCTCTTCTTGATCCAAGGCGGCGGTTCCTACGGCATCTTCCGGTCGCGGGCGCGCAGCCTGACGCCGCTGGTCGATTGGGCGCGGTCAGACGCGATCAACATCGGCCCCGGGATCAACCGCCTGCGCGCCGTGTGTGTGGGCGACTACCTGGCGCTGTATGTCAACGATCGCCTGCTGGCCGAGGCGATCGATACGTCGTACAGCGAAGGGCAGGTCGGTCTGGCGGCCAGCGCCGCCAACCGCCTCGGTGTTGAAGTCGAGTTCGACAACTTGGTCGTGCGCGCGCCGCGTGCTGCAGGGTGAGCGATCTTCCGACTCGCATGGCCGATCTGCCCGGTATAATGAGGGTTTTGCGAGGGCAATCGAAACTGACAGCGCCAGCCTATGCGTTATGAGATCCATTTGTACGTCCCCAAGACCGGACGTCTGACGCCGAAGATGATGGAGTGGCTGTTTGAGCACGGCCAGAGCTTCGAATTCGAGGAGCGCTACTGGCCGGTACGCAAGATCAACCCGCGCGCGCTGGCGCGCATGCTGCTGCGGCTCGATCCGAGCTTGATCGCGGTGCCGGGCCGCAGCGAGGATGTCGAGCTGAGGTTTCCGATGCCGCAGCTCGATCTCTCTCTCTACGTGCACGATCGCGGGGTGATCATCTTCTTCCCGTACACGGTCGATACGCTGCTGCGGGTCGTCTTGGGCGTCGTCTACACCTATATCCGCTTCCTCTACGATATGGCCGGCTTTTGGAGCTACGACCCGCAGTTGAACGTTCTCTCCTACGCCGATGACTTTCAGTCCATCGATGAAACGGTCGCGTTGATGGAGAGCCTGCTGCCCAAGATGATCCGAGGCTGAAGGCCGCGCCCGCGCCGTCCGGTTTATACTGGGAAGTAGGCCGAATTGTGCGTGGACGGAGTTTCTATGTCGCCTGTGCCCACCGGTTCACCCTGTCCCCGATGCGGGAAGCCGATCACGACCAGCAGCCGCGCCGGACTGGTGATGTGCGGCGCGTGCGGCTTCATACCCGGCATCTCCAGCGTTTCGACCGGCGCGGAGACCACTGCCGCTGCCGGCAGCGCGGCGCTGCCGCGCATCCGCCCACGCCCAGAGTTGATCTACAAGGGCGCGCTCTCACCGCGTACCCGCTCACTTTACGAGAGCGGATGGGCGAGCTTGGAGCGTGGGGACCTGAGCGCGGCGGTCGATCATTTCGAGGATGCGCTCGCGCTGGCTCCGGATTTCGTCGATGTGCATCTGATACTGGCGCAGTTGATCGCCGACGACGCGCGCAAACGCGAGCATCTGAGCGCCGTCATCGCGGTCGATCCTGCGAATGCCGAGGCGCTCCGCTTGTGGATGATCGTGAACGGCGAGCTGACCCCAGAGCAAGCCGCGAGGGTGAACAGCGACCAGACCCCCCAGGTGCGCGAGGCCGATGCGCCGGTCGAGACGCAGACACAGGCGCTGCTCTGTCCGGTGTGCGGTGGACACCTGACCATCGATGATGCGCAGGGCGGCGTGAGGTGCCGGTTTTGCGGTCATCAGGCACCGGCGGCTGAGCGCCGCGAGATCGGCGCGCGCGCGCTCGGCATGGCGCTGATCGCGCGCAAGGCGCAGCCTGAACGCTGGATCATCGGCGAGCGGCTGCTGCACTGCCGCCAGTGCGGCGCGGAGCGCACCATCCCGGCGACAGTGCTGTCGATGACGTGCCCGTTCTGCGGCTCCAATCAAGTCATCGAGCAGGATGCTGTCGGATCCTTCGTCCAGCCAGATGGCCTTGTCCCTTTCGAGCTGGACGAACGGGACGCGGTCGAGGCGATCAAACGCGCGCTCAAAACGCCCGGCGAGCGTCTGGCGGGCATGTTCGATGACAACCGCGTCAAGCGCGGCTTGATCGACGGGGTGTTTGCGCCCTTCTGGGTCTTCGATGTGACGGTCGAGCTGCGGCGGTTGTATCTGCCTGAGCGAGACGAAGTCAGCTTGGGCGTACAGACCTACCGCCCGCCACACGAGGAGCGGTTCACCGACGCGGTCTTCAACCTGGAGATCCCGGCGCTCAAGACGCTCGCGCCCGCACTGACCGGCAGGGTGAGCGATTTTCGCTACGATCGTGTGCGGCCGTATGAACCGGCGCTGCTGGCGCGCTATCCCGCGTCGCTTTATGATGTCGATTTCGATCATGCCTCGCTCCAGGCGCGCAGTCTGGCTAACCAGCAGATGCGCGAAAAGCACCGGACGAGCTACGACGGCAGCCGCGTCAAGAGCGTGACCTCGGCTGTGCAGAGCATGACCTTCAGCTTGTATCTGCTGCCGATTTTCGTTTGTACGCTGATGGAGCGCGATGGCGACACGCGACCCGCTTGGGTCAACGGAGTCACCGGCGCGGTGACGCTGGGGCGAGCACGCAAGTCTAGATGACTTGGAAGACCTCGACCGCGAAACCGAAAAGGCCGATCGCGACCAGCAGCAGGCCAGAGATGCGCGTCAGCAGCGCATGATGCCGGGTCAGCCAGCCGGTGAAGCGCCGCTGCGCCCCGCGCGCGAGCACGGGCAGCAGCACGAGCGGCCAGCCGAACCCGAAGCCGAAAGCCAAGAAGTAGAGGAGTTGATCGGCCAGCGCGCCCGCGCCGCCGCTCACGCCGACGACGAAAGCCGCCACAACGATCGGCCCGGTGCAGGGCAGGGTCATCGGCCCTAAGAGCAGGCCGTAGACATAGGCGGAGAGGTACGGGCTGCGCAGCGCAGGCGACTGAGCGGTCGCCAGGCGCGCAAATGGGTTGATGCCGATCAGCATTAGCAGCCCGAGGGCGAGGACGATGCCGTAGATGAGCGGGAGCAGCACAGGCAGAATCGCCCCGAATGACTGGCTGAGCAGATACAGCAGCAGGCCGACCGCGAACATGAGCGTCAGCACGCCCGCCAGCACGAGCAGACCTAGCCATGCGCTCGCGCGCTGCGCACGCTCGTCTTCGGCGCTGCCCGCCAGAAAGGCGATCAAGCCAGGGTAGAGCGGCAGAAGACAGACATTGGTCAAGATGGCAGCATTGCCGGCCAGGAACCCCGGCAGCAGTTGGGTCATCGATTTTCTCCCGTGATGAGCGAGCAGCAGAGAGGGCGCAGTCGGACGACGGTTCGCCCAAGTGCTGCCGCTCGCTCGTCGGTGTCTCACGCGCCCGCTGAGTTGATCAGGTTGACCAGCGCGCTCGGTGACCAATCGCTGATCAGTCCCACAACCGAACCATCTGGCCGGATGAGCCACTGGGGTTCAGCCGGTGGGATGTTGACCGTATTGCCGAACTGCGCCGCCAGAGCGGCCTGAATCTCCGGCGTCATCACAGCGAATATCCACGGGAACTCGTTCCGCTCGGCGTAGGCTCGTAGGTCATCAGCGGTCTTGTTGGTTTCGATATCGAGCGTCACGAAGACGACTTCATCCGCGTTCACCTGCGGCAGGACTTCGTCGCGCCAACGGCGCTGACCATTGCGGCAGGTCAGTCACCACTCGGCGACGGCGCGCGCCAGCACCGTCTTACCGCTGAAATCGGCAAAGGTGAACGTCTCACCTGTCCGCACGTCGATCAGCGGCAGGCTGAGCCAAGCCGGAACGGCGCTGCGGGCGCTGCTCGGCGTGTTTCCAGGTTCCGCTGTCGGGGCGGGTGTGCCCGCGGCTGGAGCGCACGCGGTCAGCGCCGCCACCAGCAGCGAGAGCAGAAGCGATAAGTGTCTCAGCATGGTCTGTTTCGCTTTCTTCGCAACGCCTCTCTGACATGTGATCAAACCGCGTCAAGATGACGCTGTCGTGATCGGCTGCTAAAGTCCAGATGAGCGGGCACGCTCGCGCTGCGCCGCACCGCTTCTCAGGTTGATCGGCGTCTGTGGGCCGTGATCGGTGAGCAGGCCGGAGACTAAGCCATCCGTTCGGATGAGCCGCCGCGCTTCTGCTGGTAGTAGATCGTCTACCGTGCTGCCGATGTGTGCCGCCAGCGCGACCTGAGTCTCGGGCGTCAGTACGGCAAAACGCCTCGGAACGCCCGCTGCGGTCAGCGTCAACAGATCGCGCATTCGGGTTCGCGGTACAATCGGGTGACCAAGCAGCGAAAGTGTTGAACCATGCGTCGAGTCGCTTTTCTCATCGCCAGCGTCATCGTCAGCGCTGTGGTGCTCATGCTGGCTGTCCGCGATGTGCCGCTGGAAGGCGTCGCGCAGCGGCTGGGCAGCGTCGATTGGGGCTGGACTGCCGTCGTCATGCTCATGATCGTGCTCGGCTTGTGGGCGCGCGGCGTGCGCTGGCAGGGACTGTTGGGCTGGCGAATGGGATTCTGGCACACCTTTCATGCCTCCAATATCATGTTCATGCTCAACTTCCTGCCGCTGCGCCTGGGCGAAGTCGCCCGGACGGCGCTAGCGGCGCGCTACGGCGTGCCTTTCATGACCGCGGCCACCAGCGTGCTGGTCGAGCGCTTGATCGACACTGTATTCGTCGTGGTCGTGCTGTCGTTTTCGCTGGCGCGGCTGCCCGAAACGCCGGAGTCGGCGGCTCAAGCCGCTGCTGTGTTCGGGGCCGCCGCCGTGTTCGCTTTCATCGTCTTGATCGCGTTTGCGCGCTTCCCGGCGGCTGCCGAGCGCGTCATCGACTTTGTGGAACGCCTGCTGCCGCTGCTTCGCCGCCTGCCGCTGCGCAAACTGCTGCATGACGTGATCGCGGGCTTGGCGCCGCTCACGCACTGGCGCGGCGGGCTGCACGCGGTCGGCTGGACGCTGATCGCCTGGACCTTTTCCTTCGGCGGCTATTACGCAGTTCAGCGAGCGGTCGGCATCGAGCAGATCGATCTGCTGCTGAATGCGTTCGTCAGCGTGTCGCTGATCGCGTTCAGCATCGCCATCCCGGTGACGCTGGCGTCGATCGGGCCGTTTCAAGGTGCCGCGCGCATCGGGGGCGCGGCGTTGGGGCTGGCGGCGGCGGACGCGCTTTCGCTGGGCGTGTTCTACCACGTGCTGACGTTTATCGGCTACAGCGCGCTCGGCGTCGTCGGGTTGATCGCGCTCGGGGTGTCGCTCGGCGAGTTCACACGGCGCAGAAGCCTGTCCGCCGCCGATGTTCAGTTGTCCGCCTGACGTTCGGAGGCTACAATCGGCGGCATGTGCATACGTCAAGTGAGATCGGATAGATCAGATGCCGTTCGTGCAAGTCTCGACCGGGGCGCGGCTGCATTATGATGACAGCGGCAGCGGCGACGCATTCATCGTGCTGCACGGCCTGCTGGGCACCGCCCGCGAACATCTGGGCGGCGTCATCGATCTGCTCGCCCCGCGCTACCGTGTCATCGGGCCGACGCTGCGCGGCTACGGACAGTCCACGCCCAAGCCGCGCGATTTTCCACTCGATTTCTATCACCGGGATGCGCGCGATGTGATCGCGCTTTTGGATGCGCTCGGCATCGAGCGGGCGCACATCCTCGGCTATTCCGACGGAGGCGAGACGGCGCTGGTCGCCGCGGGGTTGGCTCCGGAGCGCTTCCGCTCGGTGATCGTGTGGGGGGCGGTCGGCTATTTCGGTCCCAACATGCGCCCGTTCGCCCAGCGTTTGTACCCGGCGACTTGGATGACTGAACATGAGCGGCGGCTGCATGGGGTGCCTGACCCGGATGCATTTGCGCTGGAGTGGATCCGCGCCATCAAGCACATGATCGACTCTGGCGGCGATGTCAGCCTGAGCCTGGCGCACCGGATGACGATGCCGCTCCTGCTCATGTTGGGCGAGCGTGACAGCCTGAATCCGCGCGAGTACGGGCAGAACTTCGTCGATCGCACCGCGCGCGGGCGGCTGGTCATGTTCGCGACCGGCCATCCGATCCACGAAGAAGATTGGCCGCGCTTTCAGGTGGTGGTCAGCGAGTTTCTTCAGTCTGTTTGATGTTGGGCTGTCTGTGAGGTTTTCATGTCCGAACCTGTCCGGCTGTTCGAGCCGTTCGAAGCTTACCATGAGGTCGAATTCACCGCCGATCTGTGTGTCAAGTGCAATATCTGCACGTCGGCCTGCCCCGTCGCGCCGGTGACGCCGCTCTTCCCCGGCCCGAAGACGGTCGGGCCGCAGGCGCAGCGGTTCCGTATGACTGGTGAAGGTGGAGACGAGTCACCGGATAAGAGCGTCGATTACTGCTCCGGCTGCGGCATCTGCACGATGGTCTGCCCGCACGGCGTCAAGATCATGGAGATGAACACGCGCGCCCGCGCTCGGCTCTACGACGGGCGTATCCCCCTGCGCAACCGGCTCTTGGGGCGCTCCGAGCTGATGGGCAAGTGGGGGCACCGGTTCGCGCCGCTGCTCAATTTCGGCGCAAAGATCCGGCCTGCGCGCATCGTCGTCGAGAAAGTGATCGGCATCCACCGCGATGCGCCGCTGCCGGTTTT
>CAYTME010000042.1:17680-21226 GCA_964438415.1 uncultured Pleurocapsa sp. | reverse complement strand
TGACAATCATGCCTGCCTGCGGTATCCCATTGCAGCGACATTTGTGCAACTTACCTGAAAGCGCGCATGATGGAAATCCAAGATCAGGTAACAGTTGAGGACGTGCGCAAGCTGGCGCTGCCGCTTGGCACGCGCCTGCTTTCAGGCAATGGCATGCTCCACCAGACGGTTTCGTGGGCGACCGTCATCTACACTGAAAGCACGACCCTGCCCAAATCGATCCAATCGAACGAGATGATCTTGATCGGGTTGCCGGAAACCAGCGCACGGCATCTTAGCGATCTCGAAATTCTTCGCTGGGCCTATGACATGAAAGCATCCGCGCTTGTCCTGTGTGATACGCCCGCGGCAAACGTCGTTGCAGAAGCATCCGCGTATGAAATACCGCTTCTGATCCTGCCAAGCGGCACACGCGTGCGCACGGTGGAAAAGGCTGTCGTCAGCCTGCTGGTCGATCGCAAGGGTCAGCTCGAACGACGCGGCATTCAGATTTATCGGCAGTTGATCCAGATTTCCTCTCGGAACGAGGGGATGCCGGAGCTGATCAACGCGATGGCTCGGCTGACCAACAAGGCGATTGTGGTTCAGGATAAACGCCTTCAGATCATCGGCAATTCGGTACAGCCGCTGCTCGTCGATGTTTGGGAAGACGTTGAGGCGTTTCTGCGCAAATTCGACAATCTGCCCATCGATCTGCAAGATCGTCACCGTGTGAGCGAAATCGAGAATCCTGCGCTGCTCCAGTCACTGCCACTGCCCGGCATTGCGCGGCTGATCGCCCCAATCGTGACCAAAGATATCGGACGCGGTTTCCTTTCGATCATCGGTCATGACAGCGATCTCGATGATATCGATCAGCTCGTGGCTGAACATGGCGCTGCCGCGCTCGCCTTGGAGATGGCCAAGGCCAAAGCAGTTAGCGACACCGAAAAACGGCTGCGCGGCACCTTTCTGGATCGAGTTCTTAACGGAGATATCAGTCAGCAGGAAGCCATCAAACAAGGTGAGCGTTTTGAGCACGATCTATCGCGTTCGCATATGGCCATCGTGCTCGCCTGGAGCGGCGAGAAGGTACCCTCCCTGCGCCGGCTCGAAACAAGCGTGAACGCCCTCATCTCCCCGACCCGCTATCCAGCCTTAGTTTGGCAGCGCGAACGTGAGAATGAGGTGGTCGTTTTCCTCGCCAGCGAAATAAATCCGCGCAAGGCGCACCTGATGGCCATAGAGTTCGCTGATGCGGTGAAAAACGAAGTGAAGCGGCAGTTTCCAAGCGCTAGGATAGCCGTTGGCATCGGTCATGCCGCTGCCGAAATCACCGAGTGGCGCACCAGTTACAACGAGGCACGCCAGGCGTTAGAACTGGCACAGCGCCTCCAATCGGAGGACCCGCTTTTCATCGGCGATCTGGGCGTCTATCAGCTCCTGCTGAGCTTGGCCGATCGGGAAAAACTGCTGGCATTCACCCATCGAATGCTCGGCCCGCTGCTGGAATATGACCACAAGCAGAATGCCGACTTGGTGAAGACCCTGGAGGCGTTTTTCCAGAAACACGGGAACCTGAGCGAAACGGCAGAAGCGCTGATCGTACATCGCAACACGCTCCTCTACCGTATGACGCGCATCAATGAGATCGCGCAGGTGGATTTCAAACGGCCCGAAATCCGGCTGGGCATGCACCTGGCACTCACGATTCGGCGGCTGCTCTCGAACTAGCGGAGTCTGATACATCCGCACCGCCGACTTCGGTATTGTGCATTGTGCCCGAATATACCTGACTCCAATTTCATATACATCGTAGAGTGCGATCGATTTGCGAACGCGTACACTATACGGTGCCTTTGACCCATTAGTGGAAGCGTTTTTTGTAAACAATCGACAAAGGCGTTGTTTTGCCCAACGGGTTTATCCAGGTTTCACTACTCACAAGGGGCAATCAATGGGCCTTCAATCATCTAACCCCGCACTTCCTCAGCATCCAATCGATGACCGCGAGCGAGATGCGTGCGCGCTCATTTGCGCAGTCCGCAAAGGCGGCCAAGCGACTCATGGCAACGTCAAACGCACGATCGAAGCCTTGACCCGCATGGGGCATCGAACGGGCATCGTCGATGGCGAAGGTGATGGCGTCGGCATCATGACCGACATCCCACGGCAGATTTGGGCGCGGACCCTCGCGCAGCGAGGCGTGCGATCTTCTCTGGCGATCGACCCGAACTTTTGGGTCGCGCATCTCATGATCCCAACCCGCTTTCGCGCTGAAGCGGCGCACCTCGTCGACTCGATTCATGCGCAGATTGCAAAGACCGGACTGCACATCTTGCATAGCGACGCCGGCGTCGTGGACAGCTATATGCTGGGACAAAGCGCGCTCAAAAATGAACCGCTGTTCTGGCAGTTTGCGGGTGTCAACGGCAGCGTGCGCACAGACCAACTGGAGCCGACTCTCTACCGGCTTCAGACGCAGATCGAACAAACCTACCACGTGCATTTCCCCTCGTTCTCATCCCGCAGCGTCGTCTACAAAGTGCAGGGCACGGTCGAGATTCTGCGCCGCTACTATCCTGAGCTGCGCGACCCTGAGTATGCGTCCACTGTGACGCTCGGCCACGCACGTTACAGCACCAACACCAATCCGATCTTTGAGCGTGTGCAGCCGTTCAATGTCATCGGCCACAACGGTGAGTTCAACACGATCTCGCGCTTCCGACTTGAGGCGGGGATGTTGGGCATCGATCTCGATCCCAACAACTCTGACTCGCAGGACATCGACCGTGTGCTCGACGCGCTGCGCATGGAATATGGTCTCGATTTGATCGAGGCGATGGAATATGTTTTTCCGCCCTACGAACACGATCTGATCCAGAATGCGCCCGACATCCACGCGATGTATCGAGATGTGCGTCATGCGTTCGGCCCCTTCGCCCAGGGGCCGGCAGCGATCGCTGCTCGCATGGGCGATCAATGTGTCTTCAGCGTTGATGCGCTCGGTTTGCGTCCCCTTTGGTTCGGTGAGACGGAAAAGGAGTATTTTGCGACATCCGAGCGAGGCGTCTACCCGCTCGACATCATGTCCACCGACCCGAAACCGCTGGCCCCAGGTGAAAAGATCGCGCTCATCATCAAGCCAGGCCGTCCGGTCGAGGTGCTCGATTACCCCGCCATTCAACGCTATCTCCTGTCGCGCCATCGTGAACGCAGGATCGCGGATGTCACAAAGGCCAGTTTTGCCGGGTGGTCGCCCGATGACCTGCGCATGGGTCAAGAGCGTTTCGCACCCCATGGCGGTGGTTACGGCAACGGAAGTGCCGGACACGGCATGAGCATCGCTGGAGGAGCCGCCGTTGCCGAGGCCGAAGCGCCCGCAGTCGCCCTAACCGCGCCGCCGCTGCCGTGGTCAGAACGTCCGTTGGAGCTGAACACGACCACAATGGCCGCCCTCGGCTGGGAACGCTACCATCTGGGTATTGCGGAAGCATTGGCGGAGTCGAGCAAGGAATTGGTCGGCTCATTGGGTTGGGACGGGCCGCTCGCTGCCATCAGCCAGAC
>CAYTME010000042.1:13112-17670 GCA_964438415.1 uncultured Pleurocapsa sp. | reverse complement strand
TCAACGTTGCAGATTATTTCAAGGAGACCGTCGCGGTCGTCACCAATCCGGCCATCGACCGCGAGCGAGAGCGCGCACAATTCACGACCGCTGCGCTGCTAGGTATGCGCCCATCCGTCGGCGCGCAGCGCGACGAAACCGAGAAACTCCTCATCGTGGAAACGCCGCTCTTGCTTGAGAGCAGCTCTCAGATCGGCAGCGCCCACGTCGTCCGCACGATCGCGGCCAAATTCGGCACGTCGACCTTGGAAGACGTGCTCGACTTTTTCGGCGAACAGGCAGTCGTGCTCACGATGGGGGCTGGCCTCGATGAGACGATCGAACAGGCTGAGGGACGCCTGGGCGAAGCCGCGGTTCGCGCGGTGCATGAGGGTGCGCGCCTGATTGTGCTCGACGACAGCGGCGTTCTCGATGGCTCGCAGCTTTGGATCGACCCGCTCATTGCTATGGCAACCGTGGACGGGGCGCTGCGTCGAGCGGATGCAGCGCCCAATCTTCGTCGGCGTGTTGGCATCGTCTTGCGCTCCGGTGCGCTGCGGGATATGCATGACCTGACTCTGGCCATAGGCTTGGGCGCAGATGCCCTTGTGCCCTACGCCATGTACGCAGTCGGGCTGGGCATTGCACCGCGCGCGCCGAAGACGCCCCTGACAGACGAAACGATCAGTCAGACGCTCAGCAATCTGATCAAAGGCATGACCGCCGGCATCGAGAAGATCACCTCGACGATCGGCTGTCATGAGCTGCGCGGTTACGGACTGTCGTTCAGCTCGGTCGGCATCGCGCCGTCGGTCTCGGCGATCTTCGGAACGTCGAATTACTTCGGCTCCGAACATGCCGGGCTGACCTGGGCACGCATCCAAGAAGACGCTGTACAACGCGCTGCCGAGCTGCGCGGCGAGATCCCAACCAAGATGGACAACCCCGACCGCATCTACCCCAAGATGTGGAAAAAGGTCGAAGACATCGCGCACGGCGAGCTGACGCTGGACGAGTACACCGCGATTATGCTGGAACTCGAACGTGAAAAACCGGTCGCGATCAGACATATTCTAGGGCTGCGCACCGTCGAGAGCGACATCGATCCCGAGTCAGTCGATATTAGCATCAAAGATCATTCAATGCCGGTCTTGATCGGCGCGATGTCGTTCGGCTCGCAGGGCGAGCTTGCCTACAAAGCGTATGCTGAGGCCGCCTACAAGCTCGACATCCTATGCATCAATGGCGAAGGCGGCGAGCTGCCCGACATGCTCAACCGCTACCCACGCAACCGCGGCCAGCAGATCGCCTCAGCTCGCTTTGGCGTCAACATCGCTTTCCTGAATTCGGCGGCGGTGCTTGAGATCAAGATCGGTCAGGGTGCCAAGCCGGGCGAAGGTGGCCAGCTTCCCGGCTACAAGGTGACACCGCAGGTCGCGCTGGCACGCAGCACCAATCCTTGGGTCGATTTGATCTCACCCAGCAACAACCACGACCTGTACTCGATCGAAGACTTGGCGCAGTTGATCGAAGAGCTGAAGACCGCCAACCCACGCGCGCGCGTCTCCGTCAAGATCCCGGTCGTGCCGGGCGTCGGTATCATCGCGGTCGGCGTCGCCAAAGCCGGTGCCGATATCATCAATATCACCGGCTATGAGGGTGGCACCGGAGCCGCCAGAGCACATTCGCTGCGTCATGTTGGGCTTCCGGCCGAGATCGGCGTCTGGCTCGCGCATCATGCCCTGACGGAAAGCGGACTGCGCGACGATGTTGAGCTGTGGTGCGATGGCGGTATGAAAAGCGGGCGCGACGTCATCAAAATGATGTGTTTGGGTGCAAATCGCGTCGGCTTCGGCACGATGGCGATGGTCGCTGTCGGCTGTACGATCTGTCGCAAATGCCACGAGGGAACGTGTCATGTCGGCATCACGACACACATCCGCACGCGCGAGGAGGCCGTCGACAAAGGCATCAAGCATTTTGAACCGCGCGATTACGAGCTGTCCGTGCTGGGTATCTGCCGTGTCTTCGAGATGCTGGGCGAGGATATCCGCCGCTGGACAGCGCGACTCGGCTTCACGCGCACTCAGGACTTGGTCGGGCGCGCCGACCTGCTCGAACAGATCGCGATGCACGATCGGATCGATCTATCTCCGCTGACAATCACCGCGCCGAACAACCACAAGCGCCAGCTACTGCCCGGTGTCGGGCGGCGCGTTGTGCGCCCACGCAATTCGCTGACACGCCAGATCAGCCAGTTGATCGGCGAGCTTGTCAGCGATGGCGACCGCGAAATCACCTACGATGACGGCGGCGTCATGGCGATGGATCGCGCGCTGGGAACTCACCTGTGCGGCGCGTTCAAACGCGGCGAGATCGGTCACCGCGACGAGATCGCAGGCATCCACCTGAGCTTCAGCAACTCTGCGGTTCCGGGTAACGGCCTCGGAGCATTCCTCGACGCCCCAGTCGATATCCTCGTGGAAGGCGGGGCACAGGATGGCGTTGGCAAATGTGCCAAAGGCGGCAGGATCACCGTGCTGCGCGGCCTGAATCACAACGGCGTGCGCCTGGATGGTTCAGTAGGCAAGAGCTTCGCCTACGGTGCGCAGGGCGGGCGTTTCATCGTCCAGGGCAACGCGGACACACGCGCCTGCATCCGCCTCAGCGGTGCAGACGTGATCTTCGGCGGGGAAATCACGGAACCGCTGCGTGACCACCTGGGCGGATTGGCAGCCAGGGCCAATCTCAAGGGCTACGCCTTCGAGTACATGACCAGCGGACGCGCCCTCGTGCTCGGTGACCCCGGCCCGTGGATGTGCGCAGGCATGTCCGGCGGCGTCATCTATCAGCGCGTTCAGCCGGAGATGGGTCTCGATATCGACGCGATCCGCAGGCGGATCGCCAAGGGTGCAACGGTCGAGATTTTCCCTCTCGATCAGCAGGGTATCGAAGATGTGCGTGAACTACTGGGCGATTATATGGTCACCCTTCAGCAGTACAATCAGAGCAGAGAAGTCGATCACCTCTACCCACTGCTGGATCATCCAGAGGCGCACTTCGTCAAGATCGCTGCACCGACGCGCATCAACTGACCGCACATCGACGAACAAATGGAAAGGGGCGGCTCGATGAGCTGCCCCTGACGTTTCATCGACCTGCCCGCGGAACAGGTATCAGACTTCTGGCAGCGTCGCCAGCACACGATGGATCTTGAGCGCGAGATGCAGGATCAAGCGGTTCTCCGAGTCGTCCAAATTGAAGCCTGTCAATTCGGTGATCCGCTCGAGGCGATAGACCAATGTGTTGCGGTGGACATCCAGATTGATCGCCGCCTGCGCCAGATTGCCGTTCGACTCGAAAAAGCCGTTGAGCGTGCGGATGAGTTCTCCCTGCTTGCGCTCATCATGCTCGAACAGCGTGCCGAGGGTCTCCTGATGAAACCGGCGCAGCACATCGAGATTGCGATCCTTGAGCGCAAGTAGAAATTGAAACAGCTTCAGATCGCCGTAATACGTCGTCGTTTGACTGTCTCCCAATTCGTAGGCGATGTTCAGCGCATCTTTCGCCTCGCGATAGGCCTCACGCAAGGCGGTCAAGCCTGAAGCGGGACGGCTGAGGCCGCAGGCGACCAGACCGCCTGGCGTCCGCGACGCCAACTGCGCGCGCACCTCGTCGATTTGCGCAATTACGCGCTCTTTCGATGGATAGAGCGCGACGATCGCATCGATGTAGTGACCAACCGCCCCACTCATTTGGCGACGTGTCATGTCATCGCGCACGAGGCCGACCAAACCTTCCAGCGGCAGCGATGCGCCGGAAGCTGTCACTGCACGAAAGACCGCGACATTATAGGCCGCGCTTGGGTCGAAGCCTGCCTGCTGCGCGCGCGCCAACATGAGGTCGTCATCGGCAGGCGTTCGACTCAACCAAACCTGCACCCAATCGCCGCGCGTCTGCTCGACAGCAAACGCGATCGCGCGGTTCTTCGCCAGCTCAATCGCGCAGACCTCAGCACCGTAGGTCAGCACCAAGCGGTCGAACTCGTCGATCGTGTCTTGACCATCGACTAGCGTGAGATAGCCCGCTACACGCTTCTCCACCTTGAGCACTGTCGTAAAACCGAGCGGGCTGGGGACGATTACGCCCTCGCCGTTGGGCGCGTCTTTTAGGAGCCAGTTTTGAAAAGCCCCGTAGGGCAGGTTCGGCGCGCCGCGTCCGTTCGAGGACGCGCCAAATGTCCGCCGGGTGATTCCTGGGTAAACCTGCGCCATCGTGACGCCGGCATCATCGTGGACGACGACAGGTTTGGCCGTCGCTTTCGCCATGATCTGCAGCAGGCTGTTGAGGTCCCGGTTGTCAGCGGCCAGCCGCACCAACTGGCGCTGAATTTCGATCGCCCTTTGCGTCATCTGCGCTTTCTGATTGACGATCAGAGTGTTGATCGCCCGTTCAGCTCGTGCCAAGTTGGTCTCTTCGGGCAGTGCGAGCAGCGCGATATCGCGCTCGGACGCGACGACCACCGCCGAATGCGGGACGTTGTCATCGATAGCAACCGCATGAACGCCTGCCTCCGCCA
>CAYTME010000042.1:10788-13102 GCA_964438415.1 uncultured Pleurocapsa sp. | reverse complement strand
CTCGACATACCCTGCGCCGACATTGGCGTTGTTCTCCGCCAGCGCTTCGATGACGGCAGCCAGCGTGATGTGTGCATCCAAGCTGCGCAGCACGTCCATCGAAACCAGTGCCAATTCACCACCCGCAATATGCGGAAATGCAGGCGGCTGTGCACGCACCGTGACTGCCCATGTGATCATTTTGTCCAGGGAACCCGAGACGAGCGTCGTGCCCAATGGCAGCGCGAATTGGAGCACCGATCCAAGCGTCGCCGAGGTAGTCTCCGGCATGTTTCGTTCCTCTGGCATCTTTTGCTCCAGTGTAGTGAGATCAGCGCGGTCATGTTTGAACAAAGGCACACAACTCGAACCGCACGAATTCAGCAACTTTTTACAATGATAACGCGAAATTTGCCAAAAGAAACGGGGTAGGCATGAGCACTTCCATGTCTACCCCGAACGAAGATTGGTCAGATACGACAAGCGGCGTTCAGCGGATCTATTCGACTCGTTTTACCCCCAGCTTCAGGCTCTCACCGTCAATATCGGTCTTGTCGTCTGGAGAAAACTCACGGCGGAAGTAGCCGTTTTCCGGTTCGGCCTGCTCGATTGACACCGCCAGTGTCTCCGTCTGGATGTAATCGGCAAACCGATGGATAGCCTGTGCCAACCGTGCAGTGGCGACGTAGCGCAGCGTGTTGTGATCCGCGATATCGTAGTCAGCGTCTTTACGCATCGTTTGCACGCGGCGCACGACCTCACGCGCCAAGCCTTCGAGTGCCAGTTCCTCTGTGATCTGCGTATTGACCACCGCCATATAGCCACCATCTTCGGCGGCGGCAAAACCTTCGGGCGGGCGCATCTGCACCTGGCACTCGTCCGGCGTCACTTCAAACTGCCTATCATCGAGCACAACCACGACATTCTGCCCCGCCAGCAGCGCGCGCGCCCATGACTGCACTGAGTCGGGGCTGCCTTCACGCAGCGCTTTCTGAACGCGCGGAAAATCCTTACCGAATTTCTTGCCGAGCACTTGGGGCAGCGGATTGAGCGCGTATGTTGGCTCATCGAGCACACGCACCGACTTCACATTCAGCTCACTCATGATGAGATCGCTCAGGCGTTCGACGATCGTCTTTTCCAGTGCATCGCGAACCACGAACTGTGCTTCGGCCAGCGGCTGGCGCACGCCGATTTTGACTGTCTCGCGCGCAGCACGACCCAAACTGACCAATCGCTGGATCAGCCGCTGTTCCGCGATGCGCTCATGATCGATCAGCGCTTCGTCGAAGCTCGGCCACTGCGCGAGATGAACGCTGCTCGGCGCATCCGGCAGGACTTCCAGCACCAGATTGCGGTAGAGCGCCTCACTCAAGAACGGCATCGCCGGTGCGATCAGTTTGGCAACAGTCACCAGACACTCGTAGAGCGTGGCGTATGCGCTCAGCTTTTCGCTGTCGTGCTCATTCTTCCAGAAGCGGCGCCGGCTCAAGCGCACGTACCAATTGCTCAGAGCTTCGACAAACGCCTGGATCGGACGAGTCGCATTGGGCACATCGTAGTTTTCGTAGGCCTCGGTGACCTCCTTCACCAGCTCATGAAGTTCGGCCAGCACCCAACGATCGAGCGGATCGCGTTCACTGACCGGTGGGGGAGGTGTGTCCGGACTCCAACCATCGATGTTGGCGTAGGTGACGAAGAAGCTGTAGGTATTCCAAAGCGTCAGCCAGAACTTGCTGACCACCTCCCCAACGAGTTCGCGCGAGAAACGCCGAGACTCGCCTGGCGGGCTGGCGGTGTACAAGTACCACCGGAAGGCGTCCGCTCCATGCGTGTTCAGTACATCCCACGGGTCAACGACATTGCCCTTGCTCTTGGACATCTTCTGGCCTTCGCTGTCCAGAATGAGGCCCAAGCAGATGACGTTGCGATAGGAGACTGACTCCATCACCATGGTGCTGATCGCGTGCAGGCTGTAGAACCAACCGCGCGTCTGATCGACGGCTTCACAGATGTAATCCGCCGGGAATTGGTCTTTGAACATCTCGTGGCCGCGGTGCGGATAGCCCCACTGCGCCAGCGGCATCGAGCCGCTGTCAAACCAAACGTCGATCAGTTCTTTGACGCGGCGCATCGTGCCGCCGCTGCCGTTGGGATTTGGAAAGGTGATCTCATCGACATACGGCCGGTGCAGATCGAGTCCGCTCAGATCGCGGCCAGCGAGCTGGCTCAATTCCTGGACGCCGCCGACGCAGATCATGTCGCCAGTGATTTCATCCACCCAAACCGGCAGCGGCGTTCCCCAATAGCGCTCGCGGCCCAGCGCCCAGTCCTT
>CAYTME010000042.1:8378-10711 GCA_964438415.1 uncultured Pleurocapsa sp. | reverse complement strand
CTTGTCACGGTATGCGGTCGCACGTACAAACCACGTGTCGCGCGCGTAGTAAAGCAGCGGTGTGCTGCAGCGCCAGCAAAACGGATAGCTGTGCTCGTATTTCTCGCTGCGATACATCAACCCACGCCGTTTGAGGTCGGTGATGATCTCTGGGTCGGCATCCTTGACCCACATGCCGCGAAACTCAGTGACTGCATCGATGAAGCGACCATCCGGAGCGACGGTTTGCAGCACCGGCAGGCCGTGTTTTTTACCGACTTCCATGTCGTCGGCACCGAAAGCGGGTGCCATGTGCACGATGCCGGTGCCATCTTCGGTGCTGACGAAATCGCCTGCGACCACGTATGCATACTTCTGCTCGACCGGCAGAAAGGTATACAGCGGCCGATAGTGCAAACCGACGAGATCTTTGCCCTTCATACGCTTGACGACGCGATACTGCTCACTGCTGCGCAGCACCTTTTCGACCAACGTCTCTGCAAGGATCAACTGCTCGGTGCTGCCATCCGCCGTCGGACCTTCGAGCTGCACATAGTCCACATTTTCGCCCACAGCGAGGGCGACGTTCGCCGGCAGAGTCCAGGGTGTCGTCGTCCAAACGAGGAAGTAGACGCCTTCTTGGTCGCGCAGCGGGAAGCGCACGTAAACGCTGGGGTCTTTGACCGTGCGATAGCCCAGAGACACTTCGTGACTGCTGAGCGGGGTGCCGCAGCGCGCGCAGTACGGGACGACTTTCTGGCCTTTGTAGAGCAGATCCTTCGTCCAGAGCTGCTTGAGAATCCACCACACGCTCTCGATGTAATCGTTGGTGAAGGTCACATAGGCATTATCGAGATCCACCCAGAAGGCGATGCGCTCGGTCTGCCGCTCCCAATCTGCGATGTATCGGAACACGCTTGCCTTACAGCGTTCGTTGAATTCGGCGATGCCGTATTCCTCGATCTGCTGTTTATGTGTGAAGCCCAGCTCCTTCTCGACCTCGATTTCGACCGGAAGGCCGTGTGTATCCCAGCCCCCCTTGCGCAAGCAGTAATAGCCGCGCATCGTCTTATAGCGCGGAAACATGTCCTTGAACGCGCGCGCCAGCACGTGATGGCTGCCCGGCTTCCCGTTCGCGGTCGGCGGCCCCTCGTAAAACACATAGCGCGGTCCACCTTCGCGCTCGCTCATCGTGCGTTGGAAAATGCGCTGTGCGCGCCAATACTCGAGCTGTTCGAGTTCAAGCTTTTGGATATCGACCTTCGGATTGACTGCCCGGAACATGCGCAACTCCGTGTTGTTCGATCTGCTGTCAGGTACAGAAATCAAGCAGTGTCAAGCGGCGATCAGCAGATCGGCAATCAATCGTGGTGTGAGCAGCATCCTCACCACCACGGATACACCTCCTTGACCCAGGGCAAATGAAATGATCCCACCCGAGTTGACAGGCTGGAAACTGATTTCCATTATCACCAATTTTAGGCAGCAGGGGAAGATACGAGTCGGGAGATGCTCAGTTCTGTGGAGACGAAGATCCTGACCAATTCACCTGACGAATGACATCCAGCCGCAGCGGGTCACCGACACCGCCGCTGCGGCTGATCAGCACCTGCCAGCGCATCGAGAAGCGTGCGAAAGGCTGCTCACCCTGACATCTGGCGATCAGCTCGCCCGCCTGCGGAAAGCGGCTGCGCAAGAAATCCGTATCCGCCTCGGAAAACGGGGCATCTGCACAGCGACCGCCGCTCTGCGCGTAATAGGCGAGCAGCTCAACAGGCGAAAGATCGGCGCTGTACCCCCACACATCCACGCCGTAAGCCTCGCTCTGATGGCTCAGTTCAGTGACACGGCTCGGAAGCGGCGGCGGGGGCGGATTGAGCAGGCCAAAGAGCGCCGAGATTATCTGCCAGCCGACCACTGCTGCCAGCAGCAGCGCCGCTGCCGAAAGCGGCAGCACCCACCAGCGGCGCGGCGGCGTAGGGCTGGTGGGGGTATGCACGGCATCCGGCATGTCAGGGCTGCCAGACCTGGTAGTATTCGACAATCGTCATCCCCTCGGTATCAAAATCCGGGTTGTCGTTGGGCAGCCCGGGGCTGATGGTCACACGGGTATACTGCGTTGACTGGAAGCCAGAACGGTCGAACAAGCAGATGAAACGGTATGGTGGAATACCTGGTCCGAGTTCAGAGGCGGGGAATTCGCCAACCTCAGGATAGCGGTTACAGCGCTCATCGGTACCGCCGCTGTGCTCGTTGAGCCGCTCCTGATAGAACGCCGCCACTTCCTCCGGCTGAGCATTGGTCACACGATAGTACTCTTTGCGGGAATTGGGCAGATCTTCTCCACGCCCCCA
>CAYTME010000042.1:1755-8359 GCA_964438415.1 uncultured Pleurocapsa sp. | reverse complement strand
AGTACGTTGCCCCGTTGAAAAGTGGGACATTCAAAGGCACCTGCCGTGACGCTTGATCGGCCAGGAACGAAATCACGCCCGCGCCGATCAGGACAACGGCGATAACAACCACGATAATGAACCCGCGAAACAGCGTCCCGCCCCGGTTACGGCTCGATCTCCTCATCGTCACCTTGCACCTCATCTTTCAGCAGCAACTGCAGCCGAACAACATCGTCGGCGACCGCGGCTCCATACGGCGTACGGGCAAAACGTTCGGCTTGCGCATTCCAGTATGGCAGTCCAGCCTCGATCACCGAGCGGTTGGGCGTCGGCTCATTCCGAAAGCGGCTGCGCCAATCGGCCACCAGCAGCTCACGGTGCGGTTCACCTTTGACCTCCAACCGATCGAGCAGCGCATCAAATGCATCGAGATCGCCCATGCGGTAGTAAGCCTCGGCAGCATCGAAACGCACCCCTTCCGGTGCCCCGAATTCGAGCGCCTGAAGGATGTGGAATAAACCGCGGCTGTACTGCCCTTGTACGACCAGTGTACGTCCTAATCCATAGTGCGGATAATGATGATTTGGGGATTTGTCAACGGCTTCTGACAACACGGCAGCGCTGTCTTCAAGCCGTCCAAGCTGACGGTAGGTGTTGCCCAGCAGCGTCAAGCTGCGCGCATCGGCACTGCCGGCGGCACGCAGCGGTTCTAAATGTGCCAACACGGCGTCGAAATCACCTTGCAGATACCCGCGCTGCGCGGCAGTCAGGGGCGCAACCATGCGGCGGCTGCACCACAGCACGAGCGCCTCAGTCACCACGACTAGAGCGAAGAGGCCAAGCAGAAGCGTCTGGCGCTGCTCTTGAGGAGCCAACACGAGCGCGCCGCACAGGCTGAGCAGCAGTGCGATCGCGATTGCCACCCCAACCTGTACCGGGCGCTCCCAGGTCGCGTAATCACGCCGCAGCCGTCCGATCAACCACAACATGCGTTAGCTTCAGCCCAAATTGCCCGCATCGGCATCGGCGATGGCCTGTTCGATCGCTTGGATTTCATAACGCAGCGCCTGGCCGTAGGCCGTCCCCATGAGCGCCCGCAGCCCACCGCGCCACGCATCCAACCCAGCTCGCGCACTCATCATCTTGGCGGCAGCACGCACAGCCTTTTTTGTTTCTCCCTGTCGCTGGTAATACTGGGCGAGATGGTAATTGACACGCACGGCATGTGCCGCGGGCAACGCGTGCTCGGCAGCGCGCTCGAACGCTTCCTGCGCACCGGTTTCATCGCCGGCCAGATGACGCATGAAGCCAAGCTCCGCCCAGATGACCGGCTGTTCGGGTGCAAGCGCCGCCGCCTGAGCAAGCGCCCGTGCTGCCTCATCATAGGCAGCCTGCAGCCTATAGCCGTTGGCAAGTGTCATATACGAGTCAGGATCATGCGGGAACAACTGCACCGCGCGGTCGGCTGCTGCCTGTGCCTTGGCAAGCTGCCCTGCGTATGCGTACGCACTCGTCAGCAGCATCAAGACCTGAGAAGTCTCCTTGCCTTCACGTATCGAGCGTTCGAGAAGCGGGATCGCCTCGCGAAATCGAAAAGTCTCGATCAGTCGATAGGCATCGCCATAGCCAGATCCTAACATCCGGGTCTGACGCGCCAGCGCCAGGCCGACGATGCCGAACCAGAGCAGCGCCATCACGGCCGCAACGCACAAACCCACCAGTGCAATAGCGAGCGCAGGTGACGGCGCATCCGCGTTCGGTGCCGTGCGCGTGGTGAGAAACTCGAAGAACACGCCACCCGCGAACGTCACCAGACCAGCGAGCGCAAGTAAGATGGTGATCCCCAAGGCCAATGCGCGCAGCCGCCAAGTCATTGCCGCGACTCCTCGGCCACTACGGCCTCCAGCTCGATCTCACCGTTCGCGAGCCGTGTGGCGACAGCAATATCCTGTCCCAACACTTTCTCCAGTGTCAGTGCCTGCTCACTCTCCAGAATCTTACCCCATTCCTCGAGTCCGGCACGCTCGCGCCGCAGTGACATGAGCGCCGATTGAGCTGCTGAGACATCGCCCAAGCGCAGATAAGCACGCACAAGATAGAACTGGATCAATGCGCGGTGGCGAGCGTCGCGGACTTTCAACGACAGCGCACGCTGCAAGTGCTCAACCACTTGGGAAGACCGGCCAAGTCGATCCTCGATCATGCCGCGATTGTAATGCGCGACCCAGTCATCGGGTGCGAGCGCCGCCGAACGCTCGGCAGCCGCCTGCGCACCGCGCAGATCGCCAGCCTGAAACAGGACTTCGGCCAACCCATTGAACGCTAGAGGGGAGTTTGGCGCAAGCTCGGTCATCTTCTGATAGTCTCGGCGTGCGCGGTCAAGTTTACCCCAGACGCGCAGCACCTCCGCGCGAAAACGGTAGTGATTCGGCTCGTCAGGTGTCTGCTTGATGAGCGCGTCCAGTTCCTTGACAGCCTCAGCATACATACTCTTGCGCAGATAGCGTATCGCTCGCTGGTACGCAGTCGGCGTGCGGGCGCGAAAAACGAACCAGCCAACGACCAGCCAACCGAGCGCGCCGCCGATCAACGGCACTAAGAACTGAGGCAGCACGGTCAAACCGAGGAGCACTGCCCCCAAAGCTGGTGCAAGCAGCGCAGCCCAGCGCGCACGCGCCTCGCGCTCTAACCGACCGCCGATGATGATGGCGCTCCCGATCAGCGCGCCAGCCGTGAGCAGGGATTGCACGACGACCACCCACTCCCCTGCATCGCGCACGGCGTTCAGAATCAAGCTCAGAAGTCCCGTGCCGGCGATCAGCAGGAACAGCGCACGGCTGCGTGGCACACCTAAGAAAAGCAGAAACCGTTGGATCATGGTGCTGGGCTTACCCCGAGGCTTGCACAAGGACGCTTACCATCACACATCCTCAATGCGCAGGTAGATACGCTTGTTGATGCCGCCTTTGCTTTTGTAATCGACGATCCGCATTTGGCCCACCTCACGCGTGTTGGCCACATGCGTGCCGCCATCCGCCTGCAAATCAAGCCCGACGATCTCGACTGTGCGCACTTCCGCAATACCCTCAGGCAGCAAATTGACCTTGGTGCGGATGAGATCGGGTATTGCGAACGCCCGTTCACGCGGCAGGATTTCCACGCGCACGGCACGGGCAGCGCCCACTTCAACATTGATCTTGGCTTCGATCTCACGCACGAGATCGCCGTGAAGTCGCTCGAATTCGAAATCCATGCGTCCTTCCAACGGCTCCATATTGCCGCCAGTGACACTAGCGCCGTAGTCACGCCACACCACGCCGCACAAGATGTGCATGGCTGTATGCGTGCGCATCAGAGCATAGCGGCGTGTCCAGTCGATCACGCCGCGCACGCTATCCCCGATCCTGGGCATTGGCTCGCCCACTAACACATGAACGTGACCTCGTTCCGTTTTCGCCACCTCATAGGGCCGGTCGCCGACGAATAACTGCCCCACATCACACGGCTGACCGCCGCCGCCCGGATAGAACGCTGTCCGATCTAGAATGATACCGTTCTGGTCGGGGCACAGGTCGATGACGGTCGCAGTGAATTCGCGCAGGTAGCTGTCCGTTTGATACAGGGGAAGCGTCGTCATCGCTCACCTCTCATCGTTGGCGCGCGCATTCGCACCATGACCGGATCTCCACCCAAAGCCCGCCAGAACGCAAGCCCGTCTTGATTTCGAGCAGCGACATGCCACTCGAAATACCTCACACCACGCTCATGGAACCATTCGCTGAGCGCGTGCACCAAGCGCCGCCCAATGCCACATTTTCGATACGGCGCATCGACGAAGATATCGGCCAAGAAGCCGCCTGTCTCCTGTTCGAACACATCTGGGGTCAGATCGATCAGCAGGCCGATGGCAAAACCGATGACACGTCCATCTAAGTCCGCCACAAGGAGCCGTGAATAAGGATCGTCCAGCTTGTCATACAGCCGGCGAGCATAACGGCGACCGCCGTTGGCGACTGCCGCAGGCAGCCGGTCATCGATTGCGATGTGATAGGCGACTAGGGCTTCCCAAAGATGACCGATCGCCTCAATATCCTCATTGACCGCAGGGCGAATTACGACCTGATCCACAGCCACTCCATCCACTTCGCGGCACCGTAGGCGCGCCAAAAAGCTTGATCGACTGCGCTACTGCGCGGGGCACACGCGACGACCGATCGAATGCCCCGTGTATCAAACCAGCGCAGCGCAGCCGCGACGAGTTCACGCGCCGCACCACCGTGATACTGATGGGGATCGAGCGCGATTTCGGTGATGAACCCCAACCCACCCGGATGCAGTCCGGGGAGACCGGAACGAATACAAGCGATCAAATAACCGCAAATGGCGTTATCGGCTTCAGCGGTGAGCAGTGCGATATCATCATCTTCGAGCCAGGCTGCTGCTTGGCGTTCCCATTCACCGCGGGCGTCAGCATCAAGGTGCGCGTGGCGCTCTAGCTGCCGCACAACCACGGCTTTTTCATACCAGAACTGACTCAAGATTGAAAGGTCTGCGGCTTCCGCAGGGCGCGTATGCAATTCAGGCATCGTGTTGTATGTTCTGGGCACCGAAGGACAGCATAGCACCGAGCAAGCGGTGAATCAAGCGCAGCGTAAGCGCATTTCTCGCATACACTGAAGGCATGACGACACTGCCCCTAGCTCGACAAGACCTGCCCATATGGATGCGCCGCGCGCTGCGTCCGACGGATTGGGGTCTCCTACTCTGCTTGCTATTTGGCGCGCTTGCAGCCCTGCCAATGGTCATGCAGACCGGTCTGCCGCGCTTCAACAACAGCGAGCATTATGTCTTTCAGACGGCCGACATCGCCGACAGCATTCGTGAAGGGAGGCTGTACCCGCGCTGGTCACCGCACGCGCTCAGCGGCTACGGCGCTCCAATTCCGAACTACTATCCACCCGGTGCGGCGTACATCGCAGCCATCTTCCAGATCGTCTTGACTGGCGATCCGGTCGAGGCGGTCAAACTCGTTTACAGCCTCGCCCTGGCACTTTCGGGCATGATGGTATATCTCTTTACTGCACCGCGTTCGGGCGCACTCGCGGGACTAACCGCCGCGCTTCTGTATCTCTACAGCCCATATGTCGGGTTGGTCGCTCCCCATATCAACGGCGATCTACCCGCAGCAGTCGGTCTCTTTCTCATTCCGTGTGTCCTCTGGGCACTTGATCGCCTGCTGGTATCGAACGACCTATTGTTTTTTGGTCTGGCAGGGGGAGGCTTCGCACTGCTCGTGTGGACGGATGTCCGCTTGGCGGCCGCCGGCGCAGTCCTCGCTCTGAGCCTCACTGCCTGGCACACCCTTTTCCATGACAAACAAGCGCCCTGGCTGCACGCAGTCGCAGCACTCGGATGGGGAACCGCTGCGGCCGCCTGCTTCTGGCTGCCGGCATGGCTGGAACGCGAGGCTGTCACTTGGCGCTCAGTCGGCACCCTGACGCCGACCTTCCTGCGGATCGAGGAATTCTTCTCGACACTTCGCCCGATCGACCCAGCCTCCATGCGCCCGATTCCGCAGTACACACTCGGTACGCCGCTCATTCTCTTCAGTGCAGCGGCGGGGATCCTGTTCCTGAGCCGGCGGGTTTGGCATTCGCCACATCTGTTCTTCCTGTGGACAGGCTGCACCATTTTGGCCTTTGCGCTCATCGTCGCGCCAGCCGAGTCCTGGCTGCTCGGCCCGATCACCCTCTGTCTCGCCATCGGTGCTAGCGGTATCGCGCGTCTGCACCTACGCAAGCAGCGCGTGTTCATCGCTCTCGTCTTCTCCATCATCCTCGCCGCGGCGCTGCCGATCTGGTTCCTCCCGCCGGCACAAGAAAGTTTCGGCAGTGCGGCACCTGCCGCACAGATCGCATACGAACGGGACGGTTTTGGCATTGCGAGCCTGCCTAGCGGCTGGCCGCTGCCAACGACCCTCAACACAGCCTTGCAGCCGAATCGCTCTCTCCTCGACAGCTACAACAACGGTGCAATCACCAAGATCGACTTGTCATCCCTCACTTCCAATGTGCAAATAGGCTTCTTGGAGCACAGGTCTTACAGTGAGCGCCTGCAAGTGCAGACCTACGGACAGACCCGTTTCGACCTGCTGACAGCCTATTTCCCCGGTTGGCGTGTCGCGGCGTCCACGACGGTGCCGATCACGCTGACGCCAAATCCTCAAACAGGTCTGATCAGCATCGGTTTCGACCGAGCGCTGGCGACAGAACTGTACATCAGCCTCGAACCGACTCCGGTCCGTTTGGCCGCTTGGTGCATTACGTGGATCGCCTGTCTAATACTGTTGATCGGCAGCCGACGCCGACGCGAGACTGCGCCAACGTTCTTCGCGGACTACACACTGCTTTCGACGGGTGATCTGCGCGTTATCGTGGCACTCATCCTCATCGCTGCCATCATTCTTATCGGTGCTGGCAGCGGCATGCTCAACGCGCTGCGACCGCCACCGGGTACCGAGCTGATCAACAGTCTGCCGCTGCTCACGCGAACCGACTCGGGACTGGGCACCACTGCATTTCGCCTGGAGAGCAGTCGTACCTACGCCCCCGGTGACACGATC
>CAYTME010000042.1:0-1729 GCA_964438415.1 uncultured Pleurocapsa sp. | reverse complement strand
CCGGGCGAGCACTGCGGTTCTTGGAGCAAAACTATCAAGTGAGGGTCTCGCTGGTCGATATATCCAACGGCCAGACGGCAGAAATCAGCCCGATGAGACACCCCGCCGACTATCCCAGCCGCCGCTGGCGGACGCGGCAGCACATTGCCGATCGTTACCACTTGACTCTGCCCAGCCGGCTCGAAACGGGCGAGTACGCACTCCAGATCGAAGCATTTAGCTGCGACCCGTCATGTACCGCCGACGGACGGCTGCGCTTTTTCGCTGAAGACGGCAGCTTGATCGGTCAAAGTCTGCTGCTCCCCTCCGTCATTCGCATCGCGGGTTAAAACGGCTGTCGCTATAATGAGTGCTTGAAGTTTGTCCTGTCGCTACAGAAGGAATGTGGACGATGCGTGAGGATCAATTTGCAGCGCAGTTGGGTCAAGCGTGGGCTGCGCTGCGCCAGGGCGACAAAAGCGGCGCAGAACGCGGTTTTGAACAGATTTTGAGAAGCGACGCTGGCCATCTCGACGCGCTCTACGGGCTGGCGCTCACTCAAGCCGAGCAGGGTCAAAGAGAGTCGGCGCGCAAGACTTATGAGAAGTGTCTCGAGCTGACACGCGCAGCACTAGCCGCCAATCCCGGAACCGATCGTTATGCCATGTTGGTGCGCATGATCCAGCAGCGGCTCCATGAGCTGGCCTGACACACCCAATGAACAAGCGTGAGCGGATCGAGCGGACGATCGCTGGCGAACCGACAGACCGGACGCCAGTCGCACTCTGGCGGCATTTTCCGGGCGACGATCTCCGCTCCGCCGATCTAGCGCAGGCAGTCCTTCACGACCAGCGCACCTTCGATTGGGACATCGTCAACATCATGCCCGCATCCAGCTATCAGGTGACGGACTACGGCCTGCGCGACGACTGGTTTGGCAGTCCAGACGGTGTCCGCGTGCCGGCCAACCATCCGATCACACGCTCGCTCGGCTGGACGGAGCTGCGTACGCTTGACTCGCAGCGTGGGGCGCTTCAACGTGTGGTCGAGTGCACTCGATTGGTGACAGAAGCGCTGCCGGATACACCTGTGCTGCTGACGATTTACAGCCCGCTGCTGCAAGCGGAGATACTCGCCGGCCGCCAGATGATGATCCGCCACTTACGCACACAGCCAGACCGCCTGAAGAGCGGGTTGAGCATATTGACCGAGAACACCGTTCATTACATCGAAGGTCTGCGCAAGATTGCCCTGGCCGGCATCTGTTATGTCATCGGACATGCGGATTACGAGATCATGGCCGAAGATGAGTATCGAGGTTTTGGCTTTGCTTACGACCGCCGCATCTTGGAAGCAGTGCCCCAGAAGTGGTGGTTCAATCTCATTCGCTTGACAGCCAGCTCACCGATGTTCCGGCTCATCGCGAGCCTGCCTGCCCAGGGCATGCAGTGGCGCGACCAAGAGACTGAACCGGACTTGGCGCTCGGCAAATCGCTTTGTGTCGGGGCGATCTGCGGCGGACTAGCAAGTGAACGCGACCTCTACAAGGGAACGCCGACCAGCATCCGCGATGTCGCGCGCGACTCGATGCAGCGTGTCAACCAACGCCGGCACATCCTCTCGACTGGCAGCCCTGTTTGGCTGGCGTCACCCTATTCTAATCTGCGCGCCGCCAGAGCCATCGTTGAACCGGCAGGAGCGTGAGATGTCGCATCGTGTCATCGGCGGCATCGCCAAAGGACGCCAGCTC
>CAYTME010000041.1:21250-21647 GCA_964438415.1 uncultured Pleurocapsa sp. | reverse complement strand
CGAAGTCATAGACGAGCGCGATCGTCTTCCGGTCGAAGACAGGCCGGCTCGCCGTGCGGTCCGACCGGGCAGCCCGGCTGAGGGGCAGATCATCATTGGCCGCCTTGCCCCGATTCCGGTCCGTGACATGTTCAGACATGGGATGCCTCGCGGCGAAAAACGCGAAAACGACCGCTCGATCGCGCGCTTGCAGTGGTTGTAGAGCGGCTCGGCGGGCGCGTTCAGGTACGCGACCGGTTCATCAAGGATGCTCTCATCAGCCGTTTCCAACAGGTAAGCATCCAAGATGAATGGCAGCCACAGTAGATCGTCCGAACAGTTCGTGCGCGGCCCGCCGCCGCGAATGGAAAACCACCAGTGCAGCACATCGCCCTCGACAAACTGCTGGGCGGCGTGC
>CAYTME010000041.1:18778-21240 GCA_964438415.1 uncultured Pleurocapsa sp. | reverse complement strand
ATCCGCGCGTCCCACTCGTCCAGGAATCCGCCTCGCGCGTAAGCCGGGTCGCCGACGAGGAAGATTTGGCTGTCCTGAAGCTGATCGCGGAAGCCGTAACCTGCCGAAACCTGGTAGAAGGCTGACTTGCCCCACAAGCGGCACGAAATGGCCTGATACTTGAGCCAGAAATTGGTCATGAAGTTGAGGGCATCATCGGGGGTTTCCACCTGCTCGGCGTCGATGAAGCGCGACCAAAACTCCTGTACAGCAGTGAAGGCGCGCGCACTGCCCGCGACCGAAGTATAAGCCGCGATCAGCTCGTTGGGGTTTTCGCGTCCGTTTTCGGCGGCACCGAGCGTGAAGACCACCGTCTTCGCTTCGCCCGGCTGCAGGCTGACTGCGACCTGCAGCGCGGCGATCGCGTCGGTGAAGCGTCCCTGCCTGCGCGTGAGCTGTGGCTGCTGCATGGCCGCAGGGCAGTCATCGTTCCGGTACAGGCCGATGAAGCTCTCCTTATCGCAGTCGAACGATTTCAACGGTTCGCTGACGGCCATGAATGCCGTATACGGCCAGTCGATGTTGTTGTGCCGCCCGTGCTCATCCGGGAAACCCCATAAGCATTTGCGCGCGTACACCGCTCGATGGGTTTCATCCGCTGAGGTTTCGATGAACAGCTTGTGGAATTCGCGGTGTTCATCTGGCGCGAAGCCGAGCAGCCACTCGGCATACGAGGTGAGATCGAGGTCGCGCGGCTCGGCGCTGTGGTTGGTCAGCGTAATCTCGAAGATTTCGACCGGCGCATCGGCGGCGACGAAGACCGTCATCACGCTTTCGATATCTTCGACCCGATGGGTAAAGCGCGAGTAACCGATGCCATGCGCAGCCTCGTAGTGTTGATATGGACGCATGACGGGTTTGTAAGCCGCCGACCAGTACACGCCGCGCTTCAGATCGCGTATGTAGACATACTTGCCCCAATTGTCCTTGATCAAATCTTGGAACGAGCGGGTGATGCGGTTCTGCCCCGCGTTGCCGCGCCAGCTGTAACCCGATCCCGTCTGCGAGATCATCAGGCTGTAGTCACCGTTGCTGATGACGTTGCCCCAGGGACGCGGGGTGAACGGTGTGGAGACGACGTATTCTCTGCCGTTCTCTGTAAAATATCCGCAGCCGCTTTCGAATTTTTTGCGCATTTTCCCTCGGCAAAAACGGTTCAAATTTGCTTTTTACGGATGTCGATATACAATTGCCGATTGTGAAGTGAAACGGTTCACTTCATTGAGCGACATTATATCGGTTTTTTTTCGGCTTTGTCAAATTTGGCAAGCGGTGCGGTCTGTGAATCATCTTCGCCTGAGGGCATGCGATCAGAAAAGAGCGGAGCCATGACCACCATTCGCGATGTCGCCAAAGCCGCCGGGGTCAGCGTCACAACCGCCTCGTATGTTCTCAACGGCGTTGGCAATATCGGCGACTCGACGCGCAAGCGGGTGCTGCAGGTCGCCGAGCAGCTCAATTACCACCCCAACGCCTTTGCCCGCAACTTGAAGCACCGCAAAACGCAAACGATCGGCGTCTTCATCTCGCGTTTCGGCGGCTCATTTTACGAGGATATCTTAGAGGGCATTCACAGCGTCATCTTGGAAACAGATTATGAGCTGCTTGTCTGCCCGGAAAGCCGGACGAAGCGGCACATTCTGCTGCACCGGCAGGTCGATGGTGCGATCGTTTTCGACTCGAAAATTCCTAATGAACCCCTAGAGAAACTGGCCGCTGCGCACTTTCCGATCGTCGTCCTCGACCGTTTGCTGGAGAGTAAGTACATCCTCCCGCTGCTGCTCGATAATGCGCAGGGAACGCGCGAGGCGTTCGATCATCTCTACCAGCAGGGTTTGCGCAGGTTGGCGTTTGTCGGCGGTGCGCCGGACTCATTCGACAACGCTGAGCGCACCACCACCTTTCTCGAGGTGGCAGCGGCACATGGTTTGCATGTGCCGGTCTACCAGGGCAATTTCACCGAGGTATCCGGCTACGAGGCTGCCTTGTCGATCTTCGCCGCTCCTGCCCTGCCGGAAGCGGTCTTCTGCGCCAATGACCAGATGGCGCTCGGCTTCCTGCGCGCGATGCACGAGCGCGGGCTGCACGCGCCAAACGATATCGCTGTCGTCGGTTTCGACGATATTCCGCTGACGCGCTTCATGCAGCCATCGGTCTCGACCATCGGTGCCAGCCGTTTCGAATGGGGCGCGGCCGCCGTCCGCCAACTGCTCGATTTTGTCGAAAATGGCAGCCCGTTTCGACCACAGCGTATTCGAACCCGCTTGCTCGCTCGCCAGTCTTCAAGCTTGTAAAGCTGCGCACAGCCGCAGACGGAGGCCGCATCAGATGGAGATGGAGCATCTGCTTGAGCGCGAGCTGCAAGGCTCGCTGGCGTTTTTTCTCGATTACACCAACCTCGATCCAGACAGCCCCGGTTTCGG
>CAYTME010000041.1:16331-18756 GCA_964438415.1 uncultured Pleurocapsa sp. | reverse complement strand
AAAGATCGGCGCATCGCCTCGATCGCGGCGGCAGGTTTCGCCCTTTCCGGCTGGGTTATCGCCTGCGCGCGCGGCGTGCTGGATCGCCAGCGTGCGATCGACATCACATGCAGCACGCTGCGCACCCTGCTGCACCGCGCGCCTCATCATCACGGGTTCTTCGCCCACTTTTTAGACATGGAAACTGCGGAACGCTGGGAGCAGTGCGAATACTCGACTATCGACACGGCGCTCTGTCTGAACGGCGTCATCACCGCAGCGGCTTATTTCAACGATGCGGAAGTGTCCGCGCTGGCCGACGCGCTGCTCCAGCGCGTCGATTGGCCGTTCGTCATTTTCGAAGATGGCGGGCTGACCCTGTTCCGCATGGCCTACAACCCCGATCTCGGCGGTGATTATGTCGAAGGCGAGCCGGGTTTCATCAGTCGGTGGGATATGGCCGCTGAGCAGAAGATGATGTACCTACAAGCCGCCGGCCAGATCGAGCCAGCCTTGGCGCGCCGCCTCTACGCGAGTTTTCGGCGCGATAAAGGCATGTTCGGTGATCAAGAGATCATCATCAACCCTGGCGGTACGCTTTTCGCTTACCAGTTCAGCGAGGCGTGGCTGGATACCGCTGCTTACCTTGATCCCGATGGCGTCGATTGGTTTGCCAATGCGCGGCTGGCGTCGCTGGCGCACCGACAGTTCGCCATCGACAACGCGTATCGCTTCAAAACCTACCACGCCAACAGTTGGGGCAGCAGCGCTGGCGACAGCCCCTGGGGTTACGATGTCTCCGGTGCGCCGCCAGCCCTACACCTGATCGAGCCGAACGGCACTGTCTCGATCTACAGCGCGCTGTCGTCGCTGCCGTTCGTGCCAGATCACGCGCTGGCGATGATTGAACATCTCTACACCGAGCATCCGCAAACCTGGGGCAGGTACGGCTTCTTCGACTCGTACAATCTGGCGGTCGATCCCCCCTGGTACAGCCAATCGCTTTACGGCATCGACAAGGGCTGCTCGATGCTGATGATCGAGAATTATTTGACCGGGCTGATCTGGCGCACGTACACCGAAAGCGAGCCGATACAACGCGCGCTGCGCGTGCTCGGTTTTACGCGACGCGCAGAAAGAGCTGACCATGCACACGTTTGAAGTCCGAGATGGCCACTTCTGGATCGACGGCCAGCCGCAAATGATCCAGGCGGGTGAGTTCCATTACTTTCGCACGCCCGCCGATCAGTGGCGACACCGGTTGGAGCTGCTGCGCGCGGCGGGTTTCAACGCTGTCGCCAGCTACATCCCCTGGCTCTGGCATCAGCCGCAGCCGGATGTCAGCGACCTGGACGGTCACACGCACCCGATGCGCGACTTGGCGGGGTTCCTCGATCTAGCGGCAGAGATGGGCTTCTGGATCATTGCCCGCCCCGGTCCGTATATCATGGCCGAGACGATCAACGAGGGCATTCCGCCCTGGGTTTTCGAGCGGCATCCGCAGGTGGCTTTCATCGCGCAGGATGGCACGGCGCACAACATCGCCAGCTGCCTGCACCCCGATTTTCTGACGACAGTCGAGGGCTGGTACGCAGCGGTTTTCGCCGTGCTCTCACCGCGCCAGATCACACGCGGCGGCAGGATCATCCTGATCCAGTTGGACAACGAGATGGGCATGATCCAGTGGGTCAGGAACATCATCGACACCAATCCAGACACGCTGGCACGCTTCGCCGCTTACTTGGCCGAAACCTACGGCAATCGGCTCGCCGAGAACTTCCCAGCCGACGATCTGGTTGATTTCCTGCGCGTGCGCATCACCCAGCCAGATGCGCCCAACGCCGAGCGCGTGATCGAGGATTACCGCTGTTTCTACCGTGCCTACCTGCGCGAGTACATGAACTGGCTCTGGCAGCGCGCCCAAGCACATGGCATGGAGGTACCGCCGGTCGTCAACATTCACGGCTTTGCCAACGGCGGCAAGACCTTCCCCATCGGCCTATCGCAGTTGGTCGATGTCATGGCCATCGACGGCATGATCAGCGCGACCGATGTCTACCCGATCGCCATCGGCGAGGGCAATTTTCACCAACTGCTGCTCGTTAACGAGATGACGAAGGCACTGCAGAACCCGCAGCAGCCGCTCTTTTCGATCGAATTTCAAGCGGGTGGGAATCAAGATTTCAGCGGCGCACAAACATCGCTCTACGATCTGCACAGCCGCTTATGCATCTCATGCGGGATGCGTGCCATCAATCATTACCTATTCTTCGACGGCGAAAATGACCCGATCTTGAGTCCCGTCAAACGCCATGATTGGGGGCACCCGGTGCGCAAAGACGGCACGCTGCGCCGGCATTATGCGCGCTATCCGCGCCTTTCGCGGGCGCTGGCGGCCTACGGTCAAGCGGTGGTACGCGCACGCCCTGTAACCGTGACGACCATT